>JAYZHR010000161.1:0-25324 GCA_036166355.1 Verrucomicrobiota bacterium | reverse complement strand
TTGATTTCGCTCGAGATATTCGGCCGTTATTAAGTGATAATTGTTTTGCATGCCATGGACCAGATTCTAGTCACCGTAAAGCAGATCTTAGGCTTGATAATCGTGACGGTGCTTTAGTTGATTTGGGAGATTACTCGGCAGTAGTGCCAGGTAAACCTTCTGAAAGCGAGCTGATTGCTCGTATTACTACAGATGATGAAAATGATTTGATGCCACCTCCAGATTCTGGAAAAAAACTCAGTGCTCGTCAAAAAGCATTAATTAACCAGTGGGTTGCTGAGGGTGCTGAGTATGACTTGCATTGGGCTTATAAGCCTGTAAAGCGAATAGCGCCTCCAAAGGTCGAGGATGAATCATTCGTAATCAATGATGTTGACCGCTTTCTGTTGCATAAGATTGAAATGGCAGGTCTTAAGCCTTCCGATATGCCAAGTCGTGTGACGTTGGCTCGACGTCTTTATTATGATCTCCTTGGAATGCCGCCGTTACCAGAAGAGATAGAACAGTTTTTGAGCGACAAGTCGGCCGGGGCTTATGAAAAATTTGTGGAACAGTTGCTTAATGATCCTCGTTACGGTGAAAGGATGGCTGTCCATTGGTTGGATCTAGTAAGATATGCTGATACTATTGGGTATCATAGTGACGCAGTCAGAGAGGTTTCTGCCTATCGAGATTATGTTATTGATTCCTTTAACAACAATAAACCATACGATGAATTTACAATTGAGCAATTAGCTGGTGATTTATTGAAGGAGCCTAGTGTCACTCAGCGAATTGCATCTGGATACAATCGCTTACTACAGACAACTGAAGAGGGCGGAGCGCAAGCAAAGGAATATCGAGCAATTTATGCAGCAGATAGAGTGAGGAATGTTTCTGGTGTTTGGTTAGGTTCTACTCTTGGTTGTGCACAATGTCATGATCACAAGTATGATCCGTTTTCAACTCGAGATTTTTACAGTATGGCTGCTTTCTTTGCGGATATAAAAGAGACAGCTGTAGGGCGGCAGAACCCTAATTATAAACTTCCGTCTGAGAGTCAAAAAAGTGAAATGTCTTCATTGCGCGAGCAAATTCGAGATGCGGAATTTATGGGGTTTGACACGACGAAAGGTTACGCACGGACCTTTCGTTCAACCAATGGATTAGATTTAGACGGTAAATTTGTCTATTCAGTAAATCTGGGTGGAGACACTACGGTTAAAGCGGGTAATGTTATTTTCGAACCAAGTGTCGGAGGGGTTGAGGGGTTTATTTGTAGTCTTAGCCCCGGGGAGGGGAATGCTGGTAATCATGCAGAAGTGGATTTGAGAAATCTTTTAAGTACTCATGGCCGTGCTGAAGAGCCAGCCTCCATCACTTTAAAAGTGAATTCGGGCAGTCGTTATAAATTGCAGCTGATTGTTCGTGAACCAAAGGGGGGGAGTCATCATCGTAATTTCTCCGTGAATATAGACGGTCGTGCAGTGGTAGATAATCTTTTGGTGAACCCTCGAGCCTCTGCTTACAATGAGGAAAGTTTGGTTTACACGGTGGAAGTTGAGGCTGTAAGTGATATGATGAAAGTTATCTTGATTCCCGGCAACGCTATAGGTGGAACAGATGGTGCGCCTATAGTGAATGCATTGACTTTAGAAGACGTAACAGGAGCTCCGATTATGGTTAAGCCGAAATATCTTTCAAAGCTTGCCGACGAACAAGTGAAGTGGGAGAAGGAAATTTTGTTTAAGTTGGAGAAGAAAGAAGACCCTAAATTACCAGACAAGGTTATAGAATCTATTAAAATTTCTGCTAATAAGCGATCAGCTCCACAACGGGCTATATTGTTGAGCCACTATTTTAATGTGGCTCCTGCCACAAGTGTGTTGCGTGGGCGATTGGATAGTTTGCGCAAAAATTTGGCGAATGTTGAGAAATCTGTCAAAACGATGTTGATTACTGAAACCGAGAAGCCTCGCATGACTCGTATACTCCCTCGTGGTAATTGGTTGGACGACTCAGGGGAAGAAGTGCTGCCTGCTGTGCCGGCATTTTTGCCAAAAAACAAATTACGTACCGATGGTGGTCGAGCGGATCGTTTGGATTTGGCTAAGTGGATAGTAGATTCAGGAAACCCACTGACATCTCGGGCTTATGTGAATAGAATGTGGAAGCTCTTTTTTGGCACAGGGTTGTCATCGCGTTTAGACGATTTAGGGGGGCAAGGCGAGCCGCCATCTCATCCTGAATTGCTTGATTGGCTGGCTTTAGAGTTTGTTGAAAATGATTGGGATATGAAACATATCGTACGTTTGCTGGTGACTTCTGCTGCGTATCGGCAAGCTTCGATTTCTAGTGCAAAACTGGATGAGGTTGATGCTGGTAATCGATTGTATGCTCGCCAAAGCCGGTTTCGTGTGGATGCTGAGATGGTGCGTGATGCTGCATTACGCATCAGTGGTTTATTGGTTGTGCAGAACGGTGGGTATAGTGCCAAGCCTTACCAGCCAGCTGGTTACTGGAAGCATTTGAATTTTCCGAAACGTAAGTGGAATCACGACAACGGGGAAAATCAATATCGACGAGGTCTTTATACATTTTGGTGTCGGACGTTTTTGCATCCGAGTATGTTGGCTTTTGATGCTCCGAGCCGTGAGGAGTGTTCAGCAGAAAGATCGCGCTCGAATACACCACAACAGGCGTTGGTTTTGCTTAATGACCCAACTTATGTTGAAGCGGCGCGAGTATTTGCAGAATGTATTTTACAGAACGGTGGGGATTCAGATGAAGCTCGCTTAGAATGGGCTTTTAAGCGGGCTTTATCACGTAAGCCGTTGGATGAGGAGCGGACGATCTTGCTAGGTTTAGTCAAGTCTCAGCTTGAACAATACAGTGGCAATATTGAGGTGGCTAAACATGCTGCTACTGCTGGTCAATGGCCTGTCGCTGATGTGTTAAAGCCCGAGGCGGTTGCTGCTTGGTCTTCGGTATCTCGTGCGATCATGAACTTGTACGAAACTACCTCGCGCTTTTAATTTTAATAATGAATCTATATCAACAATCCGTAAACCAATTGAATCGGCGTTCTTTTTTGAACGGTGTGTCAGTTGGAGTTGGTTCGCTCGCTTTAACCTCATTACTTAAGGATCGTGGTTTGGCTAAGGAAGCGTTGCCGTTGGGATCAGGTGCGGTGAATCCTTTACACTTCGCGCCCAAAGCTAAGCGGGTTATTCACCTTTGTATGGCTGGTGGTCCTTCACACTTGGAGACACTTGATTACAAACCGAAGTTAGCCGAGATGAATGGCAAGCCAATGCCGAAATCAATAACGGATGGTCAGCCGATTGCTCAGTTGCAAAATAATAAACAATTAAAGTGTTTAGGTCCACAGCATGAGTTTGAGAAGTATGGCAAGTCGGGTCAGTTGATTTCGAAAGCACTTCCACAAATAGGAAGTATTGCTGACGATATTTGTATTATTAGGTCAATGACCACCCAGCAGATTAATCATGACCCAGCTCATACTTTCATGAATACCGGAACGCAAATCTCTGGCCGGCCAAGTATGGGTTCTTGGGTGCTTTATGGATTGGGTAATGGAAGTGATAACTTGCCAGGCTATGTTGTGTTAAGTTCCAGTGGTGGCGGGCAAGATCAGCCTATTGCTTCGCGTCAGTGGCATAGTGGTTTTTTGCCTAGTAGATATCAAGGAGTGCATTTTCATTCTACCGGTGATCCAGTGCTTTATATTAGTAATCCGAAGGGTGTGAATCAAAAGGGGCAAGGTGAAGTCATAAGTGCTATCAATGCAATAAACAAAATTCGAAACAAGACCGTAGTTGATCCAGAAATAGAAACTCGTATAAGTCAGTACGAGATGGCTTTTCGGATGCAGGCCAGTGTTCCGGAGTTAATTGATACGGCCAAGGAGCCTAAGCATGTATTTGACCTTTATGGAGCAAAACCAGGTGATGGTTCGTTTGCTAGTAATTGTCTTCTTGCTAGGCGGCTAGCTGAGCGTGGGACGAGATTTATTCAGCTTTATCATCGTGGGTGGGATCATCACGGTGGAGTTAAGAATGGAGTTTTAACGACGGCAAAACATGTCGATAAAGCATCTGCTGCTTTGGTTAAGGATTTAAAGGATCGTGGTATGCTAGAGGATACCCTCGTTGTTTGGGGTGGTGAATTTGGTCGTACACCGATGGCTCAAGGCTCTGGGCGTGATCATCACATCAAGGGCTTTTCATTTTGGATGGCCGGTGGTGGGATAAAGGGAGGTATAAGCTACGGTAATACGGATGATTTTGGCTATAATGCTGTTGAGGATGTGGTAACTGTTCACGATTTTCATGCTACAATGCTTCAGTTGCTGGGGATTCAACATGAGAAATTTACCTATAAATTTCAAGGGCTGGACTTTCGTCTTACTGGAGTTGAGGAGGCCCATGTTCTTAAAAAGATTTTGATTTAAAAACTTTTAGATTAAACATTTTAAAACGCTAACAGTTAGCAAACCTTCTTGTTTTTATATTTTTTGACTGTATGTATTTCTGTCTCTTGCTCTAGGGGTAATCTTTAAAACAGTATTTTTTGTAACAAAAATAATGTTGAAGAAGTGTAATGATATAGATTTAGGAATTATGTTGTATAATAAAATATACAGAAAAGATGGGATTGCACTTGTGTTGAGTCCGTTAGTCTTATGTTTGTTTTGTGAATTCAATCAACCTGTTGTCGCACAGGATGAAGCTGATGATATACTACCGCCTGTAATGGTGATTTCGGAATCAGCCAATAAAGAATCAAGTTCTGTAACAGTACTTAATGGGGACATGATTACGATCGGAGGAATACAGGAAGTGCGTGATATACAAACTGCGCTTCCAAACTTCAGTGTCTTTGATGCCAACAACACTCGCATGCCAAAGTTCAGTGTGCGAGGTCTTCGTGAGAACAGTTATGGTGCTGGGCAAGCCGCGGTAGGGATGTATGTTGACGGTGTTCCTTATACCGATATGTTGTCTCGCGGGTTATCTCTTTACGATGTGGATGCAGTTGAGTTTTTAAGAGGTCCACAGGGCACTCGTTTTGGCGCTGGAGTAGCCCCTGGTGGGGTGCTCAGTATTAGCACTCGTCAGCCGGGTTCGGAGTGGGGAGGTAGTGCTGGATTGGGTTTTGGTGATCATAACACTCAGGAATACAGGCTCAATGCCAGTGGTCCTCTCTCTGAGCAAATAGGGGTAAGTATTAGTGGTCTATACAATGATCGTGACGGTTTTATCACCAATATGTCGACCGGTTCGGAGATTGATAGCCGAGAGACAACCGCTGGACGACTGCAGTTTGTTCTTAAGCCAAGTGCCCCGTGGACAATTCGGCTGACAGGTTCAACTGAGCGTTATGATGACGGTTTCATGCCGACATATAACCCTCTAACTGACGCTGGACCTCACAAGGTAAATCGAGATTTTAACGGCTATGTAAATAGTGATGTTGATTCGTTTGCTTTAACTGCTGATTTTGATGGAAGTCAGTACGATTTTAGTTCGGTTACAGCCTACCGAAGCTGGGAGCAGGATTTACAACAGGACTTTGATTTCACAGCTATTCCGATGATTATGCCGCAGATCGGTTTTTTTCCTGTGATTGGGGTAAGCCAGCCTGATGTAGAGCAGTTTTCTCAAGAGATTAAATTAGGTTCCGATGAAGGTGAGAATTATAATTGGTCTTTAGGTGTTTATTACTCAGATCGGGAGACTGATAACGTTTCTGGATCCCTTTACCCTCAAGGTCTATTACATCCTCAGTTTGGTCAATTGCCAGGCCCTATTCCGGACTATACCACTGCATCAATGAGTGAAGAGGATGTTGCGTTATTTTGGGAGAGTGATTTTATGGTGGGGCAAGGTATTACGTTTACTACTGGTGCTCGTTATCAGAATAGCGATCGTTCAATCAATCGTAGCAATAATGCTTCTAGTGTGAGTGGGAATGATGATTGGGATGATTGGTTGCCAAAATTTGGATTATCCTATGCCTTAAGTGAACGTGACACTATATTCGCCAGTGCTGCTAAAGGGTTTCAATCAGGTGGGTTTAATTACTACGGAGGTTCCTCAGATACTGCTCAGTATGACTCTGCCGAATCATGGAACTACGAACTTGGTTGGTTCGCTTCTTGGAATGGGGGCCGGTTGAGCACTCGTGCTGCGGTTTTCTATAGTGACTTTGAAAATTATCAGGTTTATCGGCTAAATCCGACGAACCCGACTGAGGCGTACATGGTGAACGCTTCTGAGGCTAGTAGTTATGGTTTAGAGTTGGAGGCTGAAGCAGCTGTGAGTGATACTGTAACTTTAAGTGCTGCCTTGGGTGTGATTAATGCGGAGTTCGATAGTTATTCCGACAATGTCTTGCGAGGTGTTCTTGGTCCACATGCGGCCGGTTATGAGTTTGGTGGAAATGATATTAACTTCGTTCCAGAATACACGGCAAATTTGGCCGCTCATGTTGAGTTGCCTTGGAACTTATACTCTAATATGGAGCTTCAGGGGATTGGTGAATACTGGCTCGATGAGGCGAATACCGCTGAGCAGGATGCCTATACACTTTTGAATGCTCGAATTGGTTACAAGCGCAACAATTGGGAGCTATTTGTGTACGCTAGAAACATTACCGATGAGGATTACTCAAATAACGCTTTGGACTTGCGTTATATGGATTATTCCAATCCGGCTGCACCGCGTCCTGCCGGAATGATCCTGCATATACCGGGTTGGGAGCGAACAGTTGGAGCTGGATTCACCGCCAACTTTTAAGTCAAAAGGAGTTATGTTTTATGGGAGCCGAGCTGATAGCTCGGCTTTTTTAATATTCAGTTTGTTGTATTGAATTGTTTTATTTGTTTACGGATGATGTGTGCCTGCAATGAGTTTTTGATTATGAATATGAGAATCTGTTTTTTTGTTCTTTCATTGATTTTATTTATTTCTTTTGGCTATGCGGATAAGCCAGAGATTCGTCATGTTACTATCGAGCCTGCAACAGTCGATACTCCGCGTAGTGATACGGCGGCTATTGCCGCTTTGTCGGATGGTCGTTTAATGGTTGTATATCATAAGTATCATCGAGGGAAAGAGGCCGGACGAGATCATGGTGTGTGTACAATTTGGTCTAAAATTAGTTCAAATAACGGGCTTACTTGGCATTCGCCGCGAAAGTTGGTGGATGTTGTAAAGGGTGATATGAATGTACAGGCGCCAGCATTATTGCGAACTCGCGACGGGGAATTATTTCTGATTGCACTTAGGGCTCACAAGGGAGGAAGTAGTAGTACTATGTGTGTTTTTGTTTCTAAAGATGAAGCTAAGACTTTTGAAGAGTTATCGCCGATTTGGAAGCAGTCACAAGGGCAGTTATTGCAGGGAGGTGCAAGCAGTATTATGGAGCTAAGCGACGGCCGACTGTTGCTGCCGTTTCATGGTGGGATTGGTAATCAATGGAGCCAGAAAAATTCTGCAGGCTGTTACTATAGTGATGATAAAGGTGAAACTTGGCTGCGATCCTTGATGATTGACCTCCCCAAGCGCGGAGCTATGGAGGGTTCAGTGGTTCAGTTGAGTGATGAGTCGTTATTAATGACTTTGCGTACGCAGTTAGGTGGTCCTTACATTGCACGTTCCAAAGATCGTGGTAAGACTTGGAGTAAGGCTACCTTCAGTGGATTGGAGGGTGGGGAATCTGGAACATGTCTACGTAGATTGCCGGGGGATAGTCGGGTGGTGTTGTTTTGGAACAATAGCAAGTATGAACCGAAGCATCATCATTTTGGTGAGCGAACTCCACTTACTGCAGCTGTGTCCAATGATAATGGTAAGACTTGGCGCAAATTGGGAAATATTGCCCAGAATCCAAAAGCGGAATATACCAATCTCGATTGCTTTTTCACTAAAAATGGTGACGCTATTTTGACTTATATGTATGCGGAGCCAGCGTGGAATCGAGAAGCCATTCATCTTAAGGCGGCGTTGATTCCGAAGACTTGGTTCAAATGAAGTTTATAGTTTATTCAAATTATCAACAGCTGGCTTAATATTCCACTTAGTTTTTTCAAGTGCCTTGCGAGCTTGTGGCTTACTTGTATTAGTAAGTTGTTGAACGATTCGAATAGCTCTGTCTCGCAGCTTGGTGTTGCACGGGTCAAGATCGACCATAAGGTTTCCAATCACTTTACCGGTATGAACCATTGCCATAGTGGTGATAATGTTGAGAATCAACTTAGTTGCTGTTCCGCTTTTCAATCTGGTTGATCCTGTAAGCAATTCCGGACCAATTTTTGGGCTTATGACGATGTCTGGTTTGTTTTTATTTGGTAATTTCAGTTCTGGATTGAAGGATAGAAGCGCAGTTTTTGCTCCGCGTTTGTTAGCTTCCCAGATTCCACCCCATACAAATGGTGTGCGGCCACTCGCAGCGATCCCTATTAGTACATCGGATTCGTTTATTCCTCGAAATTGAACAGCCTGAGCTCCAGCATCTGCATCATCCTCTGCACCTTCGATTGATTGACATATCGCTGGGAATCCGCCGGCAATGATTCCTTGCACCTGTTCTGGGTCAGTGCGGAACGTCGGAGGGCATTCACTGGCATCGAGTATTCCAAGACGGCCGCTTGTACCGGCACCAATATAAAATAGCCGTCCGCCATTTTTGAATGCATTAACAACCCAGAGTATAATTTGCCGTATTTTTGTTTTCTCTTTCTTTATAGCACCCGGTATTTGGCTATCTTCGTTTAGAAATAATTCTATTGCCTTTTGAAGTGGCATTCGATCGAGTTTGGATGATCTTTGGTTTCGTTGTTCAGTTTGTGCCTGCCCAAGTTGATCCAAGTCTGGTACAGGGATTAAACGGGCTGGTTCTAAAGATGAATTGGATGCGTGTTGCTTTGGGATTTTTGTCATTTGACGGGCCAATTCAAGCCCTCCCCAGTAACTTTCTTTTTTTATAGTTACTACCTGTGATCCAGGGCGAAGAGTACGGATCTCCTTGGCGACCTTAGCAGAAAATTTTGGTTGTTTAAGTAATACGCTTCCGGCAAGGACAAAACGAACAGTACTGTTTTTTTTAGCAAGTTTGATTGCGCAAGCACATGCATCTTTGGCAAGAGTACTGGCGGCTGCGTTGAGAATATCGGCTGCAATTTTGTCATGCTTTAACCAGGCGTTAAATACATCTTTGGCCAATTCTGCGACTTCAGGCTTGGTGGCCTTGGCTGCCCAGTCGATTAGTTGGTCAGGTGAATTAAGTTGAAGCCGACAAAGTATACGCTGCCCAAGCTTGGACCATGTGTCATCACGATCTAAATAAAATACACAAGCCTTAAGTGCGCGAAGGCCTATTTCGTATCCACTACTTTTATCTCCTAGGATATGTCCCCAACCTCCGATTTTAGTAGTTGATCCGTCAATCGCTTTTCCATAACAGCAAGATCCGGTTCCGCTTAAAACCAATACCCTTGGGATTTGTTTTTGATTTGAATCGGCTGCAAGTGCAGTTTCGAGATCGTTGGTTGTTAGAATATGTTTGGTTTTTGGCCATGCTTTAATAGCAGCTTTATAAAGACGTTTTTGATCATCTACTGTTCGTACGCCCGCCATTCCTATTGCTAAGGCTTTAGGGGTAGGGAAAAATCTAGAAATCTTATTTAGGTGGGCGTTAATTTGCCTGTTATTTAGTAACCTCAGGTTGGCAGGACCAAATTCCGATTGAATGACTTTATTTTGTTCCTCGAACAATGCCACGGTATGCGTGGCGCCGCATTCGATGCCAAGCAGACTACTCATAGTTTAAGATTCCAGCAGTTCAGCTGGAGCGATTTCAATTTTCGATGCTATTTCTTCTGGAATTGAACAAGCTTTCATTGTCCCATCACTTGTTCGCGATACGCAAACAACAGTTAATTTTCCAGTTGCTACAAGTTCGTGTTCATTTTCGTTAATTTTGTTGAAATTAAATTGGTAAGTAATTGATTTTGATCTCAATTCTGCGACGAGAAGATGAATTTCAAAATTATCCTCAAAACAAAGTGGTTTTTTAAAATCAAAACTTACGTGTACTCTTGGCCAACCTACCGGGGAGTCGATTTCATTAGTAACAATTGAGTAACCAATAGACCTAAAGAATCGGTGTTCTGCCGACTCCATATATTTACTATAGTTCGAGAAGTGAACTATACCGGCCATGTCGGTTTCGGAGAATTCGACAGTACGAACAAATTTGAACTCATATGCCACAGAGCGAATGTAAATCGACTTTATCTTGATGACGACTGATTTCTACTTCCCTAGTAATCCTTTTATATACGCAATAATCAAATCTGGTAAATCGTTGCTGTATCCCCCTTCCATGGAGTTTACCAGTGGAACACCGATAGATGATAATTTTTTACCAAACCAATTAAAGTCGTCAGCGCTGAGCTTTTGGTTACACAAGGGATCACCGGCATATGCATCAAAACCTGCTGAGGCGATAATAATATCCGGTTTGTATGCTATTAGGTCTGCAATGGCTTTTTCTGCAGTTTTTCTATATTCTTCACGGGGAAGGTTGGGCTGTACCGTATAATTGTGGCAGTTATTGAACGATTCTGTGCCAGTGCCTGGATATGCTGGATGTTGATGGATTGAGAAAAACTCAATTCCATCCCGATTTGCTAAAATATCTTCTGAGCCATTACCATGGTGTACATCAAAGTCAAATACGGCTACTCGCTTAGATCCGCAGGAGTTTGCTTGAATTGCGGCAATTGCAGCTGATCCTAAATAACAAAACCCCATTGCTCTATCCTTTGTAGCATGGTGCCCAGGTGGACGTAGTAGACTGAATTGTGGTTTGCCTGCTATTGCTAATTCCAGGGCCTTAAGTGCTCCTCCAACCCCGCGGAGTGCATGGTCCTTAATGTCCTTATGGTAGGCTGTGTCGCCATCAAAATCATATGGTTCGCTGAGTCTTTTTAAATGATTTTTAGAATGGGCAAGGAGTACTTTTTCTGTTGGTGCAATAGTCGGTTTAATCCAGTTAATTTTTAATTCACTTAACGCTTTTATTTTTTTTATTGAGCCTGAAACTCGAAATGGCCTTTCAGGATGCCCGGGGCTTTCATACATTGTGCAGCGTTCGTCTGTTATAATTGTCATTGAATTTATAATAGCATTTGATAATTCAATATGGAAGTTTACGGTGGAATATTGGATTTGCGCTATATCTTAAAGATGTGCAGAATCTTCCTCTCTTTAATTTATTTACAATGACTGCGTTACTTATCCTAGGCCCGTTTCTTTTAGTTTGGGTAATAGCTGCGCTTTTCTATTCAATGGGCTGTCGTCGTGCGAAGCAATTAAGATTAGATGAGATTTCTTTTGCGCAGAGCGTTCATAACCGGCTTGGTTCGTTAACAATTAGCCGACCAAAGACTTGGTTAGCTGTGAAGTCTCGTAATTCAGAGGATGTTGCGCGTTCGATAGGTTTAGTTGATCCACAACCATGTGCAAATGGCAGAGGGCTGACTGATGCTGATCGAGATCAGATTTTTGTTTCGCACCCGGTAAATGGCTGGGTTGTGGTTGTTGGTGAGTGTTTGCCGAATCCGGACAGTGATATTGACGGGTGTTTTAAGTTTTTGAGTGATATGAGTGAGAGGTTGGGTCATGTGCAGTATTTTCACTGTCATCAATCTCTTTGTCATCACGCTTGGGTGAAGCTAATTGATAGAGAGGTAGTGCGGGCTTATGTGTGGACTGGTGAGACGGTATGGAACCAAGGTAAAATAACTATTGCGGAGGAGAAAAGCGGGATGAAATGCTTTGATTATTTTGTGGATGACAGTGATGCATATTGCAATTGGGAGGCAGTCAGGCGAAATATGGAGCAACTACCCGTGTTAGTTTCAATTTGGAGTGTTGATCCGGTTGTGTTTTGTGACATGTCAACTCGTGGAAAGCCTGGCTGGATAGGACGATTGCCAGTCAAGCGATCAAAGAGATACTAGGTCTTTTTTATGCATTATTAATGCCCCCAGCTGAATGTCCTAATTGCGGTAGTGTTGTTCCATTGAAGGCAAGTGCTTGTCCTGATTGTGGAGCTTGTGAAAATACCGGTTGGTCTGAGGACGCTGAGAATGAATCGTATCGAATTGAGGGGGCTGAGTTTGATTATGATGATTTTATTGCGCGAGAATTTGAGGAGGGAGGTAAACCAGAATCGAAAAGGTTAAATTTAGTCTTTTTGGTTGTTGCAATAGTTTTGGTCTTTTTTTTTGTTGCCCAGATATGGTGAGCAAATGCGCGCTTTACAATTAGCTACCTAATACCGCAATCTCATGCCTGTTGCAGATGAGGTGGTATGGTTTCATTGTTTCGATAAGTGTTTTGCTCATGGGATGTACCACGAGTACGATTACCAACCTTACTCCTCGTCAATTACCCCGTACGACTACTGGCCTATATACAGTTGAGGCAATGTTTCAAAGTAATCAACGAACTTTGGATCATTCCTCGATGAGGCCTCTTGTTATATTCAACAATCAAGCCTACCCAATGCGTCGAACACAATTGGTTGAAGGTCGTTGGGAGACACTGATTCCAATTCCGGTCGGCACCCAGTTGATTAATTATCATTTTAAATTTGATTATAATTATAACGCTATAATGATGAGAAATGCAGATAGTAAGCTTTC
Organism: Verrucomicrobiota bacterium; assembly: GCA_036166355.1. GTDB lineage: Bacteria > Verrucomicrobiota > Verrucomicrobiia > Limisphaerales > UBA1096 > UBA1096. The sequence continues at coordinate 12,606 of JAYZHR010000161.1, read as the reverse complement.
TCCACCTTATCAGCTTCAAATATTGGATAAAGACGGTGGGGGTAATCTTTTAATGGAACGTGGAGACTAGATTTTAGTTATGCATCGAATAAAACTTTTTAAAGGACTTGAGAGCGAGGTGGAACACCTTGAAAAGCAGGTGAATGATTGGGCCGATAGTGAAGGCGTTAAGATCTTGCAGATTAGTAGTTGTATTGCAGCTCAAAGCTACAATCCATCTGCCAAGTCTGGTTCATCTCTGCAGAGCAACATATCTGCTTCCTCAGATGTGTTGATAACAGTTCTCTACGAGAAGGCTTAATTATTTGTCAGTAGTAGACTCCCTTATTTGTCGGGATTCGTTTTGTGGAGTTCGATTTGGTCAAACCAAACTGGCCCACCCATCGCAGTAGGGGCTATTCCTGTGATAGTTAGGTTGCCGAAGTCTTTCCATAAGTCCCGAATGACTATTATCCATTCTTTTGGTGTTGTTTTCTTTAATTGAGTAGCCTGCCAGCCAGACGAGTTTGTTCCACTATAATAACGTCCCTTTGGATTGTTTGGATCAGGCCATTTTCCATTGTTGGCGATTTCAATCATTGCTCCGTTTGCTTTTGGCGCTTTCCATGCAAAACGTAAGAAACGAAATTCACCCGGGTTTGGATTTTCACGGATTTTAAATTTCCAGTTTTGTATATTACTCGAATATCTTTGTGGAGGAGTGATTTTTAATGATGCTGATCCACTTATCTTTTCAATTGTCTCAATACTTGCCACACCTTCACCTTCCGTAAGTAATTCTAATATTTTAGGATCATCCTCAAAAAGCACCTGCTTAGCTGCTGGTTTTTTTAACCATGCTATAATATTGGCTACTTCTTTTGGTTTTAGTGTGATGCCCAAAGATTCCGGCATAAGTGATATGTCCAAAGATTTAAGAGCCTTGATATCTTTACGTAGCACATCTATTTCTTGGCCTTCTGGTAAGCTTAGGGTAAGGCTGCTTGCTGATTCGCTAGCGAGTATTCCACTTAAAACACGCCCGTCAATTGTCTCAATAACATATGTTTCATAACCTCCAACTATCTTTGAGCTTGGAGCTAAAATATCCTGTACAATTATTTCTTCTGCTCGACGAAATTCTGAAGTTAGATCTGGTCCGGTATTGAAGCCTGTTCCATGGGCTTTGTGGCAGGTTGCGCAATTTTGTTTGAATAAAATTTGGCCAGCCGACACATCTCTTTCATCGTTTAATGCTTGTATAAAGAGATTAAGTCTTTCTGACTTAATTGGTTGAATTTGTTTAAATATTTCATTAGCACGTTTTGCTAAGTTGGGTTCTGATTGCAGCAGGGCAGAACGTTGAATTGCATTTATTACAGCAGGAGGTAGTTGCTTTTTCTCCATTGCTTTGATGATAGCTGAAAAATACTCTTTTCTTGAAAAAACTATTTTAAGGATATCTCTTCGTACTGGAGGTGTGGCTGCTGGGTAAGCGGCAAGCAAGTCTGAAGCAATTCGAATATCATTTTCGTTCGTTAAGCTTCTGACTGCAGCCAATCGTTGGGAAACTGTTTTTTTTAGGTTTGAGACATCGTTTATCGTTTTGATTAATCGTTTTTCACGGTCATTGGCTGATTCAATTTTTAGTAAACGTATTAAATCTGTCGCAGTGCTCCGGAGTTCTGTCGCACCTTTAGTTGCAAGGTTGATGAGGATATTTTTTTCATGTTCTCTAATTAATAATTGCTCTGCTGATTTGAATGGGCTTCGAAGTCCCTTTAGACAATCTGCTTGTAGGTTGATGTCTTTGACTTGTGAAATTAGATTGATTAGATCAGATATTTCTTTGCCTTGCTTTCTGGAACCAATGGCGTTGCATAGCTGAACTATAAGAGGTCTCGATTTGCTTATTTTTTCAGGTTCAGTTCTAAGAAGTATCTCAAGCATTTCGTATGGCTTGTTTCCTAGTGAGCTTAAAATGGCTCCGTTCAGCCAAGTTTCTCCTGCATGTAGCATCGCAAGTTTAGCGAGTGCTTCGATGCTTAATTTATTATTAATTTCCCCCAAAGAGAGAGCTAACTGTAATCTTACCATTGGTGATGGGTCATGAATTAATTTGATGATGTCACCGTACTGTGGGTGAAATTTATCTAAATGTCTTTCTGATAAGCGAAGTGCATGTCGTCGTACCCCTGGTTTTGCATGGTTTAGTGCATGTGATAAAAGTCTAAGATCTAATTTTTCTATGCCTTCAAGTGTATATAAAGCATTCACTGTCCCAACTGTATCTTTTGATTGTAGTGTTGATTTGATAAGGTCAGTTAATATTGTGATTTTTTTTGAGTCGTGCCTTTCAATCAGCAGTCGCCGTGCTGTTTGACGGCGCCAATGGCGTGGGCTAAATATTTCTTTCTCTAATTCGCCATTACTGAGTTCATCTAAGTTAGGTGCTTTAAGTTTAGGCATAGTATTATGAGTTAGGCGCCATATGCGGCCGTGATCGCGCCCATCGTCTAATCCGTATTGCTGTTGTAAATATCTTGGAATAGCAGAGTAGTCCTCAATAATTTCTCGATAAAAATCAGCGATGTAAATAGCCCCGTTTGGTCCAATTGACAGATGTATCGGATGAAACCAAATATCTTCAGAAGCTAGAAATTCAGATTTATTTTTAATTTTAGGGCGGCGGATATTAAGTAGGACTCCGTTACGATTTATTTCTGCTCGATGCACAAAATTTTGTGCTGGTGCACAAGCTAGAATTTGACCGGTTAGGCCAGGTAATGCGTTATCTGTGTATACAAGAGGTGAACAGGCCGATGTGAAATAGCCATTAGGTATAGACTCGGCAGCGCCATAACGATCCCGGTAGTATTTACCAAATCCAGGATCAGCCGCGCGCTTAGTGCGCCAAGGGTGTGGTTTACTGATAGGGAAGGTGGTGTTGTAGTCGGCTGCATTTCTACGAGATGTTCGAACAGCGATATCAGTATTACGAGCAAGGTATCTCCATGGCAAAGGTGCAACTTGAATACCTGGAGTGCCTGTGGAAATTACGAATCGATCGCCGTCTTCGTTGAAAGTGAATCCGTATGTACTGGTATGGCCACTTACAGGTTCAATTGCTGATCCATCTGGCTTAATACGAAATGCTGTAGCTGGTAAGTTTACTGGATTAGGTAAGTTTGGCCCTGTTATTCGTCCCCCTTGTCCGCCATCAATATAGATCCAGTTGTCTGGGCCCCATTGTGGAGAGTTCATACGGCGTTCGATTATACCCACCTTAAATCCAGTAAATATTTTTTTTCTTATTTCTGCTTTCCCATCTCCGTCTTTATCTGCCAGATAGATGATGTCAGGAGAGCAAACAGCAATTATCCCGTTGAGTGCAGGGCATATTCCGAAGCAAGCAGGGAGTTGATCCGCCCATACATCTGCACGATCTATTCTGCCATCTAGATCGGCATCGATCATTTTTTTTATTGTTCCTATTTGTTCTAATTCTGCGCGACGTGTGGCGTTTTCATTGGCAGAGATGCGGCGAACTATTCGGTCGAGCTTGCCAGTTTTGTTTAGGTCTTCGATATCGTATTGGCCTTCTCGATTATAGCCGTGAAGTTCGGAGACAAATAGATTTCCCTTGGCGTCCCAACAAACACCTGATGGTTGGCGGATTAGTGGTTCGGCGGCAACAAGTTCAAGATGGAATCCTTGAGGCAGTTTAACTTGTTTTAGACTTTCTCTGGGTGATAAAGGCTTGGGAGCATCAGCTGGTTTTGAAATTTGCCCGATAGTTTGTTCAAGCAGGCAAATAAAAAAGCCGAGAGTAATTAATCTTATAAGCATGGAATGCAAGTGGCTGACAAGGGTATCAACGGTATTGATGAAGCCAAAACAATTTCTGTCGATCATCGACTAGTTTTGAGTTGATCGAGTTTCTAATTAGGCAGACGATTTGGGTGTGACTGAGTTATCGGTTGGATAATCAATATGACTACTTTCATTGTTGTTTCAGGTGCGATTTTAGTATTGATCTCGGCATTTATTCTTCTGCCGGCTATATTTTCATTTGTTAGTTCACTGGTTTTGTGGCTGGTGGTTGTTCCTGTTTTTGGAACCGTTCTGGGATTATTTTTCTCTTATGTTATCAAGCGAGTTATTCTTCCGAAAAGCAGCCCGCACCGTGATAGTGCTACGATTACGATAGGCTCACTTGTTGTTGGCTGGTTGATAGTACTGTTATCATTGTTTGGTTAGTGTGATTATCTTTGCCGTTATTTAATGATGTTTCGTTTGTGTTTTTTTATTTGTTATTTTTTTTTGGTGACTGTTTTTTCAGCACCTATAGTTAAGCGGAAAAACTCGGTTTATGAGGTGAGTGGTTTAACAGTGCAAGAAGTACGGGCTAGTATAGAAAAGCTAGGTCCGATGCATCCAACTCAGAAAAAACGATATGATGGCATCACTGAGTGGGATTTGAGTTGGAAGTATCAGTCGTCTCGACGTGGTAAAGTTTGGATCGTTACTTCTCGGTCAGTAATATTAAACATTAAGGTTAGTGTTCCTAAGTGGGTCGATATGGATAAGGCTTCGCCTCTGACTCAGCGTCAGTGGAAGATATATCAATCAAATCTTGTTCGACATGAACAGGGTCATGTCAATATTGCTATGCGTGCGGCAAAGGCCATAGACAATTATATTGGCACTTATGGAGGTGCTTCATCATTGGATCAGATGCAAGCGAATATTGAGCGAAATACGAAATTGATTCTTGAGCGCTTTAGGAAATATGATGTTAATTACGATAAGCGCACGCGACATGGTGCAACTCAAGGTGCCAAGTTTCCAAATAATTTGGCTAAGTGACATTCGTTCCTGTCAGACGTATTATTGTTAGGTGAGCTTTATGGGTAGATACAATTTTATTGTGTGTGTTGTCATCCTATGAGATTCAATCAGCTTGAAAGAATTTAGATGCTAATTCAATAATTTCCCTTTGTGATTTCTCGATTACTTAACATAAGCTTGAGTGTTCTGGGGTTTGTTCTGGAGGTTAAGGTTTCTGCGGATTCTGGTTTTAATCATCCTGGACTGCTTCACAGTCATGAGGATATCGCCCGTATTAAAATAGCAATTGAGAAGAAGGATGGGCCAATTTATGAGGGGTTTCAGGTCTTGCTTGATAGTCCGTATGCGAAAATGGATTATCACATGCTTGGGCCTGTGAAAGAGTGGGGTCGTGCTCCTAATATTAATACCGGGCAAGCTCAAAATGACGCTAAAGCTGCATATCAAAATGCATTAATGTGGGCCATTACACGAAAGCGACCTCATGCAGATAAGGCGATTGAGATCCTTAATGCTTGGGCGGGAAAGTTGCAAAAGGTTAGTGGTATTGATGGCGTGTTAGCATCCGGATTGCAGGGTTTTCAGTTCGTTAATGCTGCAGAATTGATGCGATATAGTGATTCAGGCTGGACAGAGGCTGAGGCCAAGCGTTCTGAGGTGTCATTCAAAAATGCATGGTTACCCACAATTGAACATTATGCATATTTTGCCAATGGTAATTGGGAAACTGCTGCATTGCAGACAAAAATGGCAATCGCGGTTTTTTGTAATGATCGTGAATTGTTTGAAGAGACAATACGCTATTCAGTAGATGGATGTGGTAATGGCAGTATTCCAAACATGATTGTTTATCCAACAGGCCAATGTCAGGAGTCAACTCGTGCTCAGCACTATGCTCAACTTGGTATTGGGTTACTTGCTTGTGCGGCAGAGGTTGCCTGGCAGCAGGGTGTTGACATTTATGGTTGGAATAATAATCGCATTCTTAAAGGTTATGAGTATATAGCACGTTACGGTCTTGGAGAAGAGGTTCCTTATAAGCACTATTTGGATCGGACAGGTAAATATGGCTTTGGTGGTAGAAATAATCATTACACGCAAATCTCAACTATTAGCAGAGGTCATTTTTGGCCAATTTATGAGAGAAGTTACCAGCATTATGTCAAGCGTCGAGGTGTTCCGGCTCCTTATTCCAAGCGAGTTGTTGAAATGAAACGCCCCGAAGGGCATAGCAGTGATCATGTTGGGTTAGGTACTTTGTCTCATTTTCGATCAAGAATTTCTGCAAAAAAGCCAAAGCAAATTCCAGGTATTCCTTCAGGTTTGGTTGCGCGCTCAACGAATGAGGGTATTGCTTTAACCTGGGTTAACAGTGTGGATCCAATCACTGCTATCGATGCAGAAAGTTATGATGTTTTTCGATCTAATCAACTAGAAGGACAATTTAAAATAATTGCTAGCGACATTACGGAGCCAAAATATAACGACACAAGTGCGCTTCGCGGGAATTTGTATTTTTATACGGTCAAGGCTAAGAATTCTGCAGGCATAAGTTTGTCGTCTGTCAAGTTTGCTGCAAATGCGGCATTACCAACACCTTGGTTGAGTCGTGACATTGGTGATGTGCAGGTTCGTGGTTTTTCTGAATTTAATGGAAAACGCTTTACTCTTGAAGGAGAGGGGGCGGATATCGATGGGGAAAGTGATTCATTTCATTTTACTTATTTGCCCTTTACAGGGGAGGGCACTATCACGGCGCGGATTGTGCGTCCGATGAGTTCACAGTGGACTAAGCCTGGAGTAATGATGCGTGAAACACTTGAAGCTGATTCTCGGCATGCATCGGTCCTATTATTGCCCCACTGGAAGGGAGCATTGTTATCGCGACGCGAAATTGGAGGGGAAACTGTTCTTCACGGAAGCGTACATATTGGTGAAGAGCATGTTGTCAAAAAAAACCGATTGAGTTCTCCGTATTGGGTTCGGCTGATTCGTTTTCGCAATCGCTTTACTGGATATATGTCATCAGATGGATTTCATTGGAAGGAACTTGGCTCTATTGAGATTCCTATGAGTCGTACATTTTATCTTGGACTACCTGCCTGTTCTCAATTGAATAAAGTTACCACCACCGTTACATACGACAATGTTAGTACCCCGATCTGGCGAATGTCAGATATTGATCGGCATATCACTGCTCGACCTGAGCCTCGTTGGCATAAGGATCCTTGGCTCAAACGTCATAAAGCTTTTAATGAGCGGGTCATGCAGGGGAACGTCGGTATGCTGATGATAGGTGACTCTATTATGCATTGGTGGGATCGTGATGGGAAAAAAATCTGGGATCACTATTATAAAAAACGTAATGCCGTGAATCTTTCGATTAGTGGCGACCGTACAGAGCACGTACTTTGGCGTTTAGAGAACGGAAACATAGATGGTATTTCTCCCAAGGTTGCCGTCTTAATGATAGGCACCAATAATCATATGAGTAGTCCGCCTGAGGTGACAGCTCGTGATATTCGGTTGATTGTAAAAAAACTTCGTACAAATTTACCAAAAACCAAGGTTCTAGTTTTGGGTATATTTCCTAGGGGAGGTGGAGATGATGACAGGGCACGGCAGACTAATATGAAAGTAAATCGTTTGATTAAGGATATTGGTGATGGTAATTGGATTCATTATCACGATATGGATCATGCGTTCTTGAAAGGTCGTCGGTTAAGGGGTGACTTGATTCCAGATGGAACACATCCGAATGAGAATGGGTACGCCGCATGGGCTGCTGCTATGGAGCCAATCTTATCAGAATTGATGGAAGAAACCCCGGTGATTCCACCAAAATAAATATGAGACTTGGTTTAGGTGTTGGTTCTTATTTGAGATTTCTACTGCTTTTTGGCCTCTTTCTGTTTGGATTTTTTCTGAAGCCATTCGTGGTGGACACGAGCTACTTGTCCCATGTAGCCGTGAGATTCGTGTCCCTTAGCAGCTAGTGCGATATATTCAGCCGCTTTATTTTCTTCGTTTTGAGATTCAAAATATAGTCCAAGGTATAGATGGCCGTAAAACTGGTTGCGCGCTAGGGTGTTAGCGTTTGGGTTTCCTTTTTTAATCGCATCAAGAACTTGTTGTTCAGTTCCTTTTCCTGAAAATAGTGAATGAATTTCCTTTAGTGGAACTCTGCTATCAGAAGTAATTTTAATAAAATTTCTTTCAGCCTCTTTTGTTCCTTCAGTTTTGGCGATACATAGATAATGCCAAACAGCATTCTCAACATCCTGTGTGTTAACAGTCTGATGAACTTCAAATTGTTTGCGCCCGGCTTTGTATTTTCCAGCGTAATAGTGAACTAGCCCTCTTTGCCAGTGGTAAGGTTCTTGGCTAGGTACCATTTCAATGAACTTGTCAAAGTCGGCCAGTGAATCAGCGAATTTTAATTGAAAAAAACGGACAACGCCACGTCGCTGATAAAGTCCGGCATCATTTTTGTTTTCAGTAATTATACTAGTGTAATCAGCTTCGGCATTGGCGTGTTGATTTTCTTCTTCGTAAATTCGACCTCGAATGGTAAGTAGAGAATAATTACCTGGATGTTTTTTGAGGCCTTCGGTAGCTGCTTTAAGGGCTTTTTCTGTGTTTCCATCGGCATATTCCTTTCGAATATTTTTGACTATAGATTCAGGATTTTCTGATTGGCCAAGTGCCTGATTGGTAAGACAAATGATAAAGCCTATTGAGGCCTGAATGATACGGGTAATTTGTTTCACGGCGGGAATGTTGGTCGAGGAGCCCTGTTCTGGCAAGTTTGCTGAGCTTGGCCAAGTACGATTAAGTAGGTAGTTTGGGGGGCATGTTCAAGGTTGTGGTTACGGATTATATCGGTCCTGAAGTTGAAGTAGAGCAATCAATTATTGGAGAGCTTGCCGGTATTGAAACGCTTCTGGCCCGATCTGTTGCTGAACTTGAAGGTAAAGTGGAGGATGCTGATGCAATTATTATTTTTCATGAAGTGTCACTCCCTGAAGAGGTGATTAATCGATTAAAGAATTGTCGGGTTATAGTTCGTGGAGGGGTGGGGTATGATGCAGTTGATTATCGTTGTGCTGGTAGGCTTGGTATTCCGGTTTGTAATGTCCCGGACTATGGTGTTGATGAGGTGGCCGATCAGGCGATAGGAATGATGATCGCCTTGAATCGTGGATTTTTGAAGGTTGAACGAGGGCTTAAAGATTCTCTTGAACCATGGGACTGTCGTGCTGTGCAGCCTGTTAAGCGATTATCCGGTGCAACATTGGGGATTGTTGGTTTAGGTCGAATAGGTCAAGCAACGGCTCAGCGTGCCCGCGCGATGCAAATGAAGATTATTGCATATGACCCATACTTACGCCCTGGGACTGAAAAGGTTTTTGGCGTGGAAATGGTTTCGTTTGATGAACTTCTTTTGAGGAGTGATGTGGTTTCGCTACATGCCCCGTTGACTGAGGAAACCGATGGATTGATCGATAATGATGCTCTATCAAAAATGAAGCCAAATGCAATATTGGTTAATACATCCCGTGGCTCTGTGGTGGACACTGCCGCTTTGGTTCAAGCCTTACGATCGGGAAATATTTCCGGTGCCGGTATAGATGTATTGCCAATTGAGCCTCCGAGGGAAGATGAGCCTCTTATTGAACTATGGCGTGAATCTAACGAGACAAACGTAAATTTAATCCTTACACCACACACTGCTTTTTATTCAGCAGAGGCGATGCTGGAGATTCGTACCAAGACTGCGATGGAAGTGGCTCGTGCATTACGAGGAGAGAAGCTCGTTAATTGTGTTAATAGTCAATGGTTACCGGATGAGGTTCGAGAACGGGTTTTGATTGGGGTGCCTCCAACTGTTTGATAGTCTTTTTGCGGTGGATATCAGTATGGCAGATTTTGCTAATGCAGCAGCAATGTGGATGTGCTTAGTTGCTTTGTTGTCATTCCATGAATTTGGGCATGCATGGGCAGCTTTTAAATGTGGGGATGATACCGCGCGACTAATGGGGCGTATGACGGTTAATCCAATCGTTCATATTGATCCGATTGGCACGGTTTTATTGCCGTGGATTATGATTCTAATGAACTCGACCAATACAGACTTGGGGGTTGCTTTTTTTGGTTGGGCAAAACCGGTTCCGGTTAATCCTTCTAACCTTTCGAATCGTAAGCGAGATGATATTTTTATTTCGATGGCAGGCCCTGTTATGAATGTTATACTTGCAGTAGTCTTGATGGTGTCATACAGGTTATTATTGGAGTTGCCAATTGATACTGGAAAGAATGCTGTTGTTCACCAAGTCTTGAATATTGCATTCCTAAGCATGATTTTATGTATGTTTAATTTAATTCCAATTCCTCCGTTAGATGGTTCTCATGTAATGCGTCACATCGTAGGGATGAGCGAGTTGACCTATATGAATATTGCAAGGTACGGTTTTATTATATTAATCGTTGCTATTAATGTCTTCCCTGGCATTTTTAGTTTTGTGTTCGGTGTGTCTGGATACGTTATTATCTTTTTAGCGCGACTTCTGGGAATTGGACTATAATGAAAAAAACAAAAGAAAAAACGTTTTCTCAACTAGGTTATCCCGGGCGACTTGTTGCTGTTGAGGGGGTTGATGGTTCTGGTAAGTCTACGCAGATTTATTTGCTTAAACGATGGCTGGAACTGCAGGGGTTAAAGGTTTTTTTTAGCGAATGGAATTCATCTGGATTGGTTAAAAGTGCAACACGGCGAGGTAAGCAGCAGAAGCTTCTTACACCAACTACATTTAGTTTAATTCATGCTACTGACTTTGCTGATCGATATGAACGTCAGCTAGTGCCGCTACTGAAAGCTGGTTATATTGTGTTATGTGATCGGTATAAATTTACGGCCTTTGCTCGTGATACAGTGAGGGGGTGTTCTCCAGACTGGGTTCGTAAAATATATAATTTTGCTGCATTGCCGGATTTAACTTTTTTCTTTCGTGCTCCTTTGGATGTTTCTTTGAATCGAATTTTACAGGGTCGGCCTCAGTTAAAATATCATGAGGCTGGAATGGATCTTGGTTTGTCTAGTGACATTGAAAAGAGTTTTAAATTGTTTCAGGGTCGTTTACTGAAAGCTTATGCAGCAATGAAAACCGAGTTTGGATTAATTCAAATTAACGCCAATCAAACAATAGAAAACCAGCAGGAACTAGTTCGGGATCGAGTAGCAAAGGCCATTAGTTTAAAGAAGTACCAGCTTAATCGATAATATGGCAACGAAACGTAAGATAGCTGCTAAGTCCAAGCTCACCAAAAAATTTTTCGGCCACAATCTGCCTGGGGTTAAGGCTCAAGAATTGACTGGTAAGTTGATTGTTATTGAAGGGGCTGATGGGTCAGGGCGATCAACTCAAATTAAGCTTTTAGTCGATTGGCTCGAGGCTAAAGGATATGCCACTACCCAAGTTGGATTGAAACGGTCTAATCTGGCTAGTGAAGAACTTGATCGAGCAAAAAATGGTAATATTTTAAACCGTACAACGTTAAGTCTTTTTTATGCTACTGATTTTACCGATCAGTTGGAGAATATAATTATTCCTTCGCTTCGCGCCGGATTTGTAGTGTTGGCAGATCGCTATATTTACACGCTGATGGCACGGGACTTAGTCCGTGGATTGGATGATAAATGGGTTCGTAATTTATACAGCATAGCACTCAAGCCTGATGCGGTTTTTTATCTTAAGCTTTCACCGGAAAAACTTATTCAGCGTAACTTCATGAAAAACCATACACTGGACTATTGGGAAAGTGGAATGGATTTAGGTTTATCAAAGGACATGTTCGATAGCTTTGTGCAGTACCAGCAACTTCTATCGAATAAATTTGATGTAATGAGGAAAAGTTTTGATTTTACAATTGTTGATTCTGATCAGTCTGTAGAAGATTTGAATCGCGAATTACGCAGTCATACTAAAAAAATAATAAATTAATTACGCATCCAGATAATGAGTGATGAATATTTTATTGGTGTTGATTTAGGTGGTACAAAAATTCTTGCAGGAGTGTTTGATAGTAATCACAACTGCTTGTTTACGGATAAGAACAAAACAAAGGCTGAATTGGGTTACTTGGGTGTAAAAGAGCGAATAATTGAAACAATCAAGGGGGCTGTGCATTTAGCAGGGATAGGTATGGCAAGTGTGAAAGGTGTTGGAATTGGTGCCCCTGGAACGATTAGTGCAGATGGTTGTCGTGTTATATTTGCTCCCAATCTTGATTGGCATGAAGTTCCGTTAAAAAAGGATTTGGAGGCGGAACTCGGTTGTCCAGTTTGGTTAGGTAACGATTGTAGTATTGCCACCTTAGGCATACATAGGCATGAGTTGAATTCAAAGTCTGACAACATGGTTTGTATATTTCTTGGAACCGGGATTGGCGCGGGCATTATTTCTAATGGCGTCCTTTTGCAAGGAGAAACCCAAGCAGCGGGGGAGGTGGGGCATATGGTACTTGATCCTGATGGGCCGGTTTGTGGGTGTGGTGTGTCCGGCTGTTACGAAGCATTGGCTAGTCGAACAGCAATATACAATAAAATTAAAAAAGCTGTTGAGAATGGAAAAGAGACAGCGCTTGTTGATGACGATAAAAACTTCACCAAAATTCGTAGTGGTAAACTTCGTCGCGCAGTTGAGGCGGGTGATAAATTGGCAATAAAGGTGCTTGATGAAACCTGTTTTTACTCTGGTGTTGCAATTGCTAATTTAT
>JAYZHR010000160.1:0-2952 GCA_036166355.1 Verrucomicrobiota bacterium | reverse complement strand
AACAAATCAAGTCGTTTATTTACTCGCACATTAGTAATACCTGCAGGAAAATATAAATAAGGATCCATTTACCCCGGCTCTCCAATAAAATATGCAGCACAACTTTGACCAAAATATCCAGATTTAGCTGCCTGGCCATTTATAGAAATAAAAGCAGGCAAGTCCCCTAATCGATTTTTTTCATGAACAACTATAGAACCTAAACCAGGATGAATTACTGAAGGATCCATATTATAACTAGTCTGTAATTCATAAGTTGCCCGACCATGCGCGCCATTTGTACCTGCAATAGATCTAATTAGTGCACAATTATGCATTTGCTTAGCCAAACTAGGAAAAATACTACTAATCTGAATACCATTTGCAGAAGTATCTATAGCAGAAAACTCACCCTGCACCGGCCGACCTGGCTTTGGATCCCATGTGTCAACATGACTCATTCCGCCTCCATTCCAAAAGAGGATCACGTGCTCTGCCTTTGCTGCCACTTCTCGCCCTGACGCAGCTATTAATCGCGCCACAGGCATACCCAAAATACTAGCACTGGAAACCTGTAACATTCGACGACGTGTAATCTGATAATCAAAACATCCTGAATCTTTCATAATTATTTCCCTATTATTTTATCACGGAAGGTAACGAAATTCATGGCTATTCAATAGCACCCAGCGTAAATCAGCCATCCCGTTTAGCGGGGATTCTTTAAGAATCATTTTGCCTTCGGATAATTCTTCTTCACTTGGACTACGAGTAAGAATTTCGAGGTAAGCCAACTCTATCGCTTTTACTAAATTTATAGTTTCACCAACAAGCAAATCATGTAAAGGCTCATATGGCCCTACGCGAGATGCTTCATGGACAGCCTTGCCATTTAACATCATCAATGCTTGTCTCATAGAGGGTGAATGCTCACGAAACTCCCCTAATCCATCTCGAGAAGGCTGACCAAAAACTCGTAAGAAATGTGTAGGTGCTGCAGGGGTAGACATTCTCATAGAGCTAGAGAATTTAGGATTGTCATCAACCTCATCCAAAACCGTTTCATATTTATATCTGCGACGAACAGACTTCTTTTTTCTTACCATTTCAGCCATGCGCTTTGCTTCAATTTCCTCATCAGATATTGCCTTCATCTGAACTAAGTCCCGATCTAAATCTGATTTTACTAATTGATTGAAATCAAGAGAAATAACCTGCTCTAAATCATATGGTCTTGGCTCGGCCTTCTTTGATTCCATCTTTACATCCGTTTCCAAATCAAACTCTAATTCGTCGGCATCATTAGGATCCGGATCAAGCGGAACACGAACTCGCCGCTCTATCTGACGAACATTTGCACCCTTAGGCCACTTGTAGTCAAGCAGATGTCCTGCAATAACTACACTATCATATAACACCTCACTAATCATCCGACGCTTAATACCAGAAGCGAATACTGCACGAGAAGACTCACTATCTTCCAATGCCACATCTGGACCTAGACTTGCCTTAGCATAAGCATCTGAACTTATGATAGTTCGAATCAAATAAGACAAATCATACCCATGAGCAATGAACTCATTACAAAGGTAATCAACTGTCTTTAAGTGCGTAACCTCGCCTTGAAAATCATCAACTGGTTCATAAAAACCGCGACCCATTAATTCAGCCCATACACGATTAACCATATTTCTGGCAAAATAACGGTTCTCAGGCCTTGTGACTTGCTCGGACAACTCCTTACGCAATGCACTTTTCCTATACAGATCTCCTTTTACATCTAATTTACGAATATCCTCCCGAGACTGCCTACTTACGGAAAGTGCAGAAAGCGTATCCCCACTGCTTAAAGCCTGTTTTCCAACAGATGAATCAATTAAAGCATCGAGAGCTTCTGATTCCTTGTGTTTGTTAAGAGCCAATGCCCGCCCACTGCGCAAGGCCATCAATCGCTTCATATAATCCGGCTTAACACTAGAGTCTTCCATTGGAAATGGGAATTTGGGCTCAACAGGAAAGCGCTCTTTTGGCTTTTTACGCTCCGGAGGCCAAAGCACCTTCATCTCATTGCCTTCAGTAACATAAGTTTTTTTGCTCATTCGACTTTCCACCTGCTTTGTTTTGCCAAAAAAACTAGCAAGCTCATAAAATTGCTTTTGGCGCCATTTATCAAAAGGATGGTTATGACATTGAGCACAAGCCATACGAACACCCAAAAAAACCTGAGCGGTCGCTCCAGCCATTGTCATAGGGTCCGAATCATCCGCTAACAAAAAACCAACAGACGGCATATTCCCACTCGAACCGCTAGCAGCAATTAACTCCCTAGCCATCTTGTCCCATGGTTTTTTATCTTCGATGGATTTGTGAACATAAGCCAACAATCTATTACCACCCTCTGCCCTGCTTCGAACACGGAGTAAATCAGAAAAGAAAATTGTCCAACGATCGGCATACCCGTCTCCATCAAACAAACGATCCAATAACATATCCCTCCGACGATCCTTCGGCCAATTTTGGTATTCCTGAATTTCATCAATCTTAGGAATACGACCAATAACATCAATAGTAGCCTTGCGAAGATAAGCCAAATCATCAATCATCGGACCATTGATAACATTAATAACACCCTGATCCATGTTATCCTCAGACAAGTATTTATCAAGTTCTGCAGAAAAAACCGAAAAACTAGATAGAGCAACTAAATACAGAACAACCACGGCTGTACTTCTTATTACACTTAAAAAACTCATATAAAAGCTCTAGGAAGAGGCTAACTACTTAAAAACAAATGGTAAATTGAAAATATCACCCCTCTATAAACATCTACAGATTATATTTGAGCATATAGGATGCCATCCCTATAAATATTAATATATTCAATATATAGGCTATTTTTTCCTTTAATTATTAAATAATAAATAATTCCCCCGCAAATCGCGTGATTAACACGCAAGCAAGCACTGATAGATT
>JAYZHR010000159.1:0-8556 GCA_036166355.1 Verrucomicrobiota bacterium | reverse complement strand
GTATGGCAAATAATCCGCTCCAAGCCATTATTTCTTGTGGTGAACAAGTTTCTCGGAGCTTTTTGACAGTTAACATGTATGAACCATAGGAGATAGCGGTTAAAAGGGATAGAGCATCGCCAAAAAGTTGTTGCGGATTAAGTTGAAAACTTGCCCGCATTAGGATTGTTGCCCCGAGTAATGCGAATCCAAGAGCTGCAAAAAAACGGGCATGTATTTTCTCTCCAAATAAACGCCTAGCCCAGAGTGTAACCCATAGTGGTGCGAAGTTTGCTAACAGGGTTGCGTTTGCAACAGAAGTGTACTTAATGGACCAATGCCATGACACTAGATCAATCGCAAAGAAAAAACCGGCTATGGCCATAAGGCCGATCGGGCGTTTTTGTCTTTTGGCTGAAGAATTGGATTTCGAGGGAGATATCCACAATATGAACCACATTAATGGCAAGGAAAATAAAACACGGTAAAATCCAATGGAAGCTGGTCCGAATCCTCCATACTCGGGTTTTAATGCAAATGCTGCGAATACGGGAGCAAAGCCAATAGCTAATGCCCCAAATCCCAATGCTATCATTGCAGTCTTCCTAGAATTCACCTGAGACCATCGTATTTAAAATGACATTTCTGTGCGAGATTTGCCGGCTGGCTGTCCTTCGTTTAGCGGGTTAGATTCTGGGACGTGATATTTTGGCATTGGTGCATGTTGTTTTTTGTGATCGGCTCGATTGGGTTGATTAGCCAAGGGTGTGCTCCAAATAAAACATCATTAAAAGATTATGATACAATAGCTTCAGCCTCTAAGATTAAATTAGATAAATCCATACTTGATGCTTGTTTAGTTTGTCACAGCACAAAGGAAATGCAAAGAGGGCCAGTATTGGATGGTTTTCCTTCTTGGTATCTAGAGATCCAGTTAAAGAAATTTCAATTAGGATATCGAGGTAAGAATCCAGATAACCGAGCTGAACAGTTGATGTGGACGGCAATGAGTAAAATTACAACCAAGTCTGAAATTACAGCGCTTTCCGATTACTTTTCGAGGCAAAAGCCTAAACCGTCACTCAGGGTAATTCGAGGCAATGTAGATAAGGGGAAAATCCTTTATGACCTTCGATGTGCTTCCTGTCATGGGCTAAGAGGTAAAGGAAAGCGTGAGATTAATTCGCCGCCTCTTAACGTTCAGGAGGATTGGTTCCTCATGGATCAATTACGGAAGTATGCCACTGGTCAACGTGGAATTCATCCAGAAGATATAGATGGTGTTATTATGAAGAATTCGACTGTAAATTTATCCGTGAAGGATCTACAGAACATTGTTGCTTATATCTCGAAGAACTTGACGGTTGCGCCCGCCTTGCAAAAAGTTGGTCCGGCTAAAAAATAATTCATGGCAAGTTTGCGACTTAATAACCTCAGCAAAGATTATCACGCCGATCGTAATGTTAAGGTTACGGCGCTAGATGGTATTGATTTAGAAGTTCCAGATGGTGAATTAATGGCTCTCGTTGGTCCATCTGGTTGCGGTAAATCTACGTTACTTCGATTGATAGCCGGTTTGGAGAATCCGTCAGCTGGTTCGATTTTTTTAGGTGATCGGGAGGTTAATCGTATCAAGCCTCAAGATCGCGATGTGGCGATGGTTTTTCAAAATTATGCGCTTTTTCCACATTTGAACGTTGAACAGAACATTATATTTAGTTTGAAATTTCGCAAAATTCCTAAGTCGGAAATACAGTCGCGAGTGGCCGAAGCGGCGGGTTTATTAGGATTGACTAAGTTTCTTCAACGCCGACCTGCAGAGTTATCTGGCGGTCAACGTCAACGTGTTGCGCTTGGCCGTGCGATGGTCTGCAAGCCTAAGATATTTCTTTTGGATGAACCACTCTCAAATCTTGATGCGCGAATGCGTGCTGAAATGCGTACAGAAATTGCTGAGCTCCATAAGAGGTTAGGAACGACCATGATTTTTGTAACGCACGATCAGACTGAGGCTATGACGCTTGGTGAAAGGATTTGCGTTCTCAATCAAGGTAAAATTATCCAGATAGGTGGTCCGATGGATTTATATAAACGACCAGTACATCAGTTTGTAGGCGATTTTATTGGTACTCCTGGAATGAATTTCATACATGGTAAAGTGGACAAAGTTGAGGGAGGTTTAATTTTTGTTGAGCAAACCAAAGAAGCTGACGGTGGGAGCGTTAATTTGCCTGAAAGTATTGTAAATCACGCAATTAAATTTATTGGGATGAAAGTTGTTTTGGGTATCCGACCAGAACATTTGAAATTGACTAAGAGTGGGAATGGGTTAGATGCCGTGTTGGAAACAATAGAGACACTAGGGCATGAGTCTCTAATCCATATTCGTACGGCTACAAAAAGATTGATTGTGCGCTCTTTGGTAAGTGAAGAATCTATTACAAGTAGAAAAATTCTGGAGATCGACTGGGATAAAGTTGTTTGGTTTGATCCCGATTCAGGTATAGCTCTGGACTAATGGATCAAAGGTTAAAGCGTTTTATTGTATCTGCCGTAATAATATTTTTTTTGGCATTATTATTTCTTTGGGCCATTCATTGGATGGGCCATTCAATGAAAACAAAATAAAGGCAGGATTATCTTGGCCAAATTGGCATGTCTTTTCCGTTAATTTCAATTTCCACATCTGCTCTTCTGTTTCGAATGAATTCACGGATTGCATCGAAACGAACAGATCTCCACTGGTAGTCGCTAATATGTGGGGTTAACATGGTTTCGATTCGTTCTGTTTCAGCCAACAGTTTATCTTCGTTCCAGTGTTCCACCATAAGTTGTTTTATTGTGGCAGCATATTTTTTGCGTACGGAGGGTATTTGGTACAATTTTCGGGCGACAAGTCCTTTCAGTCGGACTGATCGTGGTGATCGTCGATCTACTCGAAGGCGACTGAATTTTTCGAAAAGGCAATCTGCACCCCATGGCATAAAGTGGAATTTTCCTGTGTCCGGATTCAGATAGATAAAATAGTTATTGCGATTACCCGAGTAACCATCCCAAAAGCTGAGCAATCCTTCGAGTGCCCAGAATTTGTAAAATGCCTCCTCATCAATTAATTCCCATATGGCTTTTTGGTAGTCGTGTTCATTTGTTTGGAGTTCTGCAACCTGTAAGAAATCCGTGCTCTCAAGGCTGATGTTCATACCATGAATCGCGAGTAGATTATTTCCTGTCCGAAACTTATCACGATGCTTATTTATATTAAACGCTACGAATGTTGCGTTGGATCCATCATCACCACTACTTGTAGCCATGGAATCCCACTTTGGTGATTGAGGAGCATTATACCGAGCAATCTCATTTCCGTTGATGTAGGCGACAAATCCGTCGTCACACTTCATTCGAAGTAATAGATTTTTAGTTTTTTGAATATCATCGAGGTTTTTGAGTTCGAAAGGGAAACGAAGATAAAGTGAAGACGCTTTATAGTGCATTTGCTTTATGAAGTTGAAGTTTTTGGATATGAGTTTCTCAAATCCTTGGCCAGCTTCATATCCAGCTCCGTTGACTCCCTTTATCCAATTGGAATCATCAAATTCTGGCATGAACCAGACTTTGTCATAATTGCCATTGTTCGGCACCCAAGCACGTCCTGATACGGAACCTCCAAAAAATGGTTTACCTCCTCCTCCCTGCAACGCATTGGTTACTTTGACAATAAGTTCTCGGCCTTTTTTATCATCACCTGTTTTTCGTTCGAAGCTGCCTTCCCATTCCGGGTAAAAGTCAACTACAGTTCCTTCAAATAAGGTTCCTTTTTCATTACCGAATTCACGTTTTAGCAGTGGCTCTCGAACCGTTTCAACATGGCTATATACTCCTAGGTTTTTTCCGTTGACGATAACTTTGGCATATGCACAGCGCGAGCCTGGAGCTCCGGCTTCATCCCAAATCTGATAACCCATAAACTGGCTCATGAGGCTTCGGTCTTGTACGTTATTGTTGAAGGTTAAGTTGTTTAATCCGCCAATGTTTCTACCTGTTTCATAGTGATCTAGTTTCACTTTTAGTGATGGGCGTATAGTGTTCTGTGAACCAAGGAATCCTTTTTTTCTTATGCCCACCTTATTGAATGTTACTCCTTCGATTGTTACGTTAGCTTCAACATAAGAGTATGGAGAGGGAGGTGGTGCGAACTGGCGGCTTGGAGGTAGAGCATTTTCTCGTGTTCGTCTTTGATAGCGAAGTGTATCCCAGTTTTTTTCTGAAATAGCAATATTCACCTCGATCAACCGATCTTTAGGGAATAAATCATCTAGCTTTAATTCTTTTGCGAAGCCGCTATGGGCAAAGATGACTGACGTCAGGCCAAACATCATATTTTTCAATTTATAGTTCATATAATCTATGCAAATAGGCTTATGTTATCGGTACTTGTTAAGGTGCTATATCGAACTGAATGGTCTGAACACTATTGCGTTTGAATATTTAAAATCATAGCTAAAAAAGGCTCTTTGTTTCTGGATTTATTGATTTTGGTTGAGTGTTAATGGTGTTGAGGGCTCTATGGCATTGACTCTAACTGTGCTTCAGTAGATTTTTGTCGCCGCGATTTTTCTAATGAAACTAAAAGTAGCATTTCTGAGGTCTATTATCTTGGGACTGGTTTTTGTGGGTTCACTACAGGCCAAACCTCTTGATATTTGGATTAGCTCCTTCCAGGACCAGCTCTATTATGAGAACATGGTCAAGTTATATAAGGAATCGGTTGATAAAGATTTTGAGGCTAAAGTTCAGGCCTTTGGTTTTCGAGAGATGCCAGAAAAATTGGCTGTTTCCATTAAGACCGGTATTAACCCCCCGGATGTGGTACAGCTCGACGAGGTTCTTTTTGGTGCATTTTTAGCAGGTGATGTGCCGTTTCTAGATCTAGACGGTAGACTTAAGAAGGCTAAACTAGACAAAGATATCGCCAAGAGTCGTCAGAAACTTTTTGCTTACAAGGGTAAAACCTACGGCGTGCCCCAATCACTAAGTGCTATGGTTCTTTACTATCGTTCAGATCTCTTGAAGGAGTTAGATATTGATCCAAGTAGTCTTACAACTTGGGATAAGCTTGTTTCGATTGGTGAAAAAGTTGTTAAAGATCATGGTAAAGCTATGATCGCTCTTGATCCTACTTACTTCGGTATTCTACTGCGTCAGCGCGGGAGCGATCTTTTTGGCAAGGATGGTTCTGTTTATCCTGACCGAGAAGCAGCTATTGAAGTGCTTACCTGGTTGCAAAATTTGAAAAAGTCTGGTGTTGGCATGGTGCCTGAACGAGCTTCCATCTTTGATCCGTTGTTTTTTAATAGTGCGGTTCAATTTGGAGAAGTGCTTACTGTTGTAGGAGCTGACTGGTATGGCTTGGATATGCTTCAGCAGTTTACACCTGACCTTAAGGGTAAGTGGGGAGCGATGCCTTTACCGGCTTGGAAGTTACCTAATGGAAAACTTAGCCGTCGTACCTCCACTTTTGCTGGTCAGGGATTAATGATTAATAAAGGCAGTAAACAACCTGAAGAAGCATGGAAATTCATCAAGTTTGTGATCACAAACAAAGAGTCCAATGCACGTCGGTTTCTTGACGGAAACAGTTTTCCAGCATACCAGCCAGCATGGAAAGATGAGCGTTTATTGCAACCTAATGAGTTTTTTAGTAATCAAAGATTTGGCGAGCTGCTTGTGAAGCTTTCAAGCGAAGTTCCTGAAGTCGTGGGTCATCCTAATCGTGCAAAAGCTATATTTTTGTTTCAGGAGACATTCTTTAATTCCCTCATATACGGGGAACTTAAGCCGGTTGAGGTAATAGATAAAATGAAAACAATGCTCGAGGCAGCAGAGCCGGGCTTCTAATTTTGTATCAAGATGGAATCGAGAACCCAGCCTGTACTTAAGGCCGCAGGTGGTATGGGCCGGATTCCTTTTCTATTTTTGTTTCCTTTTCTTTTTTTTCTCAGTCTTTTTTGGTTAATACCACTGTTTGGTGGAGTGAAGATGAGTTTTTATGCCAACGGACTAGGACCGGTGAAATTTGTTGGTTTTGAGCATTATTACAGTCTCTTGGAAGATGAACGCTATTTTCAGTCTATTCGAAATAGTTTTGTATACACTTTGGCTTCGATCGTATTGATTATACCTTTATCGTTATGGTTGGCTCACTTATTACAATCGACTTTCCGGAAATTGCGCCCAGTGTTTACTTTTGGACTGCTAATACCTGCTTTGACGCCACCATCAGTACTCGCAACACTTTTTCTGATGGTGTTTCATGGAAGGGAAGGTTTGTTGAATCAACTTTTTATTCTTCCTATTGGATTAAATTCTATCAATTGGCTTAAGGATCCTGATTTTATTCTTGTTGGATTGGTTCTACAGACTGTTTGGCGATGGACTGGCTTTATGACATTTTTCATTCTGGCTGGAATGGAGGGAATTCCTAAGGCCTACTATGAAGTGGCAAAGTTGGTGACTAGTAGTCGTTGGAATCATTTTTGGCATGTTACATTACCGCAACTACGCTCGGTTTTAATCTTTGTTTCCATATATTTATTAGTCGATGGTTTTTCGTTATTTTCTGGAGCGTTTGTTCTTCTTGGAGGTTCTGGTGGGACTGCCGATGCTGGTTTGCTGACGATTTCCTATGTGTTTCAAAAAACACGTTTTTTTGATTATGGAACTGCTGCGGCAATAAGCGTCAGTCTTTTGCCGCTAATGCTATTTTTTCTTTATGCCTTTATATTATTACGAAGGCGATACCCATGAAAAATATTGATTCAGTTTGGTCTGGTTTCTTTCGGCAGAGCCTATCAGCTTTGTTGTTAATACCGTTTTTATTAACTGTATTATATCCCTTTTTGTGGATGGTATTTGGGATTTTTAAGACCAATCGTGAGTTTTTTCAACCGTTGCGGCTTTGGCCAATGGATCCACTAAATTGGGAATACTGGAAAGAGCTTAGTCGCACATTTTTCCCTAGTGAGTTCAATTTAAAAAATATCCAAGAACTCTTTGATGGTAAATGGGTTCCTTATTGGGATGTATTCATGAACTCAATGGTTTCATCACTTGGTCAGGCTCTAGGTGCTGTTGCCCTGTCGGCTATGACTGGGTATGCCTTTGCAAAGTATCAATTTCGATGGAAAAATTTATGTTTTGTTCTAGTGATTGCAGTAATTTTGATCCCTAGACAACTCTTTGCTGTGCCGATTTTTTCGTGGTTGAACACGCTTGGTTTAAACGATTCTTTGTTTGGTATTATGTTACCTGGGATCATAACTGGTTTGGGTGTAATTTATTTCACACAGGTTTTCCGGAAGGTTCCTGAAGAGTATATTCAAGTTGCCCGAACCTGTGGTGCATCAGAGTTTAGAATCTTTCTGATGTTATTATCATTGATTTGGCCGGCAGTTTTCAGTTATGCGATGATTCATTTCATACTTGCTTGGCATGAACACCTTATTCCGATGTTAGTATTGACCAGTGATAGTCAGCAAACACTCCCTTTAGCCTTAACTAAACTATATGATGTAAGCCAGCGCACACCTCAAGGTGTTCAGATGGCTGCTTCAACATTTTCACTTATCCCTACAGCTATACTTTTTGCATTTTGTCATCGAAAATTTAAATCCTCTCTTTCTGAGATGCTTGTGCACTAAGGCAGTTTTCTGCTGATTTTTTTATTCAAATTTGAGGGAAAGATAATATTTCTTCTTTAGCCTTTTGATGGCTGATGATTATCATGTTTATGATAAGATAGTCATTATTGTAATCAGTTATTTCTGTGTTTTGAGTTTTTAATAGCTCTTTGTAAAGTACTGCCGTATTTTTTCTTTCGTGGCGACTATTAAGCCTTTCCATGCTCTCATGCCCGATGCTAGCCGGGCTTCTGAAATCTGTGAACTTCCTTATGATGTGATGTCTACCGTTGAAGCTCGGCAAATGGCTGAAGGACGGCCTTTGAGTTTTTTACATGTTAGTCGTCCTGAAATTGATTTGCAGGAAGGCATTAATACTAATGATCCAAGTGTTTATGCCAAGGCGCGACAAAACTTAGATCATCTTTTGACTGAAGGAGCTCTCAGGAAGGATAAACAAGAAAACTATTATCTTTATCGTCAAGTTATGGGGAGTCATTCACAGCTTGGTCTTGTTGCTGTAGCAAGTTGCGCAGAGTATGATGACAACACAATTCGAAAACATGAGTTTACCCGACCAGATAAAGAGGATGATCGTGTGGCTCATCTTGAGGCGTTGGATGCACAGACGGGTCCGGTTTTTTTGACTTATTCGGCTGATGTAGAACTAGATGCATTGTTTAATCGTATTATTAGCTCCAAGCCGGATGTTGATTTTATAGCGTCTGATGGTGTTCAGCATACGTCTTGGACAATTAATTCCAGTGAAAATGCTGTTTTTATTGAGAATAAATTTAGAGACATTCCCAATCTTTACATAGCTGACGGGCATCATCGGAGTGCGGCTGCCTCTCGAGTAAACCAAAGTCGATCTGGCTCAGGAAACAGTGGTTTATTTCTG
>JAYZHR010000158.1:0-5581 GCA_036166355.1 Verrucomicrobiota bacterium | reverse complement strand
TGCAACAGACGCCGGTTCAAGAGGCGCTAACGGAAACGTTAAGTTAACTCATTTTAAAAGAACGGATGCCGAGGAGCCTTGTGTGACACAGGGTGAAAGGGCATTGCAAATTGAGTTTATTAACGATCAAAAATATTGGTCGGTTGATTTTATGATTCACCTGGATGCGAACGCTACGGTAGAGCTGCAGGAGGCATGGAATGCTGATCCGGAATCAGGGTTAAAACCTGAAGCTCGTTATGTGCTTAAATATGATGTCACGTTTCCGAAAAATGGATTAGTACATTGGATGAATCAAACAGTAGATAACCATGGGGAAGCTTCACGAGAATTCAACACCCCACATAGCAACGACGCGCCTGTCGTTGCTGAAATCCCACTTGATCTCATTGAGGGGGATCTTATTGTTAACGATGATGGAACGGCCTCATTCCGTTTTATTCATAATGCAGACTGGGTCGATGGGAATGTCCCTAAATTCTTTATCGACAACATACGCCTAGTTGACCAATGGGATACAGACAAACCACCAACAACAGTCGTGATCGAATCCTTTGAGGATAGTATCCAATCGGTTGAAGTTGAAAGCGACCGTATTACAGTCGAGCAATATACGGTTTCCGACATTGATGATTCAAATGCGACACATGGTTCAAAAAGCCTAAAAGTAATACTTGGCCAACCTGAAGGCTATCGTGCTGATTGGCATCTAGATCTTTCTAAGTCTGAGCTACTAAAGGAACTGATGCGATTGCCTGCAGATGAGCGCATGCGCTACGTATTTCGCTTTGACATTATTTTTCAAGAGCGCCCAGCCGATGGTTGGGGCGGCGGCAAATGGGGCTATAAGTTCTCCACTACTTTCTCCCCTGCAGATACTGCTCGCACGCCAAATAATCATTCCACTTATTCAGTCAACTTGGGCTTAATTGAACCTGACCGAGCGCATCATCATCTTGATCCTGATTCGCCTCGTATTACTTTTTACGGCAATGGTGGTTATGGTGGAAAGGTAGTCGCCTACTTCGATAACTTCCGCATTCTTGATACAAAACAAGCACCAGACATAGTTATTCATTCTAGTAGAATAGATAATGCAGGCTTCAGTTTTGATTGGAATTCAATTGTTGGCAGTAACTATCGGATTGATCGCAAAGAAAATATTGATTCCACTTGGAAAGTCATCGCTGAAAATTACCCTGATAGAGGAGCATCAAGTGAAAAAATATCATTCACTGATACAGATCTTATTGGCAGTGCTTTTTATCGGGTAGCTGAAACGCCAGTGCCTCCTATATTCTTTGATGATTTCGAGTCTGGAGCACCCGGCTGGGCAACTTCCGATTTAGGAAAAAGCGGAACCAAGTGGGAGCTTGGTAAACCAACCAACGGGCCTGGTGAAGCCCGCAGTTCAACTCGTGCCTATGGTACTGGCTTAGCAGATGACTACTACGACGATACGGATATTTATTTAATCTCCCCATTAATAGATCTAACAGGTCAAGAAAAAGCACGACTTGAGTTCTGGAGTTATCGCGATTGCGAACCAGCTGTTGGAGGTGAATTCTATGATTGGTGCCGGGTAATGATTCTAGATGAAGATGGTGAATATTTGGTTGATGATCCTATTTGGCTTCGTGGCGGAGAAGCGAAGCAATGGAGACTGGAGAAAGCAAAAATTCCAACTGAAGTACTTGGCCGAAAAATAAGATTGGAATTCAACTTCTCAAGTGACGATGTGCAGGATAACGGACTACAGGCTGGCTGGTTCATCGATGACGTAGCCATTACAAGAAAGTAGATTCAAGATAGCTTTTGAAAATTATTCCAACTCCCTAGTGAGTACATTTCTTAATAATCAACTCGTTTTAGTTGCGCGGCCTTGGTACATCTGCAGTTAGCTATTCATTGGCTAGGACTAATGCTAGTCTCCGTAATGCCGGTCTTGTGGTCGCGCCGCAAAAAGTCGAAATGATTCGTCCACTAATAACTTTTTCGATGCTTACTGGCATGCTGCTGCACCTCGCCGCTGAACCAAGCAGCATCGACCACTCGCGATTGCTTGTCTATCGTGATTCGATTGGTAAAAAGCATCCGGTCAACACGCTTGCCGACTGGGCCAAGCGTCGGAAACAAATTGTAGATGGCCTGCAACAGGCGATGGGGAAGATCCCAAGCCGCACTGTGCTGCCCTCGCTTGACATGCAAATCCTCAGTCAAGTCAACGGCGACGGCTTTACGCGATTGACCATCAACTTCATCACCGAGAAAAAAGACCGACTTCCTGCATTACTCTATCGTCCCAAGACCAAGATCTTGGGCAAGCGGATAGGTGTTCTCGCACTGCACCCTACTTCGCCGCTCGGCAAGTATCGTATTACGAAAGAAGGCGGCATCCCTAATCGAACCTATGCTTACGAACTGGCCAAACGTGGTCATGTCGTAATCGCGCCCGACTACCCGTCTTTTGGAGATTATAAATACGATTTTGAATCGGACGACTATATCTCGGGCACAATGAAAGGTATTTTCAACCATATGCGTTGTGTCGATTTGCTGCAGTCATTGCCAGAGGTTGACCCCGAACGTATCGGAGCAATTGGTCACTCGCTTGGAGGGCACAACGCGATGTTCGTCGGTGTGTTTGACACTCGTATAAAGGTTGTCGTTTCGAGCTGTGGATGGACGCCATTTCATGATTATTACGGCGGAAAGATCGACGGCTGGACAAGTAACCGCTACATGCCGTTGCTTAAGACGCGGTATGGGCTCAATCCCGATCTCGTGCCGTTCGATTTTTACGAAGTAGTTGCCGCGCTCGCCCCGCGTGCATTCTTCTCAAGCTCCCCTCTGAGGGACAACAACTTTGCTGTGCAAGGCGTGAAAAAAGCCATCTCCAGGGCACTTGAAGTTTACCGGCTAATGAACCAATCCAATTCACTACAACTTCGCACCCCCGATTGCGAACACGATTTTCCGCCCGAAATTCGTCAGGAGTCCTACCGCTTCATAGAGCAAATCTTGGCCCAGCAAGAAGCCGCAAACACGGAGCCAAAACAGACGAGGATGCCGGCTGATTAATGGAAAACCATTTTCTATCTCTATTGTTCCTATGCTTCCTTGGTGCTGCTCTGGAAAAGTTCATGAAGAACTACCCTGAACGCTCGGGTAAAGAAGTCGATGCCCTTAAAACGTACGAGGAGGCCAATCGCTACCGTTTCTGACAGATGAAATTAATCTTACTCCGCTTTTTTTTATTCGGAGCTTGAGTTCAGCGGTGAATGATAAAGAGTGGGCACATGAATAAGAAATGGCCAATATTCCTCACGTTTTGTTTCCTTGTAGTCACTGCCTATGCCTCTCCAAAAAAATACAATGTTCTCTTCATTATTTCTGATGATCTGACTTCAACTGCGTTGTCCTGTTATGGCAATACTGTCTGTAAAACACCGAATATCGATGCCCTTGCAGCTAAAGGCACACGTTTTACTCGCGCCTATTGTCAGGCCACATATTGCGGTCCATCACGTGCCTCATTTATGAGTGGCTACTACCCGCATGCGACGGGTGTGTTGGGTTATAAAAGCCCACGCCCAAGAATTGGCAACAGATCTACTTGGTCGCAGCATTTCAAGAATAATGGCTATCATTCTGCTCGTGTCAGCAAGATCTATCATATGGGTGTACCTGGAGGCATTGAACAAGGTGGTCATGGTGCCGATGACGCCGCTTCGTGGACCGAGCGTTTCAACAGTCCAGGTCCGGAATGGAAAGCTCCTGGTCAGGGTGAGACGTTGGAGGGTAATCCTGATGGAAAACGGCCGGTCGTTGGTGGTAATACTTTTGTTGTAGTGGAAGCTGAAGGTGATGATCTGGTTCATTCAGATGGCAAAACGGCCGCGAAGGCATGTGAGCTACTGACAAAGTATGCAAAACAGGAGAAGCCATTCTTTCTGGGCGTAGGCTTTGTTCGCCCGCATGTACCTTTTGTTGCACCAAAAAAATATTATCCGCCATTTCTGCCGTATTCCAAAATGAAACTACCACTCAAGGTTGAAGGAGACTGGGATGATATTCCTAAGCCGGGAATTAACTACAAGACCAGTGTTAACATGAAGATGGATGTGCGACGTCAAAAGAAGGCCGTGGGTGGTTATTATGCTTCGGTAAGTTTCATGGATGCGCAGGTGGGGAAGGTGTTGGATACGCTAAAAAAAGCTGGTCTGGAGGATGATACTATCGTGATTTTCACCAGTGATCATGGTTATCATCTGGGCGAGCACGATTTTTGGGCCAAGGTAAGTTTACTCGATGAATCCTCGCAGGTGCCGCTTATCATCAAGGTGCCTGGCAAGAAACCCGGCGTATGCCATTCGTTGACCGAGTTGCTTGACCTTTATCCTACCGTTTCCGCTCTCTGCGGTTTGCCCGTCCAATCACGCCTGCAGGGTAAGGATATTTCCAAAATGCTAGATGACTCCAAGCACACCGTTCGCACAGCTGCCTTTTCTGTAGCACCTATGCGCAGCGGATTTCTTTTACGTGAGGATGAATGGGCTTACATACAGTACGGTGAAAATGGAGCTAAAGGCGTAGAGCTTTATAACGTAAAAAAGGATCCGTATCAGTATACTAATCTCGCTCAACATTCTGACCACAGAAAAACCGTAGATCGCTTCAAGGCCGAAATGACAGGCAAGCTGCGGAACATCCGCAACAACGATCTAAAGGGAAACTGAAAACAAGTTTGTGCGCTTTCTGTAAAAACTTATAATACATGCTCTACTTCTATATTTATCAGTGATGCAATAGCTTGTTAGGCTATTCCAATTCCGCCAATGCTTTAGCGAAAGCTTTGCCTATTTGGGTCAGGATTTTTGCGGACCCTAAGTAGTGGTATGCGGCGTTGGAAGTTCCAGTCTCAAGAATTTTCAGTTCGTGTTTTGTGAAGAGTCTGTCGTTGTAACTGGAAACAGCCTTGTCAAGTTGTTCGCGAGTGAGTGTTTGGTTCTTGGATAACTCGCGTCGCTTGGCCTTGACTTTACCCTTTCTGTTGACCAATTCGGAGAGCTGAAGGTCCCAATAGTTCTCAGTGAATACCGCTATGACATTATCTTTAAATTCTGGGAAATTAGCGGGTGCAGCCATGGCTTTGCGAAACTCGCCGTGAATGTCGGCGTAGCGTTTTTGGTCCGGGCTATACTTTGCAATAGGCCCTCCTGCGCCCATTACGCCTATGACGAATGGCAACTTCTGAGATTTTAAATCCCGACGTACATCGCGAATAAAATGTGCGAGATTTTTACTGTAGGCATCATAACTTCCCGGCTGGCCGCGCGTGGGATAAGTACTGCTGTCTACCATGTCGTTCCATCCTTGAAACCACACAAGCCCCGCCAATTCGTAGCCCGTTTTCGCGTCGTAATCCGGATAAACGCGCTGTATGTCGCCTAGCACTTTATGGATGTGCTCCAACATTAGGCGATAGTAAACACCTGTACGCTCGGTTTTTTCCTTACGAGCCTCGGCCACGTCTTTACCCTGCTTTTTAAGTTTCTCCAATTGTTGCTCGTTGAATTCA
>JAYZHR010000157.1:0-2602 GCA_036166355.1 Verrucomicrobiota bacterium | reverse complement strand
ATAAACTCTTAACTGCGAATCGACTTTCTCACTAAAAATAGAACGATATTTAAGATTGTAATAATTAAGTCGTTGCTTACGTGGTAATGTTTTCACATCAAGTCCAAAATCTAAATTCGCAAGTGTATTAGTTATTTTCTGCCAATCTTCCAACAAAACTTTGCGTTTAAGAACAACATAACGATCCTCGCGCTGCCTACCTTCAGAATCCAAATAAACTCTCCGCGCCATTCTTTTGGCCAAACTATTAACATCAGTTCCTAGAATCGGCGCTATAGCATGAGCCAACAAAAGTTGATTAGTCCCAATTAAAGATGGATCTGCACAAACCGTCTTTGCTATACGGCTCGTTGCTAGAACAGTGCCACGCGAGTCCAAAATATCTCCACGTCGAGATGCTCTAATTACCATTCGGCGAGTGTTATCTATAGCGTTTGCCGCATGCTTTTCATGTTGAAATACTTGAATATCAACCAACCTCACCCCTAGCGCCACGTAACCAGCCGTTATTAGTGAAACCAGAATTATCACCCTTCCCCGGTGAGCGTTGGTTATGATATTTGCCACAATTAGTTAGGTTACAGGTTTATTCATTACTGCTTCGACTGCCCAAGAATGGCATTTGTTTTACCGTGCGGTATTCCCCTAGCTTACTTCGCTCCAGCTCCTTGGCTTCTGGAGGCAAATCCGAAAGTTTTAGCACTTGCTCTGGTGACGGCATCTCCAAACCAAGCCCAAGCTTTTTTACTCTCTCATAAAGTTTTTGCGTCGAACGCATCTCTGCTAGCAGCTGCCGCCAACGATCATTCTCTCCATTTAGCAAATCTAGTCGCACTTCTTTTTTATGTAATAAAGTCCCAAGTTGATGAATTTGTGATTTTTGCCAAACATACCCCATACCCAACCCTCCCAACAAAACACATAAAGCTACTGCCTTAATCCACGAACCAATACCCAATGAAATTTCTTTTCTTCTGCGGTTTCTTGCTGCCATTTCAGTGTTTAAATTTTTTCTAAAACACGCAACTGAGCACTTCGACTTCTAGGGTTTCGTTTTATTTCAAGTTCACTCGGCTTAATCGCCTTGCGCCTCAACTCTCTAGCCAAAGGTTTTCTCGGCTCCCTCCACTCAGGTAAATCAACTTGCCCCTTCAATTCATAAGGATTAGTCATGCGACGATTAAATTGCTTTACCATACGATCTTCGCCGGAATGAAAAGTTATCACTGCCATGCGACCACCCGGCTTTAGAGCTGACCAACACTCCTCAAGTCCAACCTCCACCTGCATCAATTCATTATTTACCACCATACGAAGCGCCTGAAAAACACCGGTTGCCGGATGCTTTTTAGCACCTTGTCTTGGGCAGACTCTCTCAACCACTTTACTTAACTGTTCTGTTGTTATTAATCGCTGCATATCTCGTTGTTCAACAATCGCTCTAGCAATACGACGAGACCTCCTCTCCCCACCCAATTCCCAAAAGATTGAAGCCAACTCTTCCTGCTCTAATTCGTTGATCAATTGCTCCGCCGTAACTGACTGACGCCGATCCATTCGCATATCCAATGGACCATTTGATTGAAAACTGAAACCGCGCTCTGCCTCGTCGAGTTGAGGAGAGCTGACACCTAGGTCCAATAACACTCCATCGCATTGTCGGTTTCCTAAATGTTTTGCAATTCCAGCAAAGACTTCGCGGTGCAATTCTAAGCGATGACCAAATCGAGCTAAACGCTTTGCTGATGCCTTTAAAGCCCAGTCGTCTCGATCGAATCCCAATAGGAATCCATCCGGCGAACTTGCTTCGAGTATTGCCTCTGCATGACCACCACCACCAACCGTTCCATCCACATAGAAACCACCATTTACTGGCTGAAGCGCTGTTAGCACCTCCTCGAATAAAACTGGCTCGTGGATAAAATCGGTCACCATTCATTAGTAATGGCATTAGTTTTCATACTTTCAATTTTTCTGAATACTCAGAGTATCTCCAAGCAACCTGACCATTAATATATACATCTGTCTTGTAATCCTTAGCTAACTCAATAGCGTCATAAAACTCATCATTTTTCATCTCTTCCGTTTGCTCAAAATCATCTTTAAAAGAAACTCGACCCACACTCGTAGTACTAATTTTAGTAATCCCTAATAAGCGGATAATCTGATCTAACAGACTAAATCGATTTCTCAATCGAGTAAAAAACGGAGTGCGTTTTGGTTCTTCTGCAATAAGACTTGATCTAAACGCAATATCTGAGCTCACAAGGTCATTGCGTACTACTCTCACTCGAGAAGGAGTAATCCGACTTTCCACTGATAACTGATAACTTGATTGAGGTTCAGATTCTTCCGAATTTAATTCAAGATGATTACAAGAAGAACTAGATGAACGATCTATCTCTAATGGTTCAATAAAACCAAACTCACCTTGATCACTATTAGTATGAGATGGGTCAACTAAAACTATAGTTTTTGACCGATCAGCCTCGGAAGCTTCGCCATCTTTATTACCAATTCTGCGAGAGGATTTTTTTTCTCTTGGAGCCTCAAGCGCGCCACCTACCGATAAGTACTGCATAAGGTTCATAAATTTAAATTC
>JAYZHR010000156.1:0-17656 GCA_036166355.1 Verrucomicrobiota bacterium | reverse complement strand
GAATTTCGCCTTCGTCGAAATTATATTGTGTCAGCTTATAATGAAATGGGATTAGAATGCCAGTTGCCGAATGGCTCTTTTTACGCATTTCCAAGCATAAAATCGACAGGATTGAGCTCAAAAGAGTTTGCATCACGTTTAGTTCAGCAGGAGGGCGTAGCTTGTGTTCCGGGAGATGCTTTTGGAAGCTCGGGTGAGGGGTTTCTTCGTTGTTGTTTTGCTGCGGGGTTCGAGCAAATTAAGATTGCATGTGAAAGAACATCTCGTTTTGTCAAGGAGCTCAAAACTGCAGGTGTTTAATCAACTTCCTTATTATATCTTCAGTTAGTAAAATTATTTTAGTTGTCTATGTTTCCATCCAAGAGATATAAGCAACCCAAAGGTCGTTTTCTTGGCCTATTGAGCATTCCATGAAGTAGCTTTTTGGTAGACTTTTAGTTCGATCAACGCGCTCTTTGAGTTCGTCTAGTTTCCACCATGATTTAGTGTGCCCAACTTGAATTGATGTTTTTGCGTTTTCTCCAGACTTGAAAATATCATTTTCCAAGAAGGATTGTTTCTTGTTTTCTGGAATTATAATTTTAAGTGCTATTGCATCGTCGATGCCTGATCCTTGGAGAAATAGCCTAAACCGGTGCTCCCTTCGGGGAATATAATTCTAGTTCGTTGTGACACTATTTCTAGTTCTTTAGAAGTAATGTTGGGTGTGACTAAGTTAACATCTTCTCCTAAAAAATCTAGTGAACACCCCAAAAAAATGTGGTTACCATTTTGGTAACCACATTTACTATAAAGTTGTTCATAAAGGATTTGTTCCTAAATGATATTAGAAATTATTTGATATCCTTCAATTCTACTTCGAATATGAGTGTTGCATTTGGTGGGATTACGCCACCGGCGCCTCTTTCACCGTAAGCAAGATTAGAGGGGATGTACAAGATAGATTTGCCGCCTTTCTTCATTAATTGTAACCCTTCAGTCCATCCTGGAATTACACGATTTAATGGAAATGTTGCTGGTTGGCCTCGTTCAACTGAGCTGTCAAATACTTTACCACTGATTAATTTTCCAGTGTAGTGTACAGTGACTTGATCAGTTGGTTCGGGGCTGGCACCAGTTCCTGCAGTTAATACTTTGTAAGCTAGTCCAGATTCTGTGGTTTTTACGCCGTCTTCGGTTTTGATCTTGGTGAGAAATGCTTCGCCTTCAGCTTTATTTTTTTCGGCTGGCGTTTTGATGGATGCGCGCAGTTTTGCAAATTGTGCTTCGTCGCCCTTGAAGGCTTTGGCTTTTTCACCAATACGCTTAATACTTACTTTGTTTATCTTGTCTCCTTTAGCAATGGCATTAACTATGTCTTGTCCCTTGATAACATGTCCGAATACGGTATGTTTTCCATCTAGCCAAGGAGTAGCCTTGTGAGTAATAAAAAACTGGCTGCCATTGGTGCCGGGGCCTGCATTAGCCATTGAGAAAATTCCAGGTTTGCTATGTTTTAAGGTTGGATCAATTTCATCTGGAAACTTATAGCCCGGATTGCCAGTACCCGTTCCTTGCGGGCAACCACCTTGAATCATGAAGTCAGCAATAACCCGATGAAAGGTTAGTCCGTTATAGTATGGTTCCTCCTTGGCATTCGGAGCGTCGCCTGTTTTTGAGTAATGCTTAGTTCCTTCAGCAAGTCCTACAAAATTAGCAACTGTTAGTGGGGTTTTTTCAAATTCTAATTGTCCAAGGATAGTGCCTTTGGATGTTTCGATTTCGGCGTATAAGCCGTCCGTTAGTTTATCTTCTTGTGCCATTAGGGTAAGTGAACTTAACGCAATGGATATTGCCATTCCGCCCTTCAAGCTGTGTATTGTTTTCGCCAGCATTTTCATGGGACGAACGAGAAAACCTAAAAATAGCCTCTACCGCAATGTTATTCTCAGTAAGACTTCTACATTGAAATTCTATTGTTTATGATTCTAGCTCTTGCCTGTAATAAAATGGGTAAGGTCAAATGCATTGTGCCAAGGTATTTTTCCACATGTTTAGCTAAGCTTATATTAGTAGGTTTTTGGTTATTGGGTAATTTGGTTCAGGCAGAAGTCCGTTTCGATGTGTTTATGGGTTTTGGAAATAAGGCTCGAACTGGCGATTGGTTTCCTGTGACTGTGGAAATAGAAAACAATGGTCCTTCATTTGATGGTGTTATTGAAATTAAGCCAGGTTCATTTGGTGACCATTCAATTAGATATACATTAGAGTTGCCCAGCAAAACTCGGAAACGGTTATCCATACCGGTGTTTAGCAACTCTAGTTATAGTTGGAATGCCAAACTCTTCAATGACGGTAAAATTGTTTCTAAGATTGATAATATAAGAATTGATAACATTCCTTGGTTTTCCGTGTTGTTAGCTTCAGTCAGTGGTCAGCAGTCCAACGGTCCGGTGCTACCAAGTACTCGTTTTAAAAACAAGAATAGCAATAAAACATATGCTCCTAGAGTAGCTCATATTCAGACGGATATATTTCCGGATAATCCAGTTACGTTGCACGGTCTCAGTGCGCTTTATCTCAACTCGAATCGTGCAATTAATTTTCGTGCCGAACAAGCTAGTGCAGTTTCAATATGGGTGCGAAGTGGGGGGCACTTGATTCTTGGGGTGGATCAGCCTTCTGATATTACTGGTACGCCTTGGCTTTTAGAGTTGCTTGGTGCGCAGTTCGGTACGGTACAGAAACTGGAAGTTGGATCTTTATTTTCGAATTGGCTAAGTAAAAAAAATTATCCTTTTAGTTTAGATGAGGAATTCAAGGCGAAGTTTATTACTGTTGCTCCGGTTCGACTTAGAGAAGGCAAAACTCTTTTGGATATTGAAGGCAAAACGCTGATAGCCAACGCTAATCGAGGTATAGGACAGGTTACGATATTGGGTTTCAATCCAGAACGTGAACCAATCAGTTCATGGGGAAATCGAGCTTGGTTATGGGCTCGTTTAACCGATATCGATTCAGAATGGTTTCTTTCCGAACAACCACCTCGAAACTATGGCCGTATAAGTGTTGATGGACTGTATGGAATGATGATTGATAGCCGTCAAATTAGTAAACTGCCGATTATTTGGCTCATTTTTTTGCTTATTGTATATCTTATAATTATTGGTCCCGTTGATCGAATTTGGCTAAAACGCATTAATAAACAAATACTAACTTGGTTGACGTTTCCGGCATATGTCATCTTCTTTTCATTGTTAATTTATTATATTGGCTATCGTCTTCGTGCTGGGCAGCTTGAGATCAATGAGCT
Organism: Verrucomicrobiota bacterium; assembly: GCA_036166355.1. Classification (GTDB taxonomy): domain Bacteria; phylum Verrucomicrobiota; class Verrucomicrobiia; order Limisphaerales; family UBA1096; genus UBA1096. Next base: position 14,364 of record JAYZHR010000156.1, on the reverse strand, counting down.
TCATATTGTTGATGTATTGCCAGGAGATAAGGCAACCTTACGTGGTAGGACCTATAGCTCAATTTATTCTCCATCTAACAAGGATTATGCTATGGGTGGTTCTCTGGCGTTGGGAGCGTTTCGCAGTGAGGTGGCCAGTTTCTCTGCAGGGGGTAATACTCCACCGGTAATCACTAGTCTAACTCCGGCCTCATTAGAGGCAAAAGCTCGTGTTCCTATTTGGACAAGTCGCTTGTTTTGTACTGAATGGATTAGTGGATCTGAAGCTAATATTCAGGCTAATATCGTTCAGAAGAATGATGATACTTATCAGCTTCATATCAAAAATAATTTAGACACACCTATTATAGGTGCAGCATTTGTGTCGATGCAGCGAGTTGTTTATAACGATTCAATCAATATTTCTCCAGGGGCTACTAGTGCAATAAAACTGAATCATCAATCTGATTCGAATTTGAGGAATGTTATTTCTAGTTCAAGTGAGGCTATTCGAGCTTCTATCCAATCAAGAAACCGAGCATTTGGTAATACTGAACTCAGTCGAATAGATCCTAATCTTATGAATATCGTTACTGGATCTTTTCCTGGTGTGCTTGAATTAGATGGTATTAATAAATTTAAAAAGGACGTAAATCAATTTGATTCATCAGGAGGCATTGATACCACTGGATACGTTAATCGTGATGGATCTATTTTATTTGTGCTTGTTGAAAATCATGCTCCTATCCCATCCATTGGATTGTTTGAGTCTAAACTTGCTCAATCACTAACGCTTTATCGAATTCCAATCAGGCTAACTAATAACAAAGCTACTTCTAGCCAAATACAAACGAATTAATCTTATGACTGACGAATCTCAAAGTGTTATACCTCCAGTCACCAATGCAGCAGTTGAGACTTTTGGCCTTACACGCCATTACGGTAATTTAACTGCACTTAATTCTCTTGATCTAACTGTCAACAAGGGGGATTTATTTGGATTTATTGGATCAAATGGTGCAGGAAAGACCACAACCCTGCGTATACTATCAACATTTCTTTCTCCTTCTAATGGAACAGCTCGTGTGATGGGGCATAATGTGGTTAATGAGGCTGATAAGGTGCGAGGTCTCCTTGGTTATATGCCGGATTTTTTTGGTGTTTATAAAGACATGGAGGTAACTGAATACCTTGATTTTTTTGCAGCCTGTTATCGAATTGGTGCTGCTAAGCGTCAGCAGACGATCAATGATGTGCTTGAATTGGTAGGGCTTAGTGAAAAGAAAGGTGCTCTAATAGGCGCCCTCAGCCGTGGAATGCAGCAGCGTATTGGTTTGGCTAGAGTTTTGGTTCATGACCCACAGATTCTTCTTCTCGATGAACCAGCCAGCGGTCTGGATCCTCGTGCTCGAATAGAGATGATGGCTATCCTTCAGGAACTTCAGCGAATGGGTAAGACTATCATCATTTCTTCACATATTCTTAGTGAATTGGAAACATTATGTAATAGAGTGGCAATAATTGAGAAAGGAGGTTTGATTTATAGTGGGCCAGTTCAGGGTGTTCAGAGCCAATTTTCCAGAAAGCAAGCTTATAGAGTTGGCGTTGCTGAAAATATCGAAAGAGCTCTTGAGCTATTGCGAGAAAGTATTGAGATTGCTGATGCGGAATTACAGGAGGACGGGCATCGTATACGTGTTGAATTGGCCGATGCTGAAGCAAATGCCTCGATTATTGCATCAATTATTGTTAACAGCGGATTGAAGTTAATCGCATTGGAGCCGGAAGAAATGAATCTGGAGGATGTGTTTCTTCAAGTAACTCGAGGTGAGACGCAGTAGTCATTAAGCTGTAAAGTTTTCAATTCGAGAGCGAACATCGGCTCGAAATCTCTTCACAAATGCGTCAACAAAATCTGCTATGTCCAATTTTGGATCATCTACTAAAGGTTTTAAATTCATTGCATAACTTGCCATCTTTGCTTGATCTACAGCATGTGAATCAAAAAATGTAGCATTGCCACGTAACCGTCCCTCGAGAGCTAGGTCGTATCGTTTTCCTCCTGTGATTTGAGAATCGAAAATGCTGATTAAAGCTCTTACCAGATTTGGTCTGTCATTTAAATTTAGCAGTATTTTTTCATCATCAATTAACCAGTTGAGATCGCGCCATACTTCAACACCATAAACTTCATCTGGTCTTTCTTGTATTGGCATTTCACGTAGAGCCTGAATCACCGGTATAACAACGGCAACGTGTGTATCATGTTTGTCTGCTAGGTTGTGGGTATACACCACCCTTGGTTTGGCTTTTGAGAAAATCGTCTTGAGATCATTGGCGTAATCATTGTTACCCGTCTCCTTTACTGCTGAGCTAGGGTAGTCAAGCTGAGCCATAAAGCTATATTCGCCAACTACTGAGGCTTTTCGTTGTTCTTCAGCACGGACAGCACACATTTGTTCATCGGTATAATTGCTATACTGATTAGCCCTTGAACTGCCTGCCCCATTCGTAACGGTTACCCCGCCGAACCATTCGGCGTCAGATTGGTAGCAGGTTAAAATACCGTGTAATGCCATTACTTCAAGATCGTCCTGATGTGCTCCAATTCCCATATGTGTGGTGCGGTTAAAGGCTTGGATATCTTCTGATCCATCTGGAATAAACAAGTCGGCACTGGTATTGGAAAATGAAATCATCGGTTCAAATTTGCATTAAAATAGTATGGATAAAATTAATTCGTCGGTGGACGAAGGTCGTTTATGTGTTGAGTTTTGGCAAGCTTGCTGCTGCGACTGCCTGTCCTACACGCTTGTTTTTTTCGTCTGGTAATTGGAGCTGAATCTTGTCGGCTAATGCAGGAAATTCTTCATTTAAGACATCAGTTGCTTTGGCTAAAATTTGCTCGCCTCCGCTGCCGGATGTTACTCTGCCCAATGCCAGCAAATGGTTGAAATCATAAAATTCCGAATAAAGTCCAAGCGCATAGCCTAGGCAAATTCCAATGTCATTAAAAATCACTGGTGTTCGTTTGTCCCCATCTTCATGTATTTTTTGTATATGCTTAAGTTGAACTGCCGGATGATCATCTGGTAGTTCAATACCCGCCAATTTAGCAAGTCGAACCACGCCTTGTTGTGAAAAATATTGCACTCCACATCCAACATCGCCTGACCATTCGTCCTCTGGGCCGCTTGGGTTAAAGTCAATGGGAGAAAATGCTAATTCATTTAGCCAACCTGTAATTTTGCCTTGTTGATCGAGAAATCCAACTGCCTGGCTTGAGCCCATGGCTAAGCCCAGAACGCCATTTGTTTTCAGTGACATTGCTCCTGCTAATGCAGTTACATCACCGTCGTTTGATACCTCGAAAGGAACACCCCACTCTTTAGCAAGATTCCGGAATATTGGTCGGACTTTTTTTACAAACAAATTTTCCGGTACGCTCCTAAATAGTGACGCTACTCGTGGTTCGCTATTGATAATAATTCCCGCCGAACTGCCGCCGATAGCGTCAACTCTTGGAAGTTTTTCGGCAGCTTGTTTTAGGCCTTCATTGATTTTATGGCGGTGCCAGTCTGGATCAGACTCAACTCGAGGATTCCATGGAATTTCGGTTGTAAATATTGGTTCGCCATCCTGTACAGCTGCTAATTTGTAATCACTTGCCCCAAGGTCAAACCCGATCCTGCAGCCGTCGAGATTTCCACCGATGGTTTTGGATGTATTGGTGGTTTCGATTTCACATGAATCTAATGACTCGAAAACTAGAGGTGTTCCAAATGCTTTATGCATCATATCAGCATCGAATGCCCTTGGTCCGCTTGTGCTATAAATTTTCTTTAAGTATTTTGCTAATAAGTCGTTTCCGTCACTGCTATGAACCCCAACCCTACTTGCACCTTGTTGCCATAGAAGAAACTTGCATACTCTTTCAACTAGTCGCTTTACGTCCCCGGATTTATCATTAGTCGGATCTGGTACTGCAAACTTATGTACAGATTGATCGCCTGGTAATCTTTCAAGTGAAATGGTTAATTCTATCGAAGGAGTTCCGTCAGCAATACACTGACGTGCCAGTTTTAATATCAGTGAAATTGGTGTGAACTCAGGATCTAGCGTTGGACAAAATTTGGCCTGAATATCACGGAGTGAAGATTGCTTTCCCATCGGGGAAGGCAAGATAAAAACTGTGATCTCACATGGCAAGAAAAGGATGTTTCACCCTAAGCTTGAGTAAGCTTGTTTTTATTTTTGCGTATACCCCATGCAGCGATGACACCTCCAACTGCACCTGAAAGATGTGCTTCCCATGAAATGTTTTCAGCCATATTGCTATTAATAATTGGTGGTAGGGCCCCAAATAAGATTCCCTGATAAAGAAAAAGTACTAGTCCACTAATTATTGCAGATAGCCAACTACGCAAAAAAAATGATGCTGTGCTTAAAAAAGTCACTAGACCAAAAATGACTCCACTTGCTCCAATATGATTCGAGTCGACTCTCCCAATGAGCCATGTGCCAACACCGCTTAAAAACCAAATCAATACAATCGAGCGCCATGGTTTATAGTTTGGATTTGCAAAGAGCAGTCCGATAAGAACGACCATGGGTAGGAGATTTGCAATATAGTGGCCAAGATCAGCGTGTAACAGTGGCGAGCATAAAATACCATCTATTCCAGAAAGGTTACGTGGAATGATACCAAGTCGGTTTGAAAAAAAATCCCCTGTTAAAGTATCCAATGTCAGCACCGCACCAACTACAACCATGAATATTGCAGCTCTAATGAATCCTTGGAAAATCATGTACTGTCTCCAAGTTCCATAAATTTATCGATTAAACGACGTTCTTTTTTTGATGGTCTACCTTTTGGATTTTTTCGAAGTTCAGTCCCACTGAGTTTGTCATTGCGCAGTTTGTTCCATTCCTTTTTCGGGGTAATATCTTTAGCAAATTTTTCCACTAGCTTAGCACTGATTCGCCGTTCTGTCAGGTCGATGACTTTGAGTGAGCGGACCATTGGGTTTTGCCTTATACTAACAACATCGCCTATCTTAATCGATTTAGCGGCTTTAACTGGTGTTTCGTTTAGTTTGATTTTACCTCCTCTGCAAGCTTCTGCCGCTTTGCTTCGAGTCTTAAAATAACGTACAGCAAACAACCACTTGTCCACCCGTATTTCATTTAGCTGATTCATTGAAGCCTATCTTATTCCGAGCTCATAGTGTAATGAGCTCGGATACTTGTGCGACGTCTTTGTCACCCCGTCCGGATAGATTAACAATAATGATTTGATCGGGACGCATTTTGGGTGCGGATTTTATTACTTCAGCTATTGCGTGACTGGATTCAAGAGCTGGAATAATGCCTTCAAGTTTAGCTAGTTTTTGGAAGGCTGCCAGTGCCTCTTCGTCTGTAGCATAAGAGTATTCAGCCCGTTCGATATCTCTAAGCCAGGCATGTTCTGGTCCGACAGCAGCATAATCTAGTCCAGCTGATACACTGTGTGTTAGTTGAATTTGGCCGTCTTCATCTTGTAAGACATATGATCTTGTTCCTTGAAGGACACCGAGTCCTCCACCTTGAAAACGTGCAGCGTGTTTGCCATCAATAATTCCTTCTCCACCTGCTTCAACACCAGTCATTGTTACTGATTTGTCATCTATGAAGGGATAAAATAATCCTATTGCATTTGATCCTCCACCGACGCATGCGATTAAATGGTCAGGTAGTCTTTCTTCCTGTTCTAGTATTTGGCGTTTCGCCTCATCGCCAATGATGCGTTGAAAATTACGTACCATCACAGGGTATGGATGTGCCCCATAGGCAGTGCCAAGGATATAGTGGGTGTTTCGGACGTTGGTTACCCAATCTCGCATAGCTTCATTTACTGCTTCTTTGAGTGTTTTTTGTCCTGCCTCAACTGGAACAACTTTTGCTCCAAGCATTCGCATGCGAAATACGTTAAGTGCTTGCCTTTTACAGTCAACTGCTCCCATGTAGATTACACACTCGAGACCAAACATAGCTGCTACTGTAGCTGTGGCGACTCCATGCTGTCCTGCACCTGTCTCAGCAATGATTCTTTTTTTTCCCATGCGTTTGGCTAAAAGAATTTGGCCCATTGCATTGTTGATCTTATGTGCTCCAGTGTGAAGCAGATCTTCGCGCTTTAGATAAATCTTTGCTCCACCAAGATCGTTGGTTAGGCGTTCGGCGTGATAAAGTGGGGTGGGGCGTCCACAAAACTCCCTCAAATAATACTTTAGCTCATTCTGAAATTTGGGATCCTGCTGTGCACAAAAGTATTCATCTTCTAATTCCTGCAATGGATGCACCAGTGTTTCTGGGACATACCGTCCACCAAATTCGCCAAAGCGTCCATTAGCGTCCGGGAGTGTCTTTTCTGCAACCGTTTCCATGGGGGAAATGTTCGGTTAAAAACAGCGCTTGGCCAAGCGGCAATTTTAGCCTAGCTGTGTTCCGGCTGGAAGTGGGTGTCCGGCAAGAAATGCGTTGGCTGCCAAGCGTTTGCCTCCTTCTTTTTGTAATTGTTTGATTCGTAGTGCCTTTTTGCCACAGCCGACAATAATACCTTCGTAATTGCTTTTTCCAATTATGCCGGGCTCTAGATCATTTATATCGACCGGTTCTACATCGATAATTTTAAGTAGTTTGTCACTTATATGTGTGAATATGCCGGGCCACGGGGTGAAGGCTCGAGCTTGATTCCATATTTCTGTTGCTGTTTTTGACCAGTCGATTTGCCCCATATCTCGGGTAATTTTTGGAGCGTGAGTGGCTTGTGATTCATCCTGCGGTGTAGGTTTGATTTTACCTGAAACGTATTGGGGGATTGTTTCAACAAGTAGTTTAGCTCCCAAATTTGCCAAACGATCATGAAGGGTTTGTGCATTATCTCCGGTTTCTATTGGTGTTTTTATTTTGCTGATCATCGGGCCTGTGTCCATGCCGGCCTCCATTTCCATAATCGTGACACCGGTTTCATTTTGACCATCAAGAATAGCACGTTGAATTGGTGCTGCACCTCGATAAAGCGGCAAAAGTGAACCGTGTACATTGATACAGCCTTGCTTGGGTAGATCGAGAATTGTTTCAGGAAGAATTTGTCCGTAAGCTGCTACAACGATTAAATCCGGATTGAGTTGATATAAAAAATTAAAATCATTACGTATTCGTAATGGTTGATGAACTGTTAATTTTCGAGATTCGGCTTCTACCTTAACGGCAGGAGGATGGGGGATTAGCTGGCGGCCTTTGGGCCGATCCGGTTGGGTAACTACTCCAATTACTTTGGTTCCAGGTGAATTGTCCAGTGCTGCTAGGCTAGGGCAGGCGAATCCTGCTGTTCCCATGTAAACGACACGTATTGGCTGAGCCACAATTGTTTAGTTTTGTTCTTCCAGTTTTGCGAGTACCTCAAGCGAGTCTCTCAAAACATGGACTGGGGACTGAGTAGAGTCGATGGTATGAACCAGATTTTCACCGTAGTGTTCGAGTACCGGTTTAGTCTCATCCTCGTAAACTTTTAAACGGGTCTTGATGGTGTCAAGGTTTGCATCATCAAGCCGGTTTTGGCGAAGTGCTCGTGCCTGTAGGCGATCAACCATTGTATCAAGGTCGGTACAGTAGAGATTCAGGATTCCAGCGACGTAAATTGTATCCTCTAAGAGCTTAGCTTGGTTAACATTACGAGGGATGCCGTCAAGTAGAAGTGTATCTGTTTCAGGATTGAACTGACCATTACGGGAACGGTTCTCTATATCATCTCTCCAAAGTTTGATTGTTGGCTCATCTGGAACGAGGTTGCCGTGTGAAGCATAGTCGAGAAACAACTGCCCAATCGGATTTTGTATGCGAAGGTTACGAAACAGATCACCACTTGAGATGTGAAGGTAGTTCGGGATTCTGCCGAGAATTTTCCCTTGTGTGCCTTTGCCTGCACCAGGTGAACCGAACAGAAGAATGGTTCGTAATTTCATTCTTGATTATTATTTGTTTAGTCGAATTTCTTCTATGAATTATTTTGCACGTAGATCGACCGAACCAACTTCACTGAAGGAAATCTTTTGTTCCTTGCCACTTAGTAGTTCCATATGCAGATCACTGCCAGATATACGTTTAATGCGCTGGCCAACATATTCACGTTTGCCAGTTTTTATGGCCAGTACCATCCCTCGTTCTGCAGGGCCTAGCACAACCTTGAAGTAATTGGGAAAATTGTTTTGAAAAAACGACCGATCAAATCGGGTATCATCCCGACTCCATGATTTTGCTTCGGCGCTATTTTGTTTTTTAGGTCCACTTTGTGCGAAGCTCATTTTCTTGGCTTCCGGTAGCATGCCTGCTACTGCGCTGCCTCCGGTGTCAGACATTGTGGCTCCAGCTGGAGCCTCTGCTTCCTGTTCATAGTATTCATCGTCTTCTTCGCCTTCTTCATATTCGTATTCTACCTTAGGTTTCGCTAGAAGTAATAATGGTCCGACAATTGGAAATACGAATGAAATACCAGCTGCTAAAACTGCATTGGATTCTTTAAATGCTGCCACCCCCAAGCCAGCCACTAAACTTCCGATTGCGATTGCTACGAGCAGCCCGATTCCACCTGGTGAGGAGTAATAGGCGGCTAACTTGGCTTTTCTTTCATCAGGTATGGTAGGAGTATTTGGCTCGGATAAATTTTCGGCAGGTTTAGGGTAATCGCTTTGTTCCATTTCTGAATCTTCCGGGACGATAAATGGTTCCACAAATTGATCTGCTCCAACCCATGTGTTGCCAATTTTTACTCCATATCTTTTTCTGTCGGTTTGGCCAAGCTTCCTGACTTTTTTTAGGCTATCTTGATCCAGTTGCATCCAGTTGACTCGCCGGGAAAAGCCTCCGACGTCTACTCTTACAACTATGCCATCCCGGTCCACATCCGATACTGAGCCTTTAAGTATGTCTCCATTTGTGAGGCCAATTTCTCCTTCGGCTAGTTTTCGGGCTTCCGCTTTCTGGGTAGGGCTAACGTCTAGATCTGGCCCTCCACCAGCTTCTATTTGAGCTGCCGCCATACCTACCTGCATCATCGCCTGCATCGTTGCCATGTTAAACTGTTCTGGGGTCTTGGCTTTTTTAACGCGGTTTAAGCCGTCATTAATGGCTTTTACCATGCCTAGAGCTATTCGTTTCTCTTCAACGGGTATTAATTCACCCATGTCACGCAGTCCTTGTTTAGCCAAGGTTATTCCTTCTTTCCAGCTGTTAGCTATGTCTTTAGGAATCCATTTGCCTTCAACCTTGGTTAAAATCAGTTCGCCATTTTCTAGTTCAGATAAATTTGGGATTGGGAGATCCTGCATTTCTCCCAAATCAATTGGAATTCCACCGGGTAATTCTGTTAATGAACCTAAATCAGGAGTTTCAGGTAGACCGCTTACTTTGATGGTTGCGTCATTGCCATTTTGATCAACAACTTCGACTTTTATGTTTTTAAGCGCCTCAAGGCCAAATGGATCAATGGCACCTGATGCTAGTGCTGCTTCGTCTAAGGATGTCATTAAGTCCTTTCCGTAAGTTTCAATAACATTGCCCATGTCTATTTTCTTAAGTTTAGCTATAGAGCCAAAGTCACTTTTAGAAATTTTTTCCAAAAAAGTGCCAGATGTTTTGAGGTCTTCAGCTGAGAGAGATTGGGTAATAAGTTCCATTGGATTCTCTCCTCCTGACATTGCACTCAAACCTTCGCCAAGTTTCGGTAGTGACTCCATGATCAGATTATTTTTTGTTTTAAATAACTCACCAATGTTTCCAACTAAACCGAAACCGGCATCCCATAATTCCTGATCCATTTGATTGGCAAAAGTCTGCATCAATTCGTTGATGTCCTTTTGGTAGCTTGCGGGTATCATATCCCAAATAGCTTTTGGATTTTTTTCTTCTATTGCCTTAATGGGAGTAGAAATAAAACTTTTTGGACCCTCTTCATCTGCCTTGATGTTTGTACATAAGACGAGGCTGATAGCGATTGCGGTCAATATGCCTGAGAAACGGTTGAGTTGAGTTGATATCATCTTTTTAAAGTGAGTCTTTGAATGGTATTCGACCATACTGGCGGTTTTTCAGAAACGCTTGGGTCTTAAAATACTGCAGAAATGCGTTTCAGTAAAGGCGGCGGAGGTGCTTTTTACGGCTTTGTTTCGCCAATTCGTGTTGCTAAATCCTCAATCGTCCAATTTGACTTTGATGCACTAAGGCTATCTGCGGCAGCTCCGTGTTGCCAAACTCCATAATTTAGAGTTTTAACTATATCCTCTTGTAAGAGAGGTTGAGCTAGTAATCCTACTAAATAACCCGCCAAAAGATCGCCGCTTCCTCCTTGTCCGAGTGATGGATTTCCGGTTGGGTTAACAAATACTGCACCTTTAGATTGTCCAATGAGGGTGTGGTATCCTTTTAGCACGACCCAACAATTTCCGAACTTGGTCGACAAGGCTTGCAGTGCTTTTACACGGTCAGCTTCAATGTCTTTCGTAGTGCATTCAAGTAAGCGTGCAGCCTCGCCGGGGTGTGGTGTGATGACACGGATGGACTTGGATGAAATTTCACCGCCGGTAATCCAGTCGAGGGCGCTGGCATCTACGATCATAGGTGTTGAAGATTCATGCCATATGCTGTTGGTCGTTGTTTTGATTTCCTGCTGTAAGCTTTCTGAAGCCATTCCAGGTCCAATTAACAGTGCACTGGCTGACTTGAATTCAATATCGGTTGGTGCGAGTGGATGCACCATAACGCTTTGTAATTGTGATGCTACTGGAACGAATACGTTTTCAGGCGTCATTAGGCTAATCAAACCTGGTTGGGCTCGGGATGCGCCTCGTGCTGCAAGGACAGCTGCCCCATGATAGCCTAGGCTACCCGCGATGATGCCGGCGTGTCCAAATGTTCCCTTGTGGCCGTTAGTTGGTCTAGTCGGCGGAAACTCAGAAAAGTCGTCTGTTTCATTAAGCTGTATGTCGCTAGTTTCGATTGGCTGGACAAGGCCGATTTCTCGTGCAACACGAATTCGTCCGACATAATCGATCGCTTTTGGTTTAAGCAGGCCAGTTTTAGGTAACCCTAAAGTTAGTGTTTCATTAGCCCGAATTGCAGCCCCTTGAATCTCTCCCGTAGTGGCATCAATACCAGATGGGATATCCACTGAAAGTACTCGGAATTTTTGTGCATTGATTTCTGAAATAAAATTTATCCAGCTTTCGTCTAAAACTCGATTAATTCCGATACCAAACAATCCATCAATGACTAAATCTGGTTTGGGAATTACATTGTGTTGAAGTTTTTTTAGGGAACTTTCCGGATCAATTACTTCGATTAGACTGATCTCTCGGTCTGGAAGGTGATTAATCATTGCACGGATATCATCGCCGTTGTGCCCCTTTCCAGCGATTAGCAGGATTTTGTCGTTCAATTGAGTTAGCTCAAGCGCCCGTTTAGCCAAAATAGAGCCCACTTGTGCGATGACTTCATTTTCAGATTTGCCGGCATTCCATGTAGTCGTCTCCCAGCGACGCATTTGTTCCACAGTAATGAAAGGCAATGCCATGTGCGAAGGCTAGATTGTTAATAGAAGGCAAACAAGTCCGCCTTCCAAAACTTTATCAGAACAGTAATTAGGCTATGTTAATTTTCCAGGACTCCATCAGAAATTGATGTTTTTTTGGATCGTTATGGGTTGCCATGGAGTGGTCTGGGTGTAGGGTTTTCACGGTTCACAGGATGTTAGATTTAAAGGCCAATCGTTGGAGCCGGCGTGAGTTTCTCTCAGTTGGAAGCTTGGGTTTGGGAGGCTTGTCGTTACCTCAATTACTTCAGGCTGAATCGTTTGTTAAAAAGGCTGGTGGTTTGGCAAAAGATAAGTGTGTAGTGTTTCTGTTCCAGCACGGTGGACCATCACAGTTTGAGACTTTTGATCCGAAGATGACAGCTCCGGCTGGTATTCGATCAGTGACTGGTGAGATTCCTACGACAATCCCCGGTATAACTTTTGGCAGCACAATGGAGCGTCTGGCAAAGTTGGCGCATAAATTTTCGATTGTCCGCTCCTTTACCACCGAGAGTAATGCGCACGACACTAAGCCAATCATAAGCCAGCGTTACTCTGGAGGAGCACATTTGGGCTCTCATTATGCTCGTGTAGCAGGTCCAAACAATCCCCGTAACGGAATGCCTCGTAACTTATCGCTTTTTCCTCGTGCAGTAGATAATTCAGCCGGTCCGGCGTTTATGGATTTAGGTCGATTTGATAGCACTGGTGAACTCGGCTCCGCCTTTGCGCCATTCGCACCTAGTGGGGAAGGGAATCTGAAGCGTGACATGAAGCTTACGATTGATCCGACTAGATTGGATGATCGGCGTAGTCTTTTGGCAAGTCTTGATAAATGGCGTTACGTGATTGGAGAGAGTGATGTTGCTGAAAGTTTTGATAGGTTTCAGTCACAAGCGTTCCAAACACTGACTGGCACCGTTGCTGAAGCATTTGACATTAATAAAGAAGATCCAAAATTGATTCAGCGTTATGACACATCCACTTTAATGGATGCCCAGCGTATAAGTAAAAAATGGAACAATAGACCTCGATATATTGAACATGTAAACAGTCTCGGCAAACTGATGTTATTGGCACGGAGATTAGCTGAGCGCGGTGCAGGTTTTATAACCATCACTACAAATTTTGTTTGGGATATGCACGCTGACATAAATAATGCCACGATGATTGAAGGGATGGGTTATGTGGGGAGGCCTTTTGATCATGCTGTGAGTGCCTTTATAGAGGATGTTGAGGCTCGTGGATTGAGGGATAAAATTCTGTTGGTATGTTGTGGAGAGATGGGAAGAACTCCCAAAGTTAATGCTAAGGCTGGTCGAGATCATTGGGCAGGCGTTGCCCCACTGTTGCTATACGGAGGAGGTTTAAAGATGGGGCATGTGGTCGGTTCTTCCACTCGTGATGGTGGTGAACCTGCAAGTGATCGAATAACTATCCCAAATCTATATTCCACCATTATGAATACGGTTCTTGATACCGGTAAACTGCGAACCATGGCAGGTGTCCCTGCGGAGGTTCAGCGCGTGATTAATGGTGCTGATCCGATTTCGCAATTGATCTAGTTGATCTCCATTTTCGGAGAAAAATCATGGGGATGCAGGCCGCACTCATAAGCAAGAGAGCCGATGCCTCTAGACCGATCAAATACCAAGGCCATTCCCCGATAAGGAATGGGCTTTCGGTGTTAGGTTTAGTGCAAAGGTACATGTAATTTGCTCCGGTGATCCAGTTTACAATGCTAACTGGAAGGATCATGAAGTTGACAATCAGCATTGTACGAAGAATTGCTCCGCGTGTTGTAACCATTTGATCCACTACAATATTCCAAATTGGAAAAAGAATTATAAGTGCATGCTGGATAAAAAAAGTGATGTAATAGGTCATGTTATCAATGCCAGTGGGAGATGGGGTGACCATGGCCTGAAGAGCGGCTGTTGTTCCGATGAGATAGGCAAACTCGAAGTAGAATTGTTTACGTTTTGCCAAACCAATGGCAGCTATAATTAGGCTGTAATTGCATAGATGCAGTGGTAGATCCTCTGTGAGAGTAAGTCCATGAATGTTTGCTCGATTACTGTAGTCGACCACTTCTTGAATAATAGCGAACGCTACCAAGCCCCATACCATTCGTTTTTGGTTAGTTGCAGAGACGTAATAGCCGATAATAGGAATAACGATTATAGCCAATAGGCAAATCGCCAGTGCTGAAAGATGCAGAGTATCGAAGTTACTTAGAGACTCCGCAAATTCACTAAGTTGTTCCTGTTCGCGCAAAATAAATTTGCTCAGCTAACCGCTTGATAGCGTTTACTCATCAAGCAGTTTGGCCAGCGTTGGTTCGATGGCTTTAGCCCACATTTCATATCCCTTCGGAGTTAGATGAAGAAAGTCAGGCATAATCTGTTTGGGTATTGAACCATCCTCACTCAAGAAGTTTTGGCCAATGCGCAGGAAAGTGACATGAGGGCGAGCATCGAGTCGGGATAAAACCTGGTTAACCTGTAATATTTTGCCTCGTTGATCGTTGATACGCTGGCCTCTTGGAAAAATATCAAGAAGAAGGATTTTTGTTTCTGGAAGTTTTTCGTGAATTTTATCAACTACAGCCGTGACCCCGTCGATCATCTCTTCGGCACTATTACGATCTTTTCCTGAATTATTTGTGCCAATCATTACTACCGCAGCCTTGGGTTTGATATTTTTTACATTTCCATTGTCCAGTCGCCAAAGGACGTGCTGTGTTCGGTCACCGCCGATACCTAGATTGACGGCGT
>JAYZHR010000155.1:0-2716 GCA_036166355.1 Verrucomicrobiota bacterium | reverse complement strand
TAATTTTGTTAATCCCTAACTTAGAAGATATTCTTACAATGCGAGTAATTTCTTCAAAGTTTAAGATTTGAGATTTGGGTTTCCATGGGTGAGTCAGCTTTTTTGAGGGCTGAGCCTCTTTTTTGAAGCGAAATAAATTGGCTGACTCTTCAGTGTCTGGTAAGCAGTACACACAGCGAAAGTTACATCTGTCAGTGATGCTAATTCGCAGATCACGAATTGTTCTGTTGTATGTATCTTTAAGAACCCCGAGTTCTGTCATGGGGTGGCCGCATTTGATGAGTCATTAGTGTTATTTGGAGCAATTTTCACTGTTCCATCACTTTTGATTTCAACATTCAAATCGGTTTTCTGAGTATTTTTTTCTTCGGGTTTTCTTGCGCTCATGCTCATTAATCTTGAGCCTCCTTTTGTTCTCGCGCCTCCGTATAGTCCTCGGCGAATCCATTCAAGTTTCTTTGAGGCCATAAGCTCTCCTTGAAGTTTTAATACCTTCTGTCGGAGGACGGCGATGTCTTGAAATTGTTTTTCTAGTTCTGCCTTCTCAGCAATTAGTTTATCCCGTTGTTTGAGAAGGTATTCTCGGTCCGCTTCACTTGCTTTAAGTCGACGTTCTATAGCATCTATTTCCTGATCTTTGGAAACTATTTGGGTGTTTAGATTTTTGATTTGAGAGTCGTAATCCTTGTTTTTACTTTGTGCGGTTTTGAGGTCTTTATTCAAGGCCATGATTTTTTCATCCTTTGCCGCAAGAGCCTCAGCCGCCTGCTTTTGGAAAGAATCGTATTCTGTTAGTTTTAGGTTGTGTTCTTTTTGTAATTCTAAAAGCCGCTCTTGAGTAGTGTTTATTTTTGTGTTCGCCTGAGATAAGGCTTGAGATAATTGATTAGTCTTCGTCTCTAGTACATTTTTTACTTCAGTTAACTCAGTTATTTTTTTGTCTTTTGATTCAATTTCTGAATTCTTTTCAGTAATCGTCTGGGAAAGAAATATTGCTGATGATGCCCCTGCCACAACTGCAATAACAGCGAAAATAAGTAAACCGTTGCCCTTCATAGTAAGAGAAAACTATAGATCTTCGCTTTTTGTGGCAATCATAAATTGAAAGGCCTAATATCAGTCGAAAATACTAATTGAATGATTTGGAAATTAGGAAGAATGATTAAAACTGAACGATACGAATAGTGCTAATATTTTGATCGTTTTCAAGTTCGGTTAGGCATTCCGCAGGAGGAATGCTGTCTATGTTTAAAGCGGTCAAAGCTTCTCCTCCTTCGTGATCTCTGCATAGGCTCATGTTTGCAATATTAATTCCGTGCTTGCCGAGAACAGTGCCTAAGTGTCCGACTATACCTGGCTTGTCTTTATTGCTCATCAAAAAGAGTATTCCGTCAGGAATAATTTCTACTGGCTGGCTATTGAGTCGCACAATTCTTGGGTGTTGAGCAATGCCGAAGAAGGAACCGGCCACAGATATTTTTTCTTCGCCCGCCCAGGCTTTAATTTGTAGCCACTCACGGAAATCGACTTGCTCGTTAGATTTGACCTCTTCAATAATTAAACCCCTTTCCTTAGCGACTGAGTGCACATTGACAAGATTAACTTCTTCTCCTTCAGCAGTGCCAAGAAACCCCTTAATGATTGAGCGTGCTATAGGGTCGCCTGGTAGTTCTGTAGCTAGCCCTCCATATGTAATAACTAGTCGTTCTGTGCCAATCTGCCCAAGTTTTGCCATTAATAGGCCAAGTTTTTCTCCAAGGCGGAGATATGGCTTAACTTTTGTAGATGTTTGAGCATCTAGACTTGGCATATTAATCGAATTAATAAGACTGCCGTATAGTAAGTAGTCAGTGATTCCTTGAGCTACTTCTAGTCCAACATTATCTTGAGCTTCCTTAGTGCTGGCGCCTAGGTGTGGGGTTAATATTAAATTTGGGCATTCGCGTAGATCTGAGTTTTTATCCAGTGGCTCCGATTCGTAAACATCCAGTGCCGCACCAGCAATTTGTCCTTCCTTGAGAGCGTAGCATAAATCCTTTTCGTTAATTATTCCCCCTCGAGCGCAATTTAGTAAACGTACGGTGGGTTTCATTTTGGATAAGGTGTCTTTATTGATCATGCCTCGAGTTTCATCTGTCATCGGCATGTGTACGGTAATAAAATCTGCGTTAGAATAGATTTCCTCAAGTGATGCTAATTCTACTTGTAGTGCTTTGGCTCTTGATGGAGTTATATATGGATCAAATGCCATTACTCTCATGCCGAACGCTACTGCGCGTCGGGCTACTTCTCCGCCAATGCGGCCCATGCCTAATACTCCTAATGTCTTACTGTATAGTTCAACTCCTTTAAATGCCTTTCGATTCCATTCTCCTGAAATCATTGATCCATGTGCTTGAGGGATGTTTCTAGAAAGTGCCATCATCATTGAGAAGGTTAGTTCGCATGTTGCAATCGTATTTCCACCGGGTGTGTTCATTACAATTACGCCGTTTTGTGTCGCCGCCTCAATATCAATATTATCGACGCCTACTCCAGCTCTTCCTACAATTTTTAATTCTGTTGCTGCTTCTATTATTGTTTTAGTTATTTTCGTTTCAGAGCGAACAGCGATAGCTGATACATCCTTAATGATTGGAAGGAGTTCTGACTCTGAATGTGTTTGTTCGAGAACGATTGTGTCTATGCCCTCCTTTTGTTTTAGATGGTCAATTCC
>JAYZHR010000154.1:0-5280 GCA_036166355.1 Verrucomicrobiota bacterium | reverse complement strand
ATGCTTGAAGGAAGGATGTCTGATCTATTTTTCAGAATGGCGCGTGCTGGCAAAAAAGTTTACGCGGTGACGGAGTCTATACCTGAAAATGACCGCCTAGAACCACCTGAATTTGACGGACATTGGGATCCTCACATTTGGGGGAACCCAGCTCTTTGGAGTAAATGCATTGAAACTGTGGTTGAAGGCTTAAGCAGCACTGACCCTAAAGGCAAAGAATATTATGCAAAGCAAGGAATCGAGGTAACAAAAGCATACAATGATGTTCACAAATGGGGGCTGAAACGTATCGCAGCGTTGCCACAAGAACAACGAGTCCTTGTAACAAGCCATGACGCATTCAACTACTTCGGTAAAGCGTTTGGTTTTCAAGTTGTAGCAGTACAAGGGTTATCAACCGTCACCGAGGCTGGATTGGCGGACATCACCAAGATGGTGGATTTTATCAAACAAAAAAACCTCAAGGCCATCTTTGTTGAAAGCAGCGTGAATCCAGCAGCAATAAAACGAGTCAGCAAAGATGCCGGGGTGAAGATTGGTGGCGAATTATTCTCAGATGCCTGTGGTAAACCCGGTGATATTCATCAAAGCTATGGTGAAAAATATGATGTAGGTACATATGTTGGCATGGTGAAGCACAATATTAATACGATTGTAGGTGCCTTGAAATAGGCAAAAAAGTGAAATGAAGAGGGCCACATTATTCATTAGTATCGCTTTACCGTTATTCAGCTCCCAAGCTGGAGAATTCAGTACTTGGGGAAACGACCGCGGAATCGATTTGTTTTTTGATTACAGCTCAGAAGTCATGAGTAACCTTGCCGGCGGTGAACGAACTGGAACCGGGTACAACGGCCTGACATCTTTTGGCTTGGATGTTGATCTTGATCCGGCAATCGGATGGAAAGGAACATCTTTTCGCTTAAGCGGAATGGACCTTCACGGTTCCGGCATTGCAAGTCGCACTGGGGATATAATGGGGGTTAGTGATATTGAGGGTTTCGGAAGTGTGAGATTGTATGAATCTTGGATTCAAAAGGAGTTCCTTGAAACAAAAGTTAGCTTTCGTGCGGGATTACTTCTTGCAGATGAAGAATTCTCAACCATCGAAACGGCTGGCCCGTTTCTTAACGCAACCTTTGGCTGGCCAGAATTCATATCGTTGAACACGCCTAACACTGGCCCTGCATTCTATATACCTGCACTTGGAGCAAGGTTGCTATGGAAACCCAGTGATAATTTATATACCCAGATTGGTATTTTCGATGGCGATACATTTGATTCGCCAGATGGTAATGATGCAATTAACCGACACGGACTACATTGGGAACTTGGAAACGGGCAGGGTTCCATAATTATGAGCGAAGTCGGCTATCTCTTGAATCAAGGATTTGAGGATGAAGGGTTACCAGGCACATTCAAACTTGGGGCATGGCATCATACGGGAAGTTTTAATAAATTTTCTAATGGCTCAAAACAAAACGGCAACCAAGGCATTTACGCTTCAGCAGAACAGATGGTATTCAATGAGTATGGCGATCAGGGATTGAACTTATTCGCCCGGATCGGATTTGCACCAGAAGATCGCAGTGAAGTGGCTAATAGCTTTCAGATAGGTTTTGGATATACCGGTTTGATTCCAAATCGTGACATAGACAAGTTTGCCTTGGGCCTTTCGCATGCAAAAATCAGTAAAGACCTACCCGGGCGATCAGCCGAAACGGTTATCGAAGCCTGCTACACATATATCATGAGTGACGACTTTACCATCCACCCGGATATACAGTGGGTCCACGATCCAGGCGCAACAGGCAAACTGGATAATGCCGTTGTATTCGGGTTGCGGGTTAACCTTAGTATCTAATGAGCGAAAACCCCGAAGAACAATCTCAAGAGTTTCCCTTGGAGGTCCACGATCTAACAGCTGGATATCACAAAAAACCGGTTCTATGGGGAATTGATCTGCAAGTGCCGAAAGGGAAGCTGGTCGGAATCGTGGGCCCTAATGGAGCAGGCAAGTCAACCCTCATCAAGGCCGCCATGGGACTGGTTCCTCCAAGCAGCGGCTGGGTAAAAATCTTCGGTAAACCATATAAAGAAAATCGGCAGCGCGTCGGATATGTTCCCCAGCGAGAATCAGTCGATTGGGACTTTCCGGTAACAGTTATGGATGTGGTAATAATGGGCCGATACGGGCATGTCGGCTTATTCAAACGCCCAAAGAAGGCTGACAGAGAGATCGCTCGCGACTGCCTGGACAAGGTCAAAATGTTGCCATTCGCCAACCGACAAATATCTAATCTAAGCGGAGGACAACAGCAGCGTGTTTTTTTGGCACGAGCACTGGCTCAGGAAAGTGATATTTATTTCATGGACGAACCTTTCGCCGGAGTTGATGCCGCAACCGAATCTGCAATCATTACTTTGCTACATGAACTCCGTGAAAAAGGAAAAACACTTTTGGTGGTGCATCACGACCTTCCTACTGCCCGCAACTACTTTGATCAATTACTCCTTCTGAACATGCGGGTCGTTGCGTATGGTGACACGGAAGATGTATTCACCTATGAACTACTGCAAAAGACCTACGGTGGACGCTTAACAATTCTTTCTGAAGTAGCAGACGCTGTGCGCCAAAGGGAAAACTAACATGTTCTGGCAACAGACAAGCTTTGTAACTCGGCATAGTTGGATTGAAACAGCTTGCTTGCTTTTACTTTGCTTCTTTGTGCCGGAACACATCTGGGCAGCAAAGATTGGGGATGTTGGCGCTGACTCATCTCTAGGAGAACAGATGCTTCGTTTCCTCTCATTTCGCGATCCATCTGTACGCTATGCCGTGGCAGGAGCGATACTACTTGGTATCTCGTGTGGTCTGCTTGGCTGCTTCATCGTTGTGCGCAAAATGGCACTGGTAGGCGACACTCTTTCTCATGCCGTACTGCCGGGAGTGGCAATAGGCTTCTTGGTTTCTGGCATCGATGCAACGGGACTCTTCGAATGGAATTTTGATGTCAACGCAATCGAAAAAAATCCCACATTAATTTTTATCGGGGCAGTCATCGCTGGATTCCTCGGAACATTTTTTGTGAGTTATCTCCGCAAAACCACAAAGATCAAGGAGGATACCGCCCTTGGCATGACACTTGCCTCATTCTTTGCCGTCGGGATTTGTCTTCTTACGATGATTCAAGAGCTTCCAACTGGGAACAAGAGCGGGATAGACAAATTCATGTTTGGTCAGGCAGCTGCGATTGGTGAAGATGATATAAAGCTTATGATGGTTGTAACGGCTTTAATCGTCATAATTGTCTATGCACTTTATAAAGAAATATTGGTGACAAGCTTTGATTCAGGATTCGCTAATTCCATCGCGCTACCTAGTCAATGGATCCATCATCTACTAATGCTGTTAGTTGCATTTTCAGTTGTAATAGCATTGCAGGCAGTGGGCGTGGTGCTCGTCTCAGCCATGCTCATCACTCCAGCAGCATCAGCATATCTGCTTACCGATCGCATGCATCGCATGCTATTCTATGCTGTTGGTTTTGGAGTGGCTTCTGGTGTGTTGGGGGCATTTGCCTCTTTTTTAAAACCAAACATCCCAACTGGTCCATGTATGGTACTTGGAGCTAGCACGGTATTTACTATCGCATTTTTTGTTGGGCCAAGGCACGGCGTTTTAACTCGATGGTTACGACACCGATCACGGTCAGAAAACGTGCGTCGAGAGAATACATTAAAAGCTATGTATCAGGTTTTAGAAAATCGCAATGCTCAACCTGAAGAGAGTGTATCAATAACTGAACTTGCTGAACGTCGCGGTGAAACCATAGACGAAATCTCGATTCAAACTAAGGCACTTGATCGGCATGGGCTTGCCACGCTCCACGAAGAAGGAAATGCCGTTTTGTTCACTCCTAACGGCTGGCAATTAGCCTGCAAGATCGTTCGTAATCACCGACTTTGGGAATTGTATCTAACCAACGCGGCCAATATCGCACCGGACCATGTACACGATGACGCTGAAGAAATTGAACACATCCTCGGCGATGAAGTGGTTCGTGAATTAGAACGAATGCTCGAGGACACTACACGGGATCCTCACGGGAAAAACATTCCTGGATTTGAAGAAATTCACAAACCTTTCACTCCCACTGCTACAGGGCCTAGTGGATATGGAGGCAATTCATGAACGAGTTCATCCCAGCTTTCGAGTGGACGCGAGTTATGGTTGAACCATGGACCGTTAATTTACCTATTACACTTTGGATCGTTGTTATGGGGTTCCTTATCACAGCGGCCTGCGGCCTGATTGGCAATTATCTTATCCTTCGCCGAATGGCTCTCGTAGGGGATGCCATTAGCCACAGCATTCTACCTGGGTTAGCCATTGCATTTTTGTTTTCTCAAAGCCTTCAAACTATACCGATGTTTCTGGGAGCATTGGCTGCTGGCATTGTGACTACAATA
This sequence comes from Verrucomicrobiota bacterium, assembly GCA_036166355.1. GTDB lineage: Bacteria > Verrucomicrobiota > Verrucomicrobiia > Limisphaerales > UBA1096 > UBA1096. Next base: position 807 of record JAYZHR010000154.1, on the reverse strand, counting down.
CTGATCGAGTTAATTCACAAAAAAACACGGGTCAAACAGGATGCCGCAATTGGGATAACTTTCTCTACTCTTTTTGCGATTGGAGTAATCATTATTAGTCTCGGGCAGACTGATTCCATCCACCTTGATGCTGAATGTGTTCTTTACGGCGAAATCGCTTTTGTCAGTCTTGACCTAATCCAAGTTAGTCTTGGAGAAAACTCCCTTTCAATCGTACAAAAAATACCGGGCCTCAATTCCGATATTTTCCTTACTGGCAGCACTCTTACAATTGCACCTCCATCTGTCATACGTATGGCCATTGTTACTGTGGTAACAATTTTATTGATAGTGGTTTTTTACAAAGAACTACTAGTGACGAGTTTTGATTCCGGCTTATCATCATCACTAGGCATCAATTCGACATTAACACACTACGCACTGATGGGGGTACTTTCTGTAATTATTGTCAGTGCCTTCGAGGCTGTGGGGGCTATTCTTGTAATCGCTATGTTAATCTTGCCGGGAGCAACAGCTTCCCTTCTTGCACACCGATTGCCCAAAATATTCGTTCTCACAGTGATACACGCCTTTTTTAGCTCTATCGGCGGCATTCATCTTGCGACTTGGCTGAACTGCTCCCCTGCTGGCGCAATGGTAGTAATGGGTGCAATCCTCTTTTTGGCGGCCTGGACCTTCAGTCCAAGGCAAGGCCTTTTAAAGCGTTGGTTTGGGCAAAAACTGGAAGATATCGAGCATAATAAACCTAGGCCGTTGATTAACTGCTAACCCAATCAAATACCGCCGGTTCAATTCTTAGATTTAAGG
>JAYZHR010000153.1:0-4532 GCA_036166355.1 Verrucomicrobiota bacterium | reverse complement strand
GGGGCAACTCAGGACTAAATAGACCTATATAACCACCTCTTAATCCAAGTTTGAAATTAGTGTGTAGTTCCCTGCCTATAACCCGCCGATTCTTACCAGACGCAAAAACTAACAGAAACTCCTTTGGCGCAAGATCAATATCAGGAAAAGTCCATTTACCGGGACGATCCCTGTCATCTGTCAAAGACCACCCCCCCAAATTAACAGTATTACGTCCCCTATTCTCTAGCTCAATCCAATCAACTGGCTGATCATTCTCATCTCTTATATTGGATTGGTTGGAAGCCATGAACTCATTAATTACAACTACTCCCGGCCAACGATCTGGATCAACATTATACCTCCAATCTCGACTCACAAAAACATTTGGCTTAGCCGCCTGATCAATAATTCCATTCTCATTTGGCCAAGTAACCAGCACTTCACCATGTTTGATTTTTTTGAACTCTATATCCCAAGGTCCATTAGAAAATCCGGTTACACTAGTTGGGTATTGACCATTGATCAGAATATCATTCACCTCAAAATCCTTAACTGGTTCATTAAAGAATAACCTTATTTTCTCCAGCTCACGCACCTTAGATCCAGGCCGAGGCATAACATCAACCAACTCAGGGGCTAGATCATCAACTACTCGGTAACGGGCTAACTCTTTATGCTCTGGAATAAATTTATTAGGAGGCCGACCGAAATCTTCAATCCCATGATCTAAATCCCAAGACAAAACAGCTTCACCGTAATCTGCATCAGCAAAATTGAATGTCCAAGAATTACTCTGTCCTTGGATAGATTTTGGGAATTGACCGTTCAGCCGAAGATTCCCAACATCAATATTACGAACAGGTTCACTAAACTCCAATGTCACACTATTTAACTTTTGCACCTTGCCTGGGTCAGGCAAGAAGCTATTTAATTTAGGTGGTGTATCATCATACTTGATTCCAACTAACTCTGCATCGATCAAAAAATCACTGCTTGAAAGACTAAGGTTAAATGCTTGAATCGCGATCTTATTAACGCCGTTGATTAAATAAGTATCAAGGTCTCCAATCTCAAATCCTTCAAATTGGCCGGACTCATGTGTATTTGAAGCCAACTGAGAATCCGGTGTTCTGGGTGGATTCTGCGCAATGACTCTTCGACCATTAATCCAAACTATAAATCCATCATCGAAGTTAACTAATAAATCGAGAACACTGTATTGACTGATGTCTTGAACTTCAAAAGTTCGGAAAAGATAAACTGTAGAATAACGCCGGGGCATATCGCTTAACAATGTACCGCCTTGACCATCCCCGTAACGAAACGGGGCTTTACCACTTAACCAATCTAAATCGTCAAAGTTTGAAGTTAACCAATTAACAGGAGTCTCAGGCCCTTTAAGATATTTCCAAGTTGAACCACGTTCCAACAAGATCTCTGTGTAACCAAACGAAAACAAACCGGCCATTGAAAGAAACACTATAACAATGGAGTATGGCCTATTCATCTTTATTACTGACCTACACGAAAAGTGTACCTGTTTCCTTCCTAATTAGCAGCAAAGGCACTTATGCTTCTAGCGATTTGAAGAAGGACTATTGGTCGAAGGAAGCTTCACTGGTGCCGACGGTAATGGAAGCTCCAAATTCATCATATTTCCTTTTGGTACATACTTAGTCTCAGGAAGCTTATCAGCCCAATCACCAAGCCTCAGTTCCTCTTGCTTTTGTTGTTTTACATCAACTACAAAAAGGACAATACCTGCAATACTAATAAATACGATTAATGGCAGCCAGATGCTCCAATTAAGCCTAGATAAAAAAAGTGTTAAGCCATCAACAAATCCCTTTTTACCAGGAAGTGACGGATCAGAAGCCAAAGAATCGGTGTCTCCCAATTCCTGATTAAGCTGAACAATAATCGCATTGTGATCGAGCTTAAGAAAGCGACAATAAGAACGGACAAAGCCTCGTATAAAAATTGGTGCATCAAACTTGCTAAAATCACCTTCTTCCAAGGCAGCAACATGATCAGCACGAATCTTCAATTCACCGCCAACATCCTCCAAAGATTTACCCTGTGATTCGCGGGAGTTTTTCAACTGCTGTCCAACGGATGGCATCGGCACAAGTTCTAGCCGGAAAAACCAAGCCAATCAATCCCCTAGAATAGTTTTATTCTAATCCAAAGAAAGCAAACCGTTACTTATTACCTATAGCGTAAAGAAACTCTCTCCTTGTATCACCTTTATATGCCACCCGCAAATAAAGCCGATCTCCACTAACTATAGGAGATGCATAAACTTCATCGCCAAGTTGATTGGCTCCAATAAGTTTAAACTCTCTAGGATTGACTTCAAAAACAAACGTTTTACCCGAAAGATTGGTTCCATAAATACGATCCCCCACCATTACCGGCGAAGTGTAAAATGCTCCACCAAGGCGCTCTTTCCACTGTTCTTTACCCGTCTTGGCATTCCAGCAAATTGCAAAACCTGCGTCCATTGTTACATAAAGATAATTATCTCGAATTAACATCGAGGGAACATAAACACGAGCCGAATTCCTCCAAGCCACCCGCCCGGATCCATCCGCTACTATGGCGGCCGTGTGATTTTTTGGCCACCCCCCACTTACAAAAATATGGGTCCCATCAGTAACAAGTGTTGAAACGCACTCCTGTGTCGATCCAGAAACTTCCCATAATGTTTCCCCTGTTAATGGGTCAAGGCTCGTGATTAGTTCACAACCACAAAATACCATCTGCTGCTTACCTGCCGACTCAATCACCACAGGCGTAGTATAATTAGGAAACTTTGGACGCTCTCGTCGCCAGATTTCACGGCCAGTTGTTTTATCCAAACCACATATTGCCCCACCAATCTTTGTGTCAGCTTTAACTACAACAATATCACCAAATACCATCGGTGAACTGCCATAACCTTGGTGAACCTTATATTTTCCAATTGGCTTCTGCCAAAGCAACTTACCATCAAGGCCCAATGCCGAAGCATATGCCTGAGAACCAATAACAAAATTGACAAACAACCGTTCTCCATCATGAACAACCGCTGTTCCAGCGTGTGATGCATGCTTATTTAAACCCACGGCAAACTGACCTTCGTGCACTTTAGTTTCCCAAATTATTTTGCCATCCAACTTATTCAAGCAAACAACTGACTGGAACATTTCCTCCTCATCTGCTGTTGCAAGATAAATGCGACTACCAACCAACGTTGGAGTGCTATGGCCTCGACCAGGAATAAACGTTTTCCAAATGATATTTTTCGTTTCACTCCACTCAGTCGGCAGGCCATTAACAAGCTTAGCTTGCCCATCAGAAGTCAAACCACGCCAGTTCGGCCAATCGGTCGGAGCAAAATTGGTTTCCGCAACCAGCAACCTAACCAAGCCAAACAAAATCAATAGAGAATAAAACCTATACATAATGATTTAAAGTGACAGCAAATCGTTGCCGAATCTACTTAACCCGGCAAGACGAATTACTCATGTTAATAAAGAGATTCTTTCTTACTTATTGCCTAAATCCTTGCCCCATTAGCTTTCCAAGATTAATCACTCCAGCCGCATCAAGGACGAGCTTCTTTTTTTGTGGTGGAAGATTAAATGCCTTTAAATGAATGAAGTTTGGATCGATTTTTGCAATCTTTTCAATATCTGCCACCACATCAATTCGGTTAACACCCTTTTCATCCGTGGGCAATTGCTGACTGACATACCACTTAAGCCCTGGCTGACCTAGATCAGCTCTACTCCTAGCGATGATAGACTGAATTCGCTCAGCTGCCATTTTTCTATAAGGATAAAATGACATATCGTTTTCGCCCAAGTGATAAAATATTCCAGCCAAACGTATTGGATGCCCCTTGGCTTTTAAGTCGCTAACCGTTTCTTGAACGAATCTTATAAAATCAGGGTAAATATGACGGGATTTGGCCATACTGCCTTCAGGCGTCCAATCTATGATTTGAGAGCCACTATGAACAAATTTGGCGATAACAATGTTGGGTACATTATTGTCTTTTAGTGATTTGGCGAAACTTAACTCAGGACCAAATGTGCCATAAAAGCCTACTTGACCAAGCGGCTCCCAATTAGCTGATTTTCTATAACCGCCACCCAGGCTATACTTATAAGCAATTTTAGGATCATCCTTTAACAAATCAGATTCACCCAATTTGATTGCCTCTTGAACAAATGCACGTTCACCCTCCATATTACGATGTCCCGCTAATATAAAAATGTTTACCTCATCACCTCTATTGTATGGCCATTTACTAAGTTTTCGAATCGCTTCTCTTTTAGCACCAACTGAACGAAGATAAGCATCTGCATAATTAACTCCGTGTTGTAATTGACCGAGGGTCCCATAGTGATAATGCAATCCAACTGGTTCACCAATTTCAACGCCAACATGAGACGTAGGAATATACTCTGCGAATGGATCCATATCTGTGACTATGCGCTGCCCTTTGCTGATAGCATACATACGAGGACGCAAATCCATTCCCCAAATTGTTTTTGTACACA
>JAYZHR010000152.1:0-4570 GCA_036166355.1 Verrucomicrobiota bacterium | reverse complement strand
TTTACCCTACGATCAATTTGTAATTGAACAATTGGCTGGTGACCTTTTACCTGAACCTACACTTGCGCAGAAAGTAGCTACCGGATTCAATCGCAATCATTCAATTCAAAGTGAAGGTGGTGTGATTGATGAGGAGTATCGAGTGGAGACAGTGGTTGATAGAGTCGAAACTACTTCCGCGGTATTTCTAGGTTTGACTTTTGGCTGTGCGCGTTGCCATGACCATAAGTATGATCCAATTTCTCAAGAAGAATTTTATGGTTTTTATTCCTTGTTTAACAACGTTCCAGAGCGTGCCCATGTGGGTAATTCGGATAAGCAGGCTGATAAACCCTTCTTGAAGGCTCCAACAGCATGGCAGCAAGAACAATTGAGGAGTCTTGGTCTCAGGGAAAAAAAATTAGCAAAAGAAGTAAATGAGGCTTTGCTTCCACCTGAATTTACAGAGGAGATTTGGATCGATGACAATTTGCCAAAAGGGGTAGATGCAATTGGCAATGGAGGTGGTGGGGAGACTTTTGAGTTTGTCAGTAGGCCTGATTATCCGGTTTATAGTGGTAAACGTTCACATAGAAGGATTAGCCAGGGGCGTGGGCAACATCTTGTTCAGAATGCAAGAGATGGCCTTCTGATTAGTGAGAATACGAAGCTATTTTCTTACGTTTATTTGGATCCCAATAATCTGCCCAAGCAAATTATGCTCCAGTGGAATGACGGTAAGAGTTGGGAACATCGTGCTTACTGGGGAGAAGGGAAAATTGAATGGGGACAGGAAAATACTGCTAGTCGTAGAAAGATGGGGCCATTGCCCAAGTCAGGTGAGTGGGTGAGGCTTGAAGTTGATGCCAAAAGAGTAGGGCTAAATGTTGGACAGAAGATTACAGGCTGGGCATTTACACAGTTTGATGGTGCTGTTTATTGGGATAAGTCGGGTATGGTTGTTCGCCAAAAATCGAATAAGGAAAAACAACTTGATGCAATTCGTGTTAAATTGACCAAGATTGAAGAACAAATACCCACGACAATGGTAATGGGTGAGAAATCCCCACCTCGAAAAACATTCGTCTTAAACCGTGGTCAGTATGATCAACCTGGCGATGTTGAAATCGGTGTTGGGCTGCCGGTTGCGCTTGGTCAATGGCCTACTGATCTTCCGCGGAACCGTTTTGGATTTGCAAAGTGGTTGGTAAGCAAGGCTAATCCTTTGACAGCCAGAGTCACGGTAAACCGTTTATGGCAGATGCATTTTGGTATAGGTATTGTAAGGTCTTCGGAAGATTTTGGTTCGCAGGGTGAATGGCCGACGCACCCAGACTTGCTTGATTGGTTGGCCATAGAATTCATGAGTTCGGGTTGGAATCTTAAGGCTATGCACAAGCAAATTGTTATGTCGGCTACTTATCAACAATCGTCGAGAGTTACAGAAGCAGTGCTTGAGGAGGATCCTATGAATCGTTTGTTCACGCGCGGCCCTCGCTTTCGATTGCCAGCAGAAATGATTCGAGATCATGCCTTGTCTTCCAGTGGTCTCTTGGTGGATTACCTTGGTGGAGAAAGCGTGAAGCCGTATCAGCCTCCCGGGTTGTGGGGTGAAGTAGTGTTTACCAATGTCCCACGTTTTCAACAGGACCATGGTGAGAAGCTTTATCGTCGTAGTATGTACACTTATTGGAAGCGTTCGGTTCCGCCTCCAAACATGCAGGTTTTTGATGCGCCTTCACGTGAAGTGTGCGTGCTTAAGCGTCCCAATACAAATACTCCATTGGCTGCATTGGTCCTAATGAATGATCCGACTTTTATTGAGGCATCACGAAAATTGGCAGAGCGAATTATGCGTGACTTTTCAGTTAATTCGATACGGGTTGATCAGTTGTATCGTCTGATTTGTGGGCGTAAACCTAAACCAACGGAGCAGAGATTGTTACTTGATGCATTGAATGATTTATTGATGGGCTTTCGTGTCGATACAGATTCTGCAGCAGATTTAATGACTATTGGAGAAGCGCCTTATGACAGATCGCTCGACTTGGCACATTTGGCAGCTTTTACATCGCTCGCCAATGCTGTCTTTTGTACTGACGAAGCTATTACGCGAAACTGATATGACTACTGAAGAGAGTGCGGCCTTATTTGAAACTCGGCGACAATTTCTTGGCCGCGCTAGTGTCGGTATTGGTTCAGCTGCATTGGCATCAATATTGAATCCTAGTGTTTTATCGGCAACTGGTGGTTTTAGAGTTGGAGGCTTGTCTGGTTTTCCAAACTTTGCTCCAAAGGCAAAGAGGGTAATTTATCTTTTTCAAAATGGCGCTCCATCTCAATTTGAATTGTTCGATAATAAGCCTGAAGTTGTTCGACGCCACGGTGATCCGCTTGATTCTTCCTTTTTTCAAGGTCAACGCCTTACTGGCATGACTTCTGGGCAGAAAGATAAACGCATTTGTAGATCTGTTTTCCAGTTTAATAAACATGGACAAAGTGGCATCGAGTTGGGCGAAACTTTGCCATACCTTGGAAAGGTTGCGGATGAGATAGCGGTTGTGCGTTCGATGCAGACACAGGCGATTAATCATGATCCAGCTGTTACGTTTTTTCAGACTGGATTCCAGCAAGCAGGTAGACCGAGTGCAGGTGCGTGGGCTAGTTATGGACTAGGTAGTGAGAATTCTGATCTGCCAGCTTTTGTTGTTATGTTATCGCAAGGAAGCGCTAAGCGAAATTCACAAGCACTTTATGCAAGATTATGGGGTAGTGGTTTTCTTCCGTCAGAACATCAGGGTGTTCAGTTTAGATCTATCGGTGATCCAGTACTCTACTTGGCTAACCCTAAAGGCATATCTCCTGAACGTCGACGCCGGATGCTTGACCTTGGTCAGGAACTCAATAGGAGACATCATGAACGGCTGGGTGATCCGGAAATTGTGACCCGAATTCAACAGGCTGAGATGGCGTATCGCATGCAAGCATCCGTACCGGAGTTAATGGACACAAAATCCGAACCTAATAGCACCTTTGCACTATATGGTGAGAACGCACGTAAACCAGGGACATTCGCGGCAAATTGTCTTTTGGCCCGGCGCTTAGCTGAACGTGGGGTTCGCTTTATTCAGCTTTACCATCGTGGTTGGGACCATCACAGCGACACTCCTCGCGATATGCCATTACAATGTGGTGATATTGATCAGCCATCTGCTGCTTTGATTAGTGATTTAAAGCAACGTGGTATGCTAGATGAGACACTTATTATCTGGGGTGGTGAGTTCGGTCGTACTGTCTATGCCCAAGGAGGATTAAATATGGAAAAATATGGTCGCGATCATCATCCTAGATGTTTTAGCATGTGGTTAGCTGGTGGTGGGATAAAGGGTGGGGTAACCTACGGAAAAACCGATGATTTTTCATTCAACATCGTCGAGGATCCAGTTCCAGTTTATGATCTTCATGCCACCATGCTGCATTGTCTAGGTATTGATCACGAGAAACTGACATTTAAATTTCAAGGCCGCCACTACCGGCTTACCGATGTTCATGGGAATATTGTTAAAGATTTACTAGCTTAAACCCTTTACTTATTATTAAGTACTAAATCTATTACCCTAATTCTTTAGTGCCTTTTTAACCATAGCTTTCAAGTCTTTTGTGGCGGACTGGGTCATAACTTTTGGCCCGGTTGCTTTAATAAATACTGCTCCTTGTTTTCCTTCGATAATGGCAGCTAAGAGACCGCTGTTAGGGACTGGAACCTTGGTGCCGCCGAAAGGTGGCCCTTTCATAAATGTACCCTCTGCTGTTACATAAGTAACTTTGGTTCCGTTGATTGTTTCATTGTTTATTTTTGCATTTAATTTATCAGCTGGCTCTTTGAATTGGCCCAGCCATCGCTGCACGTTAGCTTTTACTCCTCCGGCAGCTCCAGGGCCGAAGTAGAAGAATACCACTTCAGCCATGCCATTTTTATCTTTAATAGCAAATTGAGCTTTTCGCATGGATGAAGATGGCTTTTGAGATTGCCATCCTTTGGGGCCTTCAAATGATATGCCTCCGGCGGAGAATTTTTCTGCTTTGACGTTTGATGTTAAAGCTAATAAGCAAATTAAAATTTTTATCGAGTGCTTCATTGAATCTGTTTTTTCGTATTTAACGTTTGGCCTAAGGTTGGCGAATATATTCTATAACGTCGCGAAGATTAGCTGGGGTAAGGGTTTTTTCAAGTCCTGTAGGCATTAATGAAGACCTAATAGATTTCAGTTCTTTTATGTCTTTTCGATTAATGGTTTTAGTGATGCCAAGTGGCATGCTAATTGTAATTGAGTTAGCGCCTTGGTTTGAAAGAACTCCAACGTAAGTTTCATCATTATTTGTTATAACTGAGTAGGATGCGTACTTAGGATTAATAGCCATGTTCGGGTCGATGATATTGCTTGCCAAGTCTTCTACGCTTCTATGATTTAGCCCTTTTAAATCCGGGCCTAGCTCATAGCCTTCTTTGTGACTTCGATGGCAATTTGCACATAATGTTATGAATGTTTCTCTTCCGTTTTTTGCATTACCTTGTTTGGGTAGCTTTGGA
>JAYZHR010000151.1:0-18927 GCA_036166355.1 Verrucomicrobiota bacterium | reverse complement strand
CTTCTTTTGTTGATAATGAATGGAGGCCAGATCGTAGGTTGAATATTTTAGGAGCTGCATTGCCTCCAATTAGAGAGAATATTACAACATATGAGTCACTAGGTAAGAGCAATGTGCTCAGAGCATTCGGTCCCTCTATTAATGATGCAGCTTATTTTGATGTGACAGAATTTAGATCTGGTTTGTTTATCAACAACGTTAATGGCCCTATGACATATATTCCTTTGCCACGCAAGGCACAGCTATCCTCTTCATTTGGCGTTGTGGTAGATGATTTTGACGGGGATGCTGTTCAGGATGTTTTTCTTTCACAAAATTTCTTCGGAACAAATCCTGAGTACTCAAGGTCCGATTCAGGCTTAGGCTTATTCCTCAAAGGAAAAGGCAATGGTGAATTTCTATCCTTATCATCAAAGGATAGTGGTATTGCTATTTATGGTGAACAGCGTGCTTGTGCTACTTCTGATTTTAATCAGGATGGGAGAATTGATTTGGCTGTCGGTCAAAACTCTGAAAAAACAAAACTTTATGTAAATTCCACTGGGAAACCTGGGGTTAGAATTCGACTCAAAGGGACAGGGCAAAATCCAAATTCAATAGGCGCAAAGATTTCTTCGACTAATCCAAATTATATTAAGGAAATCCAATCGGGATCCGGTTATTGGGGGATTAATAGCTCAACAGTAATTTTTCCAAAAATTAAAACAGATAATATGGTTAGTGTTACTTGGCCAAATTCAATAAAAAATGAATATATTATCCCGAGTGAGGCCAAGTCAGTAGAGCTTCATCAAACGGGCAAAGTAGTTATCTTGAAATGACCTTACTTCGTAATATTGTATTTATTACATTTGCCGCTTGGTTCGTAAATCAAACTGAAGCACTTGATTGGCAGGATTTTGGCACGCATCGTTTATCTAAAATAGAAAATATAAAAACTTCACCCGATAATGCGAATGGATTTAGCCTCCTTCAACCTCGGTCTACTGGATTGTTGTTTGTTAATAAATTGTCAAGGCAACTAGTGGCAAGGAATAGAAACTTAGCTAATGGGTCAGGAGTAGCAATAGGGGATATCGATGGTGACGATTTGCCAGATTTGTATTTTTGCGGGTTACAAACAGATAATAAATTATATAGAAATAATGGGGATTGGACTTTTACTGATATTACAGCTCAGTCAGGGGTTAGTTGTTCGAGGCAATATTCAACTGGAGCATTAATTGAAGATGTAGATGGAGATGGGGACAATGATCTTCTTGTTACCGGCTTATCAAAAGGAACTAGATTGTTTTTGAACAATGGAAATGGCCAGTTTTCAGAAAAAAAAGATTCCGGGTTATTTGAAAAACTTGGGGCGACTTCAATGTCTATGGCTGATTTTGATATGGATGGAGATTTGGATTTATATGTAACTAATTATAGGACAACTAATTATAAAGACAGGCCTCCAGGAGTAAATGTAGATGTATCTCAGGAAAATGGTAAAATTATAGTCGAACCCTCAAATCGGTTTACATATATAAAATCCACTAAACCAGGAGGAGTAAATGTCGTCGAACTTGGAGAACCAGATTTTCTTTATGAAAACCTAGGAGCAGGAAAATTTAGGCCAGTCAGCTGGCTTAAAGGAAGATTTCTCGATGTTAATGGTGCTGCAATTGTGAAGCCTCCATTAGATTGGGGTCTTAGTGTTCTAATGAGGGATTTTAACAATGATCAATTGCCTGATATTTATGTATGCAATGATTACTTTTATTCAGTAGATAAGTTTTGGATTAATCAAGGATCTGGCATTTTTAAGCTTGCTGATTATCGAACAATAAGAAATTTCAGTATGTCATCAATGTCTGTTGATTGTGCTGATATAAATTTAGATGGTTTTGATGATTTTTTTGTCGCGGATATGCTTTCCATAAGAATGGATTATCGCCACACACAGCGGGCAAATACATTAAATATTGATATTAAATCCCTAGTTGCAGATAAAAAATATCAGCCAGAACTGGGACGTAACACTCTGCAGCTCAATCGTGGAAACGGCACCTACGCAGAGATTGCTCAATATGCGGGGTTAGCTGCTAGTGAGTGGACCTGGAGTAGCAGGTTCTTGGATGTCGATTTGGATGGTTATCAGGATCTTATTTTGACTACTGGAAATGAGGCTGATGTTCTCGATTCTGACATGTTAAAAATTGTTGCTAATGCACCAAGAACCAGAGAAGGCCATTTCTCAAGCATGATGAAATACCCAAGGCTTAAAACCCCAAACTTAATCTTTAGAAATAATGGCAATCTAACTTTTACTAATGAAAGCAATCAGTTTGGTTTTAATGGTAATAGCATATCTCATGGAATGGCAGTTGCTGACTTAGATAACGATGGCGACTTGGATATTGCTATTAATAATTTAAATGAACCGGCTTTTATCTATGGAAATATAGGATCTAATAATCGAATCGCAGTTAGACTTAATAGTGATGGTTCTAATACACATGGTGTTGGCTCTGTGATTACCGCCACTTCAAATGAGCTTAAACAAAAACAAACAGTTGTTTCAGGGGGGCGATATTTGTCAGGTGATCAGCCGCTGTGCGTTTTCGGTGTTCCAGGAGAAGAATCTAAAATTAAATTAAATGTTTTATGGCCTGATGGTAGTGAAACAATAATTAACGATGTGCCCACGAATACATACGTTGAAATTAATAATACAAATAACGCGGAAAATTCAATTGTATCTATAGATGACGATCATGATATTCCAATATTCACAGAAGTAAAACGAACTGGATTAGAATTACATAAAGAAAATGAATATGATGATTTCGAGTTGCGCCCCTTGCTATCTTCACGTCATTCCACACTTGGCCCCTGTCTAAGCGTCGTTGATGTCGATGGAGATTTAGTTGATGAATTATTCATGGGGGGAAGTAAGGGTGGCCGAATTTATGCAGCAAGCTTTTCTAATAAAAATATCTCTCGCGGGGAATCAGTCCAATGGGGAAATAGAGAGAAATTGATTCGAGATACATTGTTTTTGCTGCCTGTTGTAAATGGGCAGGATTTAAATCTAATAGCTACACAAACGAATTATGAGGATGGCTTGAACATTGGCAATAGTTTGGTGCAATACTCAAAAAACTCTATTAAAAATATAGAAATTTCAAATGCATCAAGCGGAGGGGCTATGGCTATGGCAGACATAGATATGGATGGTGACTTGGATTTGTTTATTGGTGGCGGCATTACACACAACAATAATTATCTCAAATCCACATCTGTTCTTTATTTAAATGTCAAAGGAGAATTCAAGCCGGACGTTGATAATGCAGCTCTCAGGGATACAGGTGCTATATCTGGAGCTATTTTTGCAGATATAGATAATGATCAAGATCCTGATCTAGTTCTATCCAGGCGATGGAATTCCCCAATGATTCTTATTAACCAAGATGGAGTTTTTAAGGATGAATCAATTAAATGGGGGTTATCTTCATTTCATGGAATTTGGAATGCTGTCTCTTCTGGGGATTTTAATAACGATGGACTTATTGATTTGGTTATTTCCAATATTGGTAATAATTCTATCTACAATCAATTTATTAAAGATGAAGTCAGGATGTATATAGCTGATTATAATAGGGACGGCTTTGTTGAGGGAGTCGAAACTGTATTTGATCCGTATCTCAAAAAAAGAGTTCCATTTCGTGATCGTGATACTTTGGGAAAAGTGATGCCTTGGGTGCTTGATATGTATCAGTCTTATAAAGCTTTTAGTAAAGCTGATATAGATTCTATAATTGAGCCAATGGAAAAGAAGCCGGTCATCTTGAAAATTAATACGCTCGGGACCTCATTATTTATAAATAAGGGCAGTGAGTTTTCGCGAACTGATCTCCCGGTTGAATGCCAATTTTCACCTGCTTTCGGTTCTTCTATTGCGGACTTTAATGGTGATGGCAACGAGGATGTTTTTTTGGCTCAAAATTTTTATGATGTAGAGCCTGAAACATCTCGTTATGATGCGGGTCTTGGTCAGTTATTATTGGGAACTGGTGATGGCATGTTTATCTCATTGAATAGTTCTCAATCCGGATTAGCTGTATTCGGTCAGTCTCGTGCTACTGTCGCTGCGGATTTTAATGGAGATGGCAGAGTTGATATAGCAATTGCGCAAAATGGTGATAGTCCAAAAGTGTATTTCAACCAAAATGGCAATCCAGGATTAAGGGTTATATTAAAAGGGGGAGAATTAAACCCTCAATCAATTGGCTCTACTATAACATTAGTATCCGATGGAAATAAAGGGCCTAGACGCGAAAACCGTCTGGGCACAGGGTATTTATCGCATAGCAGTTTGTGTCACGTATTTGCCAACATAAAACAGAATTCTAAGTTTCATATAAAATGGCCAGATTCAAAAGTGACGGCTCATTTCATTCCTAAAGAAGCAAAGACAATTACTATATCACAATCTGATGGGGTCAAAGTTGTTAATTAAAAATATAGGATTTTGGTTAGCAATTTTGATCTGCTTCAAACCAAAGATCTTTCTCTGTTCAAACGAGGATACAAAAAGTAATCACTGGTGGAAGAATCTCCGAGTAACTGGAGAGAATAATCCCGGATTTACCATAATGGATCCTAACGATACCGGTATCAATTTTGAAAATAAGCTCCCTTTAGAAAAGTCTTTATCAAATCAAGTTTATCTTAACGGGTCGGGAGTTGCATTGGGGGATGTTAATAATGATGGTTTATGTGACATTTATTTATGCAGCTTGGATGGGGCTAATCATTTATACCTTAATCTAGGGGGGTGGGTTTTTAAAGAAGCAGCAAAGGAATACGGCATAGAATGCCTAGGGGATGATTCAACAGGTGCAAGCTTTGCCGATTTAGATGGTGATGGAGATTTGGATTTGATTGTTAATGGCGTAAACAGTGCGACAAAATTATTTCGTAATGACGGCAATAACTTCAATCAGGCGCCTTTACATGATGATAAATATGCTATTTCTGGTGGGACAACAATTGCGCTCGCTGATATAGATTCAAATGGATTGCTGGATATCTATGTCACTCATTACCGGGACTCAACGCTGATGGATATGCCAAATACGGAATTTCAATTTAGAAATTTAGATGGTCGTAAGGAAATCTATAGTGTGAATGGAATAGTAGTTAAGGGTTCTAAATTTGAAAATAGATTCAGAATTAATAGCAAGGGGGGAATAGAAGAGAATGGTTTGCCCGATCTTGTTTATTACAACACAGGCGATCTTAATTTTGTTAAGACAGTGGTAAACGGAGAACGGTTTCAAGATTCTCGAGGAATTCCATTAAAGAGGCCTCTTTACGAATGGGGACTTGCAGCAATGTTCAGAGATATAAATCGTGATGGTCGTCCCGATTTGTATGTTTGTAATGATTTCGATACTGAAGATAGGTTGTGGTTGAATGTTGGCAATGGACGTTTTCGAGAAGCCCCATCATATAGTTTGCGAAAATCCAGCATGTTTTCCATGGGCGTTGATTTTGCAGATATAAACAGAGATTCACTTGATGATTTTGCAATCTTGGACATGTTAAACAGAGATAGAATGGTAAGAAAAAACCAAATGCCGCCTAGGCTTACTTACCAGGCAACTCCAGGTAAATATTTAGATCGCCCTCAATACATGAGGAACACCTTGTTTTTGAACCGTGGAGCGAATGTCTTTTCTGAAATTGCCTTCTTGTCAGGAGTGGAGGCGTCTGACTGGTCTTGGTGTCCGATTTTTTTTGATGTTGATCTTGATGGTTATGAGGACTTGCTAATTACTAATGGCGTAGAACGAAACGCAAGGCATCTTGACACTATCATACAATTAAAAAAACAACGGGAATCTAATAAAATGAGTAATAGAGAGATATTATTGGCCCGAAAAGTTTTCCCATCTCAATCAACCTCTAATGTTGTGTTTAGAAATCTTGGCAATTTAAATTTTTTAGACAATTCGATCGACTGGAGGTTTAACTTAAAGGGAATTACACACGGAATGGCATGTGGAGATTTGGATGGAGATGGAGATTTGGATTTAGTTGCAAATAATCTTAATAGTAAGGCCTCAATATACCGCAATGAAACAACAGAGCCGCGCTTAATGGTGAAATTAAAGGGACCTAAAAAAAATTCACATGGTATTGGGGCTCGCATTGAGGTTGTTCATAATCAATTTACTCAAAGTCAGGAAATGATTGGAGGTGGTAGGTATTTATCATCAGATGATTATTCAAGAGTATTTGCTATGTCTAAAGGCAATGCAAAATTAACAGTGACTTGGCCGGACTTAACTCGAAGCATAATAAACGTTAAACCCAATAGAGTTTATTCAATAGATTATCAGGATGATAGATCGGAGAAGTCTGGCAAAAAAACAATGCAGCTTCCAATGTTTAGCTTGTTGAGAGCGGAAGGGGTGACCCCGCATAAGGAAAACCTAAAAGAATCCACACAACCTTTATTGCCTAGAGGCTTATATGAAGCTGGGCCAGGAATAGCATGTGGAGATTTGGATAAAGATGGCTGGGATGATTTGGCTATTAGCAATGGCAGAGGAGGTGCTGTTTCATTGTACCGCAACTTAAAGGGAAGGGGATTAGGTTCATTTAAAGATACAATAAGCTCAATTAATTCCCGAGACGGTTTATCTCTATTAATTTCAGAGGGACATTTAATACAGTGCTTTTCTAATCTTGAAGACGGCCTTGCGTTCGGTGATATGGTCACTGTAAATAAATTAGGCAAAGACATTGTTCAGAGAATAAAGGCTGTAGCTGAAAGTGCAGGGCATATGTCAATGGCTGATGTTGACTGCGACGGAGACCTTGATCTTTTTATAGCGGGTCGCTCAATTGCGAATCATTATCCAAAACCTGTCGATTGCTGGGTGTATATAAACGAAAATGGTAAATTTGTTCAGAACGATTCATGGTCAAAAGCTTTTAAAAAAATTGGCGTAGCAACAAGTGCAGTCTTTGCCCCGATTAATTCGGATTCTAAGCCAGATTTAATTTTAGCATGCGAATGGGGATCACCTAAGGTCTTTATCAATACAGGAGTAAGTTTCAAGGAAGAAACGAAGCCTTATGGTTTAGATAAATATACGGGGCTCTGGATCGGAGTTGATGTCGGGGATTTTAATGCAGATGGATTGGTTGATTTTGTAATGACTAATAGAGGCTTGAACTCGTCTTACAAGGCATCAAATGAAAGGCCGTTGGTCATTTATCATGGTGATATTAATGATGATGGAGTTTGGGATATTATTGAAACAGAATACGGTGAAGGAAATACGCTTTACCCTCGTAGAAATGCTTCAACATTTGCAGAAGCTATGCCTTGGATTACAGAGCGTTTTAATAATTATGCTGATTATTCAACGATGAACATATCAGAACTATTTGGTTCATCTTTGCTTGATGATACGGACAGGCTAGAAGTTACTAAATTAGAAAGTACGGTGTTTCTTCAAAAGAACAATCGCTTTATTCCTAAAAATCTACCCATTGAAGCCCAGTTCTCTAGTGCGTTTAGTCCTGTGGTCGCAGATTTTGACAATGATGGAGCACAGGATATAGCAATTAGCCAAAATCAGTTTAACCTTAATCTAGAGGAATCTCGAGATGACGCTGGCTTAGGTGTCATACTTATTGGAGCTGGTAATGGTGAATTTAATTCATTAGGCATTGCAGAAAGTGGATTCGTTATTCCTGGTGAAGGAAGAGCAGCAGCGGTTATGGACTTTAATCATGACGGCTTAATGGACATTATTGTTAGCCAAAATGGTAATCTGCCAAGATTATTTAAGAACCAAAACAAAAGAAGAGGACTTCGGGTGACTTTAAAAAACACTGAAGGCAACATTAATGGGGTCGGAGCTTCAATGCGTCTATTATACAAAGATGAACCGACACATATTGGAGCTAAGCATATCGTTAGAATGGGATCTGGATACTTGTCGCAGAATACAACTACTCAGATTATTGGTGATTCAGAAACGGCTGTTGGACTTATTGTAACATGGCCTAATGGAAACGAAGAAGGATCGGATTCTGAGCTTTTTACTTTTGATTCAAGACAATTAGAAGTTATTGCTGAAAAAGGCAAAGGCGTCAGATGGACAAAGCCTAATGGAGTGCATTAAGCGCATCCACTGCTTCACTCCACTCTTTATTAAATTGGTCAAGATCTTCGTTTATTGCCATTAATTCCCTGTTTAATGCAGGCGCTTGCCCTCCGGAAGCGTATGTTTCGGGTTGTTCTAATAGGGAGTTAATTTCAGATTGACGGGTTTCTAATTGGGTAATCTTAGCCTCTAGCGTACTGATGGCTTCTTTTTTATCTTTACGTTTTCTTGATAACGCTTGCCTTGCTTCAGCTTCACGTCTTTTTCGTTTCTTTGAATCTTCTTTTTTATTTGATTGAACAGGTTTATTTGAGGAGTCCTGATTAAAACTAGTTTCAGTTGACCTGCCTGAGCTTTGGCCTGTCTTATCTAGATAATACTGATATGGACCAGGGAAATGCCTTAGTTCGCCATCTTCAACATGAATAACGCTATCTGCAATTTTACGAATAAAGTGTACGTCATGACTAATAAACACTAGCGTTCCGCTGTATTGTGAAATAGCACCGATAAGTGTATCAATACTTGTAATGTCCAAATGAGTCGTAGGTTCGTCAAGTAAAAGAAAGTTAGGAGGATTAAGAAGTAGTTTTGCCATTGCTAATCTACTTTTTTCGCCCCCGCTTAATATGCTGACTTTCTTGAATACATCATCTTCAGAAAACAAAAAACAACCTAGCAATGTTCTGACTGATTCTTCTGTTGTAATTGCAGTTGAATCTAGCATTTCATCTAAAACTGTCTTGTTAAGCTGCAATGTCTCGGTTCTATGTTGAGCAAAATAACCCGGCCTCACATTATGCCCTAATTCCCTGTCTCCACTGTTAAAATTTAATACTCCAGCAAGTATTTTAAGAAGAGTTGATTTCCCTGCGCCGTTTGGACCAACCAGTACAATCTTTTTACCTTTTTCAATTTCTAAATTTAACGATTTATAAACCTCTAGGCCACCGTAAGATTTAACAATATTCTTAAGCCGAATTACCCGTTGCCCGCTCCTCATGGGTTGAGGGAAGGTGAAATGCATGCGCTTTCTAGTAATAATTGGCGCTTCGATTTTTTCCATCCTTTCTATTTGCTTTAGCTTGCTCTGCGCCTGTGTGGCTTTTGTATTCTTGGCGCGAAAGCGATCCACAAACTTCATTAAGCGTTCTATTTCCTTCTGTTGGTTTTCGTAGGCAGCTTGCCATTGAGCTTCGTTTGCTTCTCGTTGAATTAAATACTTTTCATAATTTCCTGTATATCTAGTAAACCTGGCATTCTCTAGTTCTAATATATGTCGAACTAGTTGGTTTAAAAACTCTCTGTCGTGGGAAATAAGAAGAATTGCACCAGGATAATTCTGTAAATAATTTTGCAACCAAATTAGCGAATGCAAATCTAGATGGTTAGTTGGTTCGTCAAGCATCAATAAATCTGGTTCCTGCACCAGTAGGCGGGCTAGATGAGCGCGCATAATCCAACCCCCACTTAATTCCTTTGCTGGCCGATTAAAATCAGAATCTTTAAAACTTAGTCCATTAAGAATTTGCCTAGCTTTTGCAATTAAACTTCCACCGCCAGCACTCTCAAATATTTCAAAGTCGCCTTCCGTAGGTGTACTGTTTTCAGTATCCCCGATTGCTCCCAACCTTTTTGCAGCATTAATAAATTCAGTTGAAAATGAACATGCTAGCTCAAGTACAGTTTCATCTGCAGTAGGCGCGCTTTCCTGTGGTAGAAAGCCAACACGAGATCCTTTTTCTATAGCTATTTCTCCGCTGTCAGGGGTAACGTCTCCTAGAATAACTGAAAATAATGTAGATTTACCGGCCCCATTGGGTCCAACAACTCCAATTCTGTCGCGGCGATTAATTTGCACGCTAACATTAGAGAATAATGTACGCCCGGCATAAGCTTTAGTAATACTTTTGATTGATAGCATTTATTAAAACAAAGCTGATATCTGTAACCGTAACCAAACTAATAATTAATACCTCCCAGAGGCCCGACAAAGTACTTCAGAACTGATTGAGTACAAGCCAAGACGTATAAATATACTATTAATTACGACGAGCCCTTGAAACGAAAATCAATATTACTGCAGTAAAAAATGACAGCATAGATATAGGCGGCAAATAACCATTGTCAGCCCATTTCGCAGGTTCAATCCAGTCATTCCATCCCATAAATGTTACATGAAGAACTCCACAAATAAGTACGGCTTTTCCTGCCCACGGCAAGACGCTTCTTGCAATTGTTGGGTTAGATGATTCACGAGTCCCGTTTATTGTTTCCCAAAGAATACAGCTTAAGAATACCAATCCTATAACTCCAAAAAGGATTGCTGCCTCGCCATTCCAAGTCATTCGCATTTTATCTAGATCATTAAAAAACTTACCAAGATACTCCGGGCGAAGTACAATCATGGATATAACAACATGCATTCCTATCATTATTGCTCCCATTAGCCCTGTTTTTCTCCTTGTTTCAGGTTGTTTAAACAATCTGGATAGTCCAATGACTGCTAGCCCCGACCACGACAGTGTCTTATTCATTATAAATAATGGAATATGGTCGATTGTCTCGTTGCCGAAAACGACATAGCGTAAATTTGAATAAATAAAGCATACCGAAAAAATTCCACATATGTATTTTATCATTAAAGATTGCTCTGCTTGTTTATTCGAAAATCCCATTCCCGTTATTAACCTCCAATCGAATCACCATTTTTATTAACAACTCATGTCTTCGGCTATAAAAAAACACTGAGAAATTGAAAATATAAAAAATGTGATCATTTTGATAATTTTCATAAGCAGACAGATAAGTAATAGTTTTTTCAGAAGCAAAAGACTGGGTAGCAGGTTTTTTGAATCCTTGGATGTTATCTTTTCGAGGACTTCTTTATGTTTTGATTTTTGGAAGGGTCATTCCGAAATGGGTAAACAAGTTGATTGAAATACCCTTTAGGGAATGACGTGTCCGCTAACCCTGTCGATTCAGGCCACTCATTACCTGGCATATAATAAGTACCAAATAAAATATCTATAAAAGGAAAATGAATTGCGAAGTTCTTGTCATATGCGTCTGGATTATCGGAATGATGCCAGTGATGATATTGAGGAGTAACGATCAAATATTTCAAAAGTCCAAATTTTATACGCGTATTAGAATGCACGCCAACAGCCTGCAAGGAAACAATAACTACGTAGATATAAAACACATCAAGGGAGAAGCCTAGTATGTACAATGGCAAATATGAAAAGGCTCGAGTCAAAAGAATATCAACAATATGTAATCGAGATCCAGCCATCCAATCTACTGCTCTGATTGAGTGATGAACGGCATGAAATTTCCACAATGATGCCGTTTTATGAAATGTTCTATGAGCAATATACTGGAAAAGATCAGTAATGAACAAGGCTGCTAGCAATTGTACCACAAATGGCATTCCTTGAATAAATTGATGGAGATTTTCCATATGTAAGTTGCCAAAAAAATATCTTGCTGGTGACTGAATAGAAACAGCAGTCAGTTGAACGAAAATATGTCCGAAAGCAAAGTAAACCAGATCAGTTTTCCACTCTTCATGAAACTTTGACTGATTTAATTTTTTTGGAAAAAAAAGTTCTATTGGGATAAAAATAAATGCCAACACTAATAAGTCTAATAAAAGCCAATCTAAGCTTATATAAAAATTACTTTCATTGAATTTCTCTACTTCAACTGATGCTCCGCCTATTAATATAGCAATAGCGCTTATCATAGTGCCCATCAAGGAGGGGATCTTGCTTCGACACAAAATCAAGCTAAGCAATGCGAACAGAAACGAAAACAGCAGGCACAACATTAGTATGGTTCGCAGTATTTCTAATGGATAATTTCGGCGGTATTCTGGAGTAGTTAGAAGTTCAGGGAAAATAAAACACAAAACCCCTCCGAAAGAAATTAATGCAAAGAAAACAGACAGATAGCCGCTAATGTAACCTTCTCCAATTTTTAGGCGTTCATATTTGATTGCCTCTTTACTAGTTTTAAAATCGTCTGTCATTTTTTCTCCTTCTTATTTCAATACTATTTTGATTAAAACCAGTATTCAGGCCTCACTCCAGCGGCAGTTCGTATTTTCATTAATCTGAAATCTCGCCATTGGGTGTGTCCGTCTAGAAATAAAACATTCCCACCTGCAGGTAAATTATCGGTCTTTAGGTGGCTTGTGCTATGATAGTCAATTACACCGCTATTTATTCGAGCAAAGTTCTTGCCATTTTCTGAAATAACACAATCCACTACAACTTCAGCGCTAGAAGGTTGGCCGTCTGTAATTCGTTCGTAAAGATACTTCTGATCCTCAGGAGGCAAACGGAAAGCCTTCAATGGTTGTGGCCCGCGAAATAATGAATTTCTTTTTATAAGCCAAGCATATGAAGTTACAGTCCAGCCACCACGAAACTCCCACCAAAGATCAATATCCTTTACACTCGCAAATTTGCTTGGGCAATAGAGGACCTTTCTTGATCCTCCAGATTCGACAATAAATTTAGCAGTTTTTGTCGGAATGTCCCAAAGCCATGTTCCTGCATCAGCACCATAGGACGGCAAATAATTATCGTTTTCTCCTGCATACATATGAAGCGCAAGGCCAATTTGCTTTTGGTTGCTCATGCATTTTATCCTAACGCCTTTTTCTTTTGCTAAACTTAATGATGGTAATAGCATTGAGGCAAGGATTGCTATAATAGCAATTACCACCAAAAGCTCGATTAACGTAAATCCTCGGATTTCCTTCACCTTTATTCTTATTACCTGTCAATTATTCCACTCATAAAATATTCGCTCCGGCACTCTCTGAAAACTGTTGGCCTCGTATAAACTTTGAGCTGCAGTATTTGACACCGTTGTTTCAATTAAAACTCCTTTGGCGTTTGACTTCTTTCCGAACAATTTAATTTCATTAAGCAACTTCTTTCCTATTCCCATTCCTCTGTGAGCCTCATTAATGAACAGGTCATTTAATATCCAGATTTGTTTTGCGGAGACAGATGAAAAACTAGGGTAGAGTTGCGCAAATCCAACGCATTTATCATCAGATAAATAAGCACAAAAAATAACAGAATCAGCATTTTTTAGACGGTCACTAATAAACTCATGCGCCAGTGACAAATCACTACATTGACTAAAAAACACCCTGTATGAATTGAACAGTTTCGCTAAATCAGTAATATCATCAACAGAAGCCTGCTTAATGGTAACTTCCATGCCTTTCTTTCTATACGATAAGGATATACTTAACCATGAAAATAATAATTACTTTCTATATATGTAGACGTAATAAGCGCTGAGCATCGTATTGTTTTGACCTTTAAACCAAGTATGCAAAGCAACGGGGCCTTTTTTTAAACTCATGGTAAAGGTGATGGCCTTATCCTTTTGAGTTACTCGTTTAGTAAGGCCTTCAAATTGATATGCTTTTTTTTGCCCTATATCTAGATGGTTGTGGTCACTAACATAAAGCATGGCCTCTGTAATAGGCAAAGCCTTGCCTTCACCGTTAGGCAAGGTCCCACTGATTGTCCCATCTGCTTCCTTGGGCCAGCGTCTAAGCTCGATCTCATACTCTCCAGACTGAGCTATATCAAGAAGCCAATATCCACTTTTTTGAACGCCGCGAAAGATTTGACCTTGCTGATCGACAAAGACATCAAGCCACTCAGTTGCAGATAACTTAGTGGGATTTTCATATTTAGTTCCAATAATAATGCGCTGTGGATTATTCGCTAAGTGTTTAACTGTATCCCACCATGAATAGAGATGCCTTCGCATTTTAGCTAAGACTTTAGGATGATTCCCTATAATATTATTCTTCTGCATAGGATCAGATTTAAGATCGTAAAGTTCGCGGTTTTCAAGCAGACGCCATCTCTTCCATAAAACTGCAGACTGATCTGCTCGCATTTGAGTCTGTGAATAAGGGGATGGGTAATTTGAAAATCCAGGCATCCTGCTATAGTTAATTATGAGCATACGATCTTCTGGCACCTTTTTTTTATCTTTAATAATCGAGGCAAGGCTCATTCCGTCAAACTTCTGACCATTTACATTCTTGATTTCTATTTCGCATAACTCCAATAACGTGGGAAGAACATCTTGGACCTGAGTTAGGCCTTCTATGTCGCGAGGCTTACCTAAGCCGCCGCTAGGCCAACGTATAAAGCAAGGTACTCGATGTCCTCCTTCCCAAATTTGGGTTTTTTTTCCTCGCATGCCAGCATTGAAATATTGAGGGCCTAAGATGCTTCCATTATCAGTTTGAAAAAGCAGGATCGTATTTTCAGATAAATTATTTTCATCGAGAAATTTCATCAACTTACCCATATTCCAGTCAATATTTCGAATCATTCCAAGGTAAAGACTAAGGCGTCTTTTTATGTTTTCTTCTAAATGGTCAAACTTAGGCGATTCGAGAATTTGGGCAATTGCCTTGCGATCTTCATCTTTTGGAATGAATGGGCCATGTGGGGTGTTAGTGGCTAGATAACAAAGGAACGGTTTCTTTTTCCTTACTGAATCCAGCATAAAACGTTTGGCTTCAGAGAAAAAAACATCAGTGCAATATCCTTTGTATCGTTGTTCCTTTCCATTGTGAGTGTAGACGTCATCAAAGTAGTCATTACCCCAATAAGCAGGCACGGAAGGGATCGATGATGAAGGGTACCAAACACTTTCTTCGAAGCCTCTGTCCTGAGGTCTAAAAGGATAATTTGCCCCTAGATGCCATTTTCCAAATACTCCTGTGAAATATCCTGCATCGCTAAAATAATTAGCGATAGTTGGAATTTCAGGGCGAAGAAGGGCTCTGCCGCTACTCACATTCACTGCTCCGTTACGAGCAGCATCCATTCCTGTGAGTAGTTGACCACGTGTAGGCGTGCACATGGGGGTGACATGATAATCCGACAAGCGAATGCTTTGCCCATGAAGAATATCCAAGTTAGGAGTTTGTAAAACCGGATTACCGTGGACAGATAGCTCAGGATAACCCTGATCGTCAGTCATAATTATAAGAACATTAGGACGAGCTATAAGTGAGGTGCATAATCCTAGGAAAGCCACTATGAGGAAGGTTAAGTTGTTCATTTATTTATAATTACTATCAGATATATATGATCTTAAATTATTGTTAGCTTAAACAAATCCCTACTTCTTTTTATTTGATCTATACACACTGTAAGTACGTCCAATTTTCCAATCGACCACACCAACACTCTTAGCCCATCGTGCGTAAGAATTATTCAAGCGATCAACTACATTAGGTTGAACAGTGGCAAGATTGTTTATTTCACTGAGATCTGAGTCTAAATCATAAAGTTCCCACGGCTTGTTAGCATAAGAGACAAGTTTCCATTTACCATCACGTGCGATACGATTCCCTTCATGCTCTATGAAAATTGGTTCAGTATGAAGCGGCTCATTTGAGCCTTGTAGGATTCTAACAAGGCTTATTCCGTCACTTAACGGAACGTTTTTCCCGTCTTTAGTTAATGGACGTTTAGCAGTAGCAACATCCAGGCAAGTTTCGACAAGATCTGGCAAATAACCATAGTGAGTTAGAATGCGATTAGTTTTGCCGCTAGGAATGCCTTCAGGCCAATGAACGATTAATGGAGTCTGCACGCCACCTTGATGCGCGAAGTGTTTGTATTCACGAAACGGGGTATTGGATAGTGACGCCCATCCTTTTCCATATTTGTTCCCCCCTTTTCCGTAAATGCCAAGATTCTTGAACTGAAACTGGCCAAGTGCTCCAGTCTCAGCCTCTCCACCATTATCTGAAAGAAAGAAGATGATTGTATTTTCTAGTTCGTTTGTCTCTTCGAGATGACTAACGAGTTTACCGATATTCTGATCAACTCGATCAATCATTCCGGCATAAGTAGCCATAATCGCATCCATTTCGTTTTGCTTCTTACTACTTAATGAACTCCAAGCCGGTATATTTTTTGGTCGCGGTGTTAACTTGGTATTACTCGGGACAAGGCCCATAAGCTTTTGTTTTGCTAGTCGTTTTTCACGAAGAACATCCCATCCTTCCATGAATCGACCACGGTACTTTTTATAATCCTCTGGCATGCATTGAACAGGAAAATGAGGAGCGTTATAAGCTAAGTATAGAAAGAAAGGCTGGTCGTCTTGTTCTTTGTCGTGATCTGAGAGGAAATTTATAGCCTCTTTAGAAATTGCATCCGTAATATAATACCTTTCTCCCTTCGCGGTAATAGGTTTGTTTCCCCGATGCAGATTAGCCGGTCGAAAAAAATCCGATGTCCCAGCGAGATGGCCGTAGAATCGATTATATCCACGTTGAAGAGGCCACGTTTCAGGCTTTTCATTTGCAAGATGCCATTTGCCGGTCATATAGGTTCCGTATCCGGCGGATCGTAACATTTCAGGAAGAGTTGGTATTGAGACATCTAACCAGCCTTGATAAGCATAAGGAATTTCACTTCTATCTCCAGTGGTTAGCGCAAATCGGGATCGTGGATTTTTAGCATCTCCGTCAGTAATTGGTCGAATTGGCAAGACCATATGACCTACACCTACTTGATGTGGATGTAAGCCAGTCATTAGTGTTGCACGTGTTGGACAGCATCTAGCAGCATTATAGAATTGATTGAAGCGAACTCCATTATGGGCCAATCGATCTAGCGTAGGGGTTTCTACCATGCCGCCATATGATCCGATATTAGACCACCCCATATCATCAACCATGATTAGGATGATATTTGGACGAGCGTTAGCCTTTGGATTTAAAAAAAAGCTGCTAAAAATAAAAATTAAATAAAATAATTTATTATTCATTATAGAATAATTTTTTTAGGGACAATTACTTTAGCTATTAAGCAATACAAGCAAAAGGGAAGGGTGAGGCGTTTCAGTTTAGATATACTATTTAACTTTCTCAGCATTCTTTAAATAGTCTGGATCAATATTTACCCCGATTCCGAAGCCATTAGGTGCGTTCATTGAGCCATTGCTGACAGTAATCTTGTCTCCTGTTGATTCCCATGGAAAATCCGCTGTTAGACCCTTGTATTCCTGATATGGCCCAGCGTTAGAGCAACAAGCAGCAAAGATTCCCATATAGAGAAATCCAAGACCTCCGCCTGAAATATGCGGTGTACAATCAAAGCCTTTACTAGCTGCCATTTGAGCTACGCGTAATGAGCGAATTAAACCTCCATAATAAAAAATATCGGGCTGAAAAACACGAACCCCACTATTTTCTACCATCCATTTGAATCGCCATTGACTACTCTCTTGCTCTCCCCATGCAATGGGAATATTTAACGCATCTGCTACTCGTTTTGTTTCATCAAGATAGTCGAAAGGCACGGGCTCTTCATAAAACGAAACTCCATTTGCCTCCAATACTTTACCGATTTCAACTGCTTTTCCTACAGAAAGGTAAGAACTGTTAGCATCAGCGTAGAGTGTGCATTTATCGCCTAAAGCTTTTGCGACTAAGGGGATCAATTTCTCAGTTCGACCAGGAATCTGATCATCAACTTTCATTCTGCCTCCTATTTTAAACTTCAGGGCTTTAGCATTAATGCTATCAACAGACTGAATAATGCGACGTAAAGATTCTGAAGCATTTTTATTTCGATGATTGTTAGCAATATAAAGATTAATTTTCTTACGATGCTGGCCACCTAAAAGATCTACTACCGAACAGCTTGCAACTTTCCCTAATAGATCAAGAATAGCAAATTCGGCTGCTGCGAGTGAAACCCAGAATAATTGACCTTGCATCTTGTAATTGCTGCCAATTAAAAAGACTTCATCAACTAGCCGATCGAGGTCCCTAGCATCTTTGCCATGCATATAGGGAGCAATCACTTTGTTGAAGACATTTTGGCTCAGGCTCATTTTCTTAGGATGCCCAACAGCCCATCCTTCAGAGCCATCTTTAGAACGAGCCCGAATAAACCAATTCTTTCCTTTCTTGTATAGTTCAAGCGATTGAATAATAACTGAATGAGGAAGTCGGCCACGCTGAATAAACGGTTCAAAAGTTCCAATTGGATCATGCGTATTTCTACGCTCTTGGCATATCCCGCTGGCGTAAAAGCTAGCTGTGGAAATACTTGCAGATAATAGAAATTTTCGCCGATTCATGAGCAATATCGGGCTAAGTTATTTTCTTTCTGATTTTATTTCTGTGCCAGACTTGCCGCCATGATCTATCAGATACCCAAAGGTTTCGTTTTCAGCATAGTCTAACGGGGAAAGCCCTTCATTATCTACTACATTCACGTTCGCACCTTCTTTGACTAGCAGTTTAGCAATGCTGTTATGAACATTTAATGCAGCCAAATGCAAAGGAGTCCTTCCTAAATTATCAGTTGCATTAATATTCATCCCGGCCGCAATACATGCTTTTACCACATTAATTTCCCCCTTAGAGGCAGCCTTATGAATTGATATGTCTGGAGCTGTGGATGTTGGTGGCTCTGGGGTTGTAGGTGTTGGCGGTTCTGGGGCCTGAGTGCAGCATCCCGTTAAAAAATAATTACTATTATTCCTAATAAGAAATGCCCTATCATATGATTCAATAAAAAATTATTAATTGTTTTCATGCTTAAAAAAATGGAGGATTACTCAACTAGTCTTGCCCGATAATATTGTTGTATCGGGTAAACCAAGCCAAACCGTTCTGCAAATTCGGCTTGGGATAAAATTTCATATTGCCCCTTGGTTTCATCAAAAGATTTAA
>JAYZHR010000150.1:0-2649 GCA_036166355.1 Verrucomicrobiota bacterium | reverse complement strand
ATCCATTTCCTTTCTTAAATGGTCTGCAAAAAAACGAACTCTATCCTCACTTCGTCCACGCAAAGTCAATAAAGCAACCCGTCCAACAGGCGGATAGCGCAACTGTTGCCTGAACTCAATCTCCTGATCATAAAAGCCAATGTAGTCATGACGGCGGGCATACTGGATTGCAGGATGAAATGGTGTAAACGATTGAATATACACTTCCCCCTCGACATCTCCTCGACCAGCTCGACCGGCAACTTGTGTAAGTAGTTGAAAAGTCCGCTCACCAGCTCGAAAGTCTGGTATGTGTAAACTTAAGTCAGCATGAATTATCCCTACCAAGGTAACATTCGGAAAATGTAAACCCTTAGCAATCATTTGCGTACCAACCAAAATATCGATTTTACCACTTCGAAAATCACCCAAAATACGCCTATAATCCTCCTTCCTCTTAAGCGTATCAGAATCCATTCGTTTAACCCGCGCTGAAGGGAAACTTTTATCCAAAGCAGCCTCAACTTTTTCAGTTCCAAGACCTGAAAACCGAATCGAAGAATTTCCGCAATTTTGCTCGGGACACTTGCTTGGAGCCGAATCAATATGACCACATATATGGCACATTAACTGTTGGGCTGAACGATGATATGTCAACGATACACTACAGTTTGGGCACTCAGCCACAAAACCACACTCGGTACATTGCAAGGAACTAGACCATCCACGACGGTTAAGAAATAACATGACTTGCTCTTTTTTTTCGAGCCTTTGCAAAATCGCTTCACGCAATTGTGGAGAAAATATACTTATACCTTTTTCCTTTCTAGACGCATTGCGCATGTCTACAACACGTACAATAGGCATAGTCTTTTCATCAGCTCGCTCTGTTAATGAAAGTAAACAATACTTCTTACGCTGCACATTGTAGTAACTTTCCATACAGGGAGTTGCTGACCCAAGAACTACCGCAGCACCCTCTTGCCGACCTCGAACAACAGCCAAATCCCGGGCATTATAACGAGGAGCCTCTTCCTGTTTGTAGGAGTGCTCATGCTCCTCATCAACAATAACCAATCCAAGTGGCTCGACTGGTGCAAATACCGCCGATCTGGCACCTATCACTATCCTTGCCCTACCCTGCCGTATTTTATGCCATTCATCATGCCGTTCACCTGCAGATAAATGACTATGAAGCACCGCAACCAACGTCTGCAGAGACCCTTGACTAAACCGAGCTTTAAAACGCTCAACCGTCTGGGGGGTTAAAGAAATTTCAGGCACCAAAACTATCGCACCTTTTCCTTTCTCGAGCGCATGCGCGATAGCCTGAAGATAAACTTCCGTCTTACCGCTACCTGTAACTCCATGTAGTAAAAAGGCATTATTCTCATCATCCTCATCCAAACTGGATTCCGAGCTATCTAAATTATCAATGGACTTAATAATGCTGTTAAGCGCAACGGATTGTTCATTATTCAACTCCAACGGCTTGGTCGGCATAATATGCTCATTTGCATAAGGATCACGCTCTGAAATTTGAGGTGCGATACTTACCAATCCCTTATCTTCAAGCTTACGAATTGTCGCAGAAGTAGTACCAGCCAATCTTACAAATTCTTGGAGTGGCAACTCTCGCCATTCCTCAATAATCGTCCACAGATCTTCCTGACGCTTGGTCAATTTAGGTCGTTGATCATGTTGTGGAAGCGCACGTACATACAATCTCTCACGCCATCCCTCCTCCTCCTTACGTACTGCATCAGGCAATACAGCCTTCATGGCAATCTCTGGAGCACAACAATAATAGTCTGAGATCCAACGCACCAATTTAAGAATAGGGGGAGTAACCAGCGACTGGCCTCCAACCGTCTTTATAATTTCACGTAGATTCGCGTGAGGTGATTCATCAAGTATAGCCGTAACAACTCCCAGAATTTCGCGAGCACCAAACGGTACTTTAACTCTGGTTCCATCACGTACACTATTTTCTAGCTCATTCGGAATGAGATAATCAAACTCTCGCCGAACGGCTAGGTCCAATGTCACACGGGCTATCACGTTATAAACAAAGAGGATGGATCGCCAGGCTAGCGTCTATCAAGGAAACAATATTTAGACTTCTATCCTATATTAACTTATGAAAGTCAATTGATGGAACATTTTTTAATAAAAACTCACTGTCTGGATCTGTATCCTCCAAATTTGATGCATATTCTTTTGCCAAACGGATAATGCCAGAAACATCTAGTGAATAAAACTTTGACGGGTACTTACATAGATAAGTAGTACAACGTAAAAAAAGAACTCTGGCGGGTCTGATACGTTTTTTTTGTAAATGCACAAACGATCCTGCAAACTGGATCAATCCCTTAAAAAAGTCTCCATCTGGACCATAACGATCCTTCAACCACAATGCCTCCAATACGTCGTGAGCCTCATAAAATTGCTGAGAATTAAAACAACGTAGATACCCAACTAAGTGCGGATCATGTTCCCCCTCCTCAATGCCTTCCATTAAGGCTGCAACCTTATGGTCCTTCTTACTCACCAGCGAAGTTTGGCCGGAAAATATTCTGCAATGAGCTCTTCGTAAAATGAACGAAGAGCTGTCGCATCCGGCGCTTCATGACTTTTGGTATAAAGATCGTAACGATTAAACTCCAAAAC
>JAYZHR010000149.1:0-2633 GCA_036166355.1 Verrucomicrobiota bacterium | reverse complement strand
GTTAGGTAAAAATCAGGAGACTGGAAAAGATTGGAGGGAGATGTGGAAAAGGGCGACAAAAAATACTTTTAATCGTAGCGGAATAGAAGGGGTTTGGATGAGACCTATGAATAATACTGATACGGTCATGTTAAAATTCATACTTGATCACACATGGGTCTGGATTGTTGTAAACAAGAAAACTGGTGAGATTACAAAATCTCTTGGTGGTACTTTTGAATATGATGCTCCCAGTTACAGGGAAACACCAAAATTTCATTATAAAACCCCAAATGGTCTAGGCGGTATGCTTCAGTCTACAATATCTGTTAAGGAAGATGATATGTCTCTGGAAGGCCATATTGTTAGTAGCACAGGTGAGAAAACCCCCTTGAAAGAGACATGGAAAAGATTCGAGTGGTAGCAGACTTGAGTGAATCTAATTTAATTATGAGAAATACTATAAAATTAATAACCGCATTCTTTTTAGCAGGATGCCTTCATATGGATCTTATCGCAAAAGATGATATTCCAGATTTGAAGCTTCCTGATTCCTGGTCGGAGTATCTGGACTCTGTTATAAAATCCGGTGATGTTGGCACATGGAGAACAGCAGGTATAACAAAAGATTTGTGGGTCGGGATTCCTGCAGGAATTCGTTATGTGAATAATGAAACCATTGACATAAGTGACGATAGAAAAAAAATATTATTATCACATGAAATGGTAACCGAAGATGGAAAAATGCTCAGTATTGGTAGCGGTTTCGTTGGCTGGGATCCAGCTTCTAAACGCGTTCAGTCTTTTTATTCTGGTTATGATGGTGGGAAGCCTTTTTGGGGGCCAAGAGAACTCGTGGGATTTAGTTCCGCTGGTGAGGTTTGGAAATATACAGAGACAAGTCGAGGGAAGACTTATGAAACGCGCATAGTATCTAAAAGAGTAAGTAAGAAAATTAGAATCAATATTACTAAAAGAGCAGATGGAAGCGGAGAAGTTTCCAAATCGGAGTTGGCAAAAGTTATCGGTGAGAAAACCATTGATAATGATGAAAACTCGGTTCTAAGGACAAAAGACGAAATTTCCAAAAGAGTAATAAAGTATTTTGACTCAACTTCTATAGAAGACCTTGCGTATGCTGAATCTTTTTATGCGGACAATGTTGAAGTATCGATCAATAAGATCAAAGTCAGTGGGAAGAAGGCCTATATTGAAAGACTGAATAAAATACATAAAGTTTTATTTAAGAATATGAAGTTTTTGGACCTCCATGTTCATACAAACTATTTTTCTGATGAAGCGCTTGCTTCTGACGGTAAAACTGTGGGGGATCTTCGTTCTGGGGAAACTATTTGGAGTAATGCTTGGGCAAATATTGAAGCTGTAGGGCGTCTAACTAATAAAAAAGTCACTTTTCCAATTCATTGTGATTTCAGATGGGAAAATGGAAAGGTTGTGGAAATGCTTGCTTATTACGACCCCGCTGACATGAACGAGGAGATTGCAGCGTTAGAAAGTTCTCAAGAATAATATAATTTTTTGGATAACTAATAATATAGAAAGATGAAAAAGTTTAAATTGATTAAATATATAGTAGCGTCTGTGGCTTTATCTAGTAGTGCCATTGGATTGCCGATTGAAGAACAGCTATCTTTGGTTCCAGGTACTTGGACGAGAGATCAAATGACTGTAAATGGGAATGTACGCACATGGACAAAAGTAATAGAAAAAGGAAAAAGTAAATCTCACTTTTTGGAAACCATTACTATTGTTAATAGCACGAATTCTGATGTTCCTGCTAACAAGTGGCAATTGGAATTTGAAGCAGTTCCAGTCGCCGGAAAATTTTTGAATTTCAATGGAATAAGGCAAAGAAACATTGTAGATGGCAAGCCGCAGAAATGGAATAAAGCGAATATTAGTTATATATTTCAAGTGGATCATGATTTTTATCACGAACTATGGGATTTAGCATCTGGTGGTTTTAGATATAGGAGAGTGGATGCTTTAAGTAGTGTAATTGATGCATCTAATCTTGATGTGCTTAAGCCGTTGTTAGGTAAATACCAAGGGGAAAGCAGTGACATTAGTAGTAAGGCTTATGGTGCAAGAAAGGCAAGTGTTAGCGTTACTTGTACTGCTGAATTAGGAGGTACGGGTTCTGTGATGAAACTAACTTGGGCTTCAAAACCAAATGGAGAACCAAATAAAAAAGCTTTTATGGAAGCTTTTGCAGTCCTTAGTTACAATCCGTCAAAGGGGAGAGTGGTGAAGCAATATCAAACATCTACAGGAGTTATGATGAATGGTGTTTTAATATCGGTTAACAATAACAAATTATTATGGGAGAGAAGTGGAGATTCACCTGCAGGTAAATTATTCGAATTGTGCCTTTTTGATTTTTCAGAAAAAGATACTTTCAAACATGTCATTTTGAAGAGAACTCTGAATGGAGTGCCGCAGTTAAGTGAAGAGAACGAAACAATTATTCTCAAAAAAGTTAAGTAACTTAAAAATAACTACAGTATATAAAATAAAACACCCTTTTACAGGGTGTTTTTGTTTATTATATTATCTGCGATAAGTTACGGGGAACCGAGTCGACGTGAACGTCTTGGCAAAATTATTTAGATGAACCATTTTGTTTTTTTTCG
>JAYZHR010000148.1:0-13631 GCA_036166355.1 Verrucomicrobiota bacterium | reverse complement strand
CATCTTTAAATCCGGACATCCATGTTGGTTCTTGATGTCTTACTGCTTGGGTGAATGCGTAGTCAATCCACTTATCTTTTGAATGTTTTGTAACTGCCTGAGCTGCATATTGAATTACTTTAGCCTTTGGTACTTGGCCACAGGAAAGAATGGCCTCAAGCCGAACCTGAGGGTGTGGGTCGTTTGCTGCTTGCGAGAGAAGTTTGTTTGTGTCTGCTATTCGATCCTGCCATCGGCTCAAAAGTCTCGTAGCAAATGCTCTTGATGGGTAATTTTTGGAATTGATCGTCTGCATCAGCAGTTTCTGGCTTGGAGCTTCAGCAATTGCGCAAAGTGCCAATGCTTCAAAAAGATTTCGTTCATAGTTCGGATCCTTTTTATCTATCTGACCGATCCACTTTTCTGTAATTTCACGTATCTTCACTCCTTCACGCTTGCTAAGTTCGAATTTAGCCTGTTGTCGTGTCCATCGTTCAGGCGCTTTTAGCATATCGAGTAGTTGATAAGTAGATGCACTTGAGAATTTTGGTTTAGGTGAGAGTGGATTTTTTTTGTAAGTGACGCGCCAGATTCTACCGTGATGGAGATCACGAGTTGGATCACGGAAATAATCGTCCTGATGGCAGATTACATTGTTGTAAAAATCTGCGATGTACATCGCACCATCTGGTCCCATTCGGATGTCGACAGGGCGAAATTTACGATGACTGGATTTTAGTACTGCATCCTGCCAATCCAGTTTAAATCCGGATCCATCGGGTCGAAGTGAAAAACGTTTAACAGTGTTAGACTTGAAATCGTTTATTACGAATTGTCCACGCATAGATTCTGGCATGTTACGTCCGTTGATCATTTCGACACCACAATAGCCACCTGGATTACCAATTCGGTCTAGACGTAAACGCCGCTTCGCCGGAATAAAGGCTGGCGTCAAGTATGTTATGCCGCCGGCACCGTCCACTACTAGCGATTGACCCCAGTCATCAAAAACTACACCCCATGGATTGCCTGGCCCCATGAAATCATCAAGTAGACCATGGAGTTCAAGTCGTCCTGGGCGAAGGCGATATACGCCTGCTTGATATAGTGATGATATCCCCCATGGAGTTTCAACTCGTGACTCTATGCCATCACCCTGACAAAAAAATAGCTCGCCGTCAGGGCTCCACGTGAAGGAGTTCATAGCTTGATGTGAATCTCCCGTTCCGAAGCCGCTCAGAATTATTTTACGTTCATCTGCTATGCCGTCCCCGTCTATGTCGCGGAGAAAAAGTAGTTCGGTTGATTGGCCGACATATACCCCGCCGTTGGCAGTTTCTAATCCGGTAGGTATGTTTAATTTATCGGCAAATACAGTAGAATGATCTGCCTGACCATCACCATTTGAGTCGGTGAGCAGGATGATTTTGTCATTTGGGATTTCACCTGGTTTAAGATGTGGATATGTCCAAGTGCAGGCCACATACATTCTTCCTTCAGAATCCCAGCGCATAGTCAGAGGATTTTCTACACCCAGTTTTTCCGATGCGAAAAGATTTACCTCAAAACCTTGTGCAGGCTGAAAGTCTTTCAATTCTTCTTCGGGGGAAATGGAGGGAGTTGGTGGAGGGAGCGGAATTTGTTTGGCAATCTTAGGCTTGGCCAAACCGTTAACTACAGCAGCAACATTTTTTTCAGCGGCGTCGATTAGAGCAGGAATCTGATCGCGTTCATCCCGGATACTAGGGACATTCTTTTGATTTCCGATGCTAAATACTCGTCGGTTGTCATCACCGAACAAACACTTCCAGTTAGCTGGACGCCAGTAATCAAACCACAGTCGGTGTTTTTCTCGAACCGATTGTAGTAAATCATTTAATCCTTCAAAGCCGTTAGGTCTTTTGATGCCAAGTGACGCTGCTATTTGTAATGCAAATTTTTCTTGATGGGTTGGTGCAACGTGAAGCCCATTTGTAGTAAGGGTTTCTCTGTTATTAGAGAATAAATTAACAAATATCGCATCATGGTTTTTGGCCGCAGTACGCAATACATTTACATATTTTGCTAGATCTGAGTTCCGGTCTGTTAGATCGGGATATAGCGGGTTGTTGGGGTTTTCAAATTTTGTTGGAGAAATAACAATTAATTTTCGATCTTCTCCGCGTAGTCGACTAAATAATTTATCGGTAGCTTGAATGAAATCTTCGACGCCTTTGGCGCCCTCGAATGATTCGTTTTTCCCAAGTTGAACTATAACCACCGTGGCTTTGAGATTAGCCAGTTGGGTTTCCAGATTGCCAAGCCCCTTGATTCCTCGAAAGCCGCCACTACGCCATCGATCGGTTTCTGTTCCCAGTGCAAATACCGTATCTGCTTCCCAAGACATATCTCGGAACTTTGGTGTTTGTTCGCTGTATCGCCAGGTTAGAAGTGTTTCTAGATAACCGCTGCGTTGAGCTCGAACCATGTCCGTGCCTCCAAGAAATACAACAACATCGTCCTTAACCAGCTTGAGTGGTGATTCTGTTGCGAATACCACAAAGCTAGTGATCCACAGTGAAAGAAGAGAAAGAAATTTCACATTCTGGAAAGGTTGCAGAGCTCAATTGAGCCACAGTTGCTTTTAGGAAACGAGCTTCATTTGCATATGTTGAAGTGTTAACGGCGACCTCGCTTTGGTGGAGCGGACCGTTCCTGTAACCACAATATATCAGCATTCCTAGGTGAAGAAACGAAGATTGGAATATTTACGCCCTTACGAATTGGAACTGATGTGCGCCCATCCACCCATTTTTTTATTATAGCATGACCATCGGCTAGTGTTACGCCTCCGGCATTGTTGTGGTAACTCGCTGGATAATCTACCCAGCGGGTTGCATTTGAATTTCTGGGATTGTAGCCATTCATATCAACTGCAAAATATCCGTTGTTTATGCGATCCTCGCGTTGGTCGAGTACTACATACAGTTCGCTTAAAGGTTTTCCTGCTGCATCGGAAAGCTTTCGCATAGGTTGATAACCTGTTTGCCAACTATGAACTGTGGGTGAATTTAGGAATCCATTCATTGAGATACTACGAACCCTTGGTAGTTCTTTTCCGCCATGGCGGGAGGTGCTCTTGTCCGCTGGGCATTTCCAGATGCCAAGACTTTTGTGGTATGGCCAAAGATGACTTTGCATTAGGTACACTGTATTAGTGTTGTCAGGGACTGATTGCGCATAGTTAAGCCAGCCTTGAACCCAAGAGTTGCGACGGTTTGAGTAGACGGCATTTGGGACTAGCTTGTCATCGTTGTCATCTGCATACATTGTCCAAGAAAAGCTCATCTGCCGAAGGTTGTTCATACAACTAATACCCGTGGCCTTACCTTTAGCTTTAGCTAAAGCTGGTAATAGCATGCCCGCAAGGATTGCAATAATTGCGATGACTACCAGTAGCTCAATCAATGTGAATCCATGAAGTTTTTGTTTGGAAAGGCCCATGTCAGTTTTTATTTAGTTTGGAAAATTCTTGCTGATTAGGTTAATTGCAATCCACGCATTGTACCGGTGCTAGATGCAAATTTTTCTACTGGAATTCCCATGCTTTGCATCATGCTAACGAAGAGGTTTGGTAGAGGATAGTTATTGTTTTTATCAAAGGCCAAATGTTGTCCATGTTTCAGCATGCCACCTGCAACGAGAATAGGCATGTTCGTTGTAGTATGCTTATTGGCATCGCCGAAATTGCTGCCATACATTACTAAAGTATTACGTAATAGGTTGTCTTTCCCTTCGTTGACATTCTTTAAATTTTGAACTAGTTCCCCAAAAAGTTGCATCTGAGAACGGTCGATAGCGTCCAGTTGAGAGAGCTTGTCTTTGTTCATTCCATGATGCGATAGGTTATGATAACCATCGGTGATCTTCGTTCCTTTAACCTTAATAGCGGGAGAGTTGTTGCCATCAAGAAGCAGTGTAATGCAGCGTGTGGAATCAGTTTGAAAGGCCAATTCAGCCATCTGGTACATTAAACCGGTCATCTGCATGAATGCATTTTTATTAGACGGATCGGATGGCATGCCAACCGGTGCAGATGGTTTTGGTTTTCGTTCCCATGCGCGGGCCATTACAAGGCGTTGTTCCGCTTCGCGAACCGCGGTGGCATATTGATCAAGTCGATCTCGGTCTTTTGCGCTGAGTTTACGAGTTAAAGACTTTGATTCTTGTAGGAGGGTATCCATGATACTCTGCCCTAGCTGAAGTTTATTTACCTGCCGGTCAATTTCTTCTTTTGAGCCTTGAAGAAATAATTTCTTATAGATTGAGGAGGCGCGATTTTCGCACGGGATCAATACTCCAGCATCAGTCCACGATAAGCTGCGCCGACCGATGCTTGCGTTTACTCCTAGTGTAAGTGATGGAAACCTTGTCTTGTGGCCAATTCTACCTGCGATAAATTGATCCAGTGAAATGGAGTTGCGGAAACCACCTCCGCCGGGGTGGGGAGCGCAGGTTAGGAATGAAACATCCGAGGAGTGTGAGCCATCTACACCGGGATGAGATACGCCGCTAAAGACCGTAAAATCTTTACGATGTTGTTTTAGTTCGTTGAGGTATGGTGATAGTGTAAAATCAGTTCCCCCTTTGTTTGGAAAGAATCTATCGGGTAAAAGGCCTAGGTTGTTACATATTGCGAATAATCGAGGAGGTGGCGCTAAGTCTTTTACTCGTGCGAACACGGGAGTCATTGACTCCAGAAGTGGTAATGACATGGCCACACCTGATCCGCGTAGGAATGTCCGCCGACTCATAGTAAATCTATTTCCAATGTGCGGTCCCTTCATGGTTGAGCGAATCCTAATGGCTTTAGTATCGGATGCAATGCGAATGGAGGTTTATTTATGCAAGAAAATTTTGCTTTGTATGAGCGAGTGAATAAGCGAACGAACCCTATAATTGTTGCTTTTACATTGATCTAGGATCGAATCAACTATTTCTCGATCACTAAAAGTGACAGGTGCTCCGGTGGCATAGACGATTAGTCGATGCAATAGATTTCGTGCGATTGCTCTTTCGTCTTTGAGAAGTAACTGCTTCAGTTCCGAAACATTATTGAATGTTTGTCCGTTTTCCATTTCGCCTCTGCAATCAATATTTTTGGCCAAGCGAAACTTGAATGAGTGCCCGTTTTTCCCAATTCCTTCTACTTTATCTCCTTCATCACCGAGGGATCGATATCGATTCCTCCAACCTCCGGCTACATCAAAACTTTCTAGTGCAAAACCAACAGGGTCAAATTTTCGATGACAGTCTGCACAGGAGCTTGACTCGCTGTGTTTTTGAAGTTGTTCCCGAATTGTAGTTGCACCGCGAGTATCTGGCGTGATCGCCTCGACGCCAGACGGAGGAGGGGGAATATCCATGCCCATGATTCTTTCCATTACCCAGGCTCCTCGTACCACGGGAGATGTTGTTGTGCCGTTGGCGGTTACACGGAGTATGCTGGCTTGAGTCAAAAGTCCCCCTCGTGGTGAATTCTTTGGAAGCGACACTTTTCGAAGCTTAATTCCCTCAAATGGTTCTAATTGGTAAAGCTTAGCCAATCGTTCATTTGCAAAAGTGAATTCGGAATCGATCAAATTACGAGCGGGTAGGTTTTGTTGAATTAGCTCTGTAAAAAAGGCGCGTGTTTCGAATACTGATGCTTCAGTCAATTCGTCGTCTAGGTAGTATTCAGGATAAAGTAATGCGTCAGGTGCGTTTGCTAGGATATCTCTCAAATCCAACCAGTAATCGAGAAATGAATTAATAAACCGTGAAGACTTAGGATCGTCGAGAAGGCGATTTGTTTGTTCATGCAATATTTTAGGATTAGTAAGTTTTTTTATCTGAGAAAGTTCTTCATCAGGTGGGCTGTTCCAAAGAAAAAATGAAAGACGAGTTGCAAGTGCTTCTTGTTTAAGATGTCCAGGACTGGAATCAATAAATAGAAAGTCGGATGAACATAAAATTGTGGCATAAGCAGCTATAATAGAGTCTGTGAAATCTTGGCCGAGTGCTTGACTACGTTCAAATATAGCTAGATAGGCATTTACTTCCGATTCATGAACGGTTCGGCGGTACATGCGTTTCATGAAGTTAGTTATTAACTCGCGGGCACTTCGTTTAGTATTTTCCGGAATTAGTTTGACTCGACCGCCATCAAGCTTGAATGGCGTTTCACCGGCTACTGCATGAAAGCTTGATGGTGGCCATTCATTATGGATTGGGCCTTCGATTTCTAGCCAGTTTAATGCAAAACCTGGCACCCCATTGGGAGTTGCATTTGCATTGCCGCTCCATCCCGGACGCGTGCGGATCAATCGTGTGGCATCCGGGCGGATGATTTCATTTTTTTTGAGAACCACATTGCATTCAGAGATGCTTGGATCAGGATATGAGTCATAAACGGCAAGCCATCTACTGTCGCCGTTACGAGATACGGAGTATAGAGTGATTGGTTCGCTACGTATGCCTGGGAAGGCAACAGTACGGCTGGGTCTCCACCACGCTTTATTTCCTCCAGTTAAGCCATGGTCTTTACCGCCGCTTGCACCGTTTGGTCCGGCCAGAAACGTATATGTCTTCATTCGAATCTTGTAGTGACCATCAATTGGTACACGCACTCGAGTAAAGTCGTATTTGGTTGTGGCCGTGTATGTCCCGGAAACAAAACCTACTGCTTCTTGTTCTCGTATTTCTGGATTAGAAGGACCAACGGTCATAGGCTGATTACCTCGGATAATTTCTGGTTGAGGCGTGGTGCCAAGCAGAGGGATTGATGCGCGTGTCGCAGCTGTTTGAATATTCGGTTTCCAACGTAATCCGCTAATCATGTGGCCTTCTTCTCGTGCATAAAATTTTTGTTTTTTCGTTTTATGAGCAACAGTTTGTAGGGCTACCCGAACTGCATACTCAGCGACTTCATAGAACTTTGAAATTTGTACGTGAGATATATCTAGTCGTTCACCAACTTTGTTAAACAAGTAAGCTGTGCCATCTTCGGGTAACATATCGGCTACTAATAGCCAAGGTGAAGAGAGTTGGTCACGGAGCGAATTTTCATATTCGAATCGGTTTAGTCGACGTAGGGTCGACCGACCATTTTTTGCTATATGAGCTTGGTCTGCTTGTTCAAGTGCATTTGAGAGTGATTGTAAAAATTCAGCTGATTCCTCTGGCTTGGGGCGGGTTTTTTTCTTAGGCGGCATTTCACCTGATTGAACCTTGTCATGAACTAGCACCCAGATGTTAAATGGCTCTCTGTTATCTAGTTCAAAGGAAATTGACCCCAAATCCAATTTGCCCTTCTTCGTTTCCTTATTATGGCAGTCAAAACAGTGATTCTCCAGAAAGGCATGCAGAGCTTTCGTCTTGGCATGAAGGCACAAGTCTGTAGAAAGTAAAACGATCAAAAAAAATACTTTAAATAAAACTTTCAATCCTTGGGAGGGAGTTTGGCAAGAATTCAGCT
Source organism: Verrucomicrobiota bacterium (assembly GCA_036166355.1). Taxonomy (GTDB): domain Bacteria; phylum Verrucomicrobiota; class Verrucomicrobiia; order Limisphaerales; family UBA1096; genus UBA1096. Next base: position 6,157 of record JAYZHR010000148.1, on the reverse strand, counting down.
ACGAGCAACTTTTTACAGTGCAACTTTCTATATTCTAGAGATCCTGGTTGTATTATCCAATTTTACAAAGTGTGTTCTTAGCTAAACTTCCTTTGGACTCTCTCCCTTGACTCGCATATTATTTGGGCATGAGCGAGGATTTCCGGCTTGTATTGGTTAATCAATTACTAATGAAGGATGGTGTTTCTGTAGGCGACCGAGTTTGTTTACGGGGCTGGGTGCGTACCCGGCGTGATTCCAAGGCTGGACTCTCTTTTTTACAGTTGCATGATGGTTCGTGCTTTGATTCTGCACAGGTTGTGGTGCCTGGTGAGTTAGTGAATTACGCTACCGAAGTTCAGTATCTTACCGCGGGCTGTTCACTCATTGCTGAGGGCGAGGTAGTTGAGTCAGAAGGTAAGGGGCAAAGCGTTGAATTATTGGCTTCTCGTATTGAACCAGTTGGGATGGTTGATGATCCAGAAACATATCCTATGCCAGCAAAGAGGCATACTTTTGAATATCTGCGAGAACAGGCTCATCTGCGGGTTCGAACCAATGCCTTTTCTGCTATGGCTCGTGTTAGGCATTGTCTGGCCAATGCTATTCATCGCTTTTTTCATGAGAACGGATTTTTTTGGGTGCATACACCTATTATTACCGGAAGTGATTGCGAGGGGGCTGGTGAGATGTTTCGTGTAAGTGCATTGGATTTGGAAAACTTGCCACGCACAGAAAATGGTAATGTAGATTTTGCACAGGATTTTTTTGGCAAGGAGACTAATCTTACTGTCTCTGGGCAGCTTAATGTTGAGAGTTACTGCCTTGCACTAAGCAAGGTTTACACCTTTGGCCCCACTTTTCGTGCAGAAAATTCTAATACCTCGAGACATCTTGCGGAGTTTTGGATGATTGAACCAGAGATTGCCTTTGCAGATCTCTTAGACAACGCAGATCTTGCAGAGAATTTTTTGAAGAATATTTTCAGCAGATTACTTAATGAACGCTCAGATGACATGGCTTTTTTTCAGCATAGGATAGATAAAAACTGTATCAATCGCTTGGAGAAATTTGTTGAGGCTAGCTTCGAGCGAATGGATTACACAGACGCGATTAGTGCTCTTGAGAATGCGGTTGATAATGGGCGCAAGTTTGAGTTTCCGGTGAATTGGGGAATAGACTTGCAGAGTGAACACGAACGATGGCTTACCGAAGAGTATGTCGGTCGTCCTATAGTATTGATGAATTATCCAAAGGAAATTAAAGCATTCTACATGCGAATGAATGATGATGAAAAAACGGTTGCAGCGATGGATGTGCTAGCTCCCGGAATTGGTGAAATAATTGGTGGCTCTCAAAGAGAGGAGCGACTTGATGTGCTTGATGCCCGTCTAGATGAACTCAATTTGAATAAGGCTGATTATTGGTGGTATCGGGATTTAAGAAAATATGGAACTGTTCCCCATGCTGGTTTTGGGCTTGGTTTCGAGCGTACCCTTATATATGCCACCGGTATGGCAAATGTGCGTGATGTAATTCCTTTCCCTCGCACACCTCGCTCAGCGACATTTTAAGGCGGTTTACAAGTCGGTGTTATAGGCTATAGTTAGAGCATCACCGGCTTGAAATTGTATATTCCTTGGTAATTGAAGTGTAAGAGTAAGTTTACCTGTTTTAAATTCTATTTCCTGATTTGAACCACGATTTTTGACTGATTTGATTATTCCATCAAACGTAGGCAGATCTGTAGCACTATCATTGATTATAGACCACTGTTGTGGTCGGACTGGAACGATTTGCTTGTTGTTATTGTCTTTAAACGAATACTTTGCATTTGGGATTAGTTCAATTGGTATGAAGTCTGTTTTACCAAATAAAAGAGCAATGTTACTGTTTACTGGTTGTCTATAAATTTCATCTGGTGTTCCAATCTGTTCAGCTTGGCCATTGTGCATAACAACCACGCGATCAGCCATTGCCATTGCATCCTCAATGTCATGTGAGACGAAGACTACAGTGGTTTCAGTTTTATCAAAAAGCCTTAGCAGTTCGATTCTAACTGATTGCTTAAGTTCTGGATCGAGGTGGCTTAGTGGTTCATCAAGTAGTAGAAGTGAAGGACGTGTTGCCAGAGCACGAACAAGTGCAACTCGTTGTTGTTGTCCGCCAGAAATTTCATGGGGAAACCTTTGTTCTAGCCCAGCAATATTAGTTATATCCATAAGTTTATCGATGCTGGCTGGATCGTCCATTGCTCCTTTGCCGAATGCGATATTTTGTCGGACGGTTTTATTGGGGAATAGGGCGTAGTCTTGAAAGACAAGTCCACAATCGCGTTTTTCTGGGGCAATAAATACAGATGGGCTGTTCAAGGTCTTCTCGTTTAGTATGACCTTCCCGGAGTCTGGAATCTCTAGACCGGCTATAATCCTTAGAAGGGTTGTTTTACCACTACCGCTACTTCCGATCAGTGCAACAACTTCTCCACTATAACAGTTGAAACTGATATTATTGACAGCAGCGGGTTCGTTTGGGGCATAGTGCTTTGTAATGTTTTGAAGGGAGAGTAGGTTCATTTTACATTGGTGCGTATTTGTAAGTTGAGCCATATCAAAGGCAATAAGCTGACAATTATGATGCAAAGGGCAGGTACAGCCGACTCGGGAATCTGTGCTTGTTTTGCTAGGTCGAAAGTGCGTGTTGAAAGTGTTTCGAAATTAAAAGGCCGCAGGATTAATGTAAGAGGTAGTTCTTTCATAGTATCAACAAAAACAAATAATCCAGCTGCAATTAATGCATTTCTTAATAGCGGCATATTTAACTGAGTCAACGATTGTATTGCTGTGGTGCCAAGTGACCGAGAAGCATTATTAATTTGTTTGCAGTTTCGCTCCATACCAGAGTCAATTGGTTGCCAAGCCACAGCGAGAAATCTAACTACATATGCCAATACAAGCATTGAGAGTGAGCCTGTCAGAATCCAACCGTTTACTTCGTTTACATGCTTAGCTATTAGTAAAATTCCAATTGCGATTACTGCGCCTGGAACTGCATATCCAAGGATAGCCAACCGATTTATTGCTCCAAGGATACGACTTCCAAAGTAACGGGTAGTAAAAGCTAAAAACAATGCTAGTAATACGGTGATCAGGCTAGCTGTTGTTGAAATGGTAATGCTGTTTAAGGTAAGCTTTAAGAAAGTGTAATCAAAAACACTGCCTAAAGTTAGACTACTCCAATAGACTAAACGTGATACGGGTAAAACAAAACCGATTACAAGTGGTAATAGACAGCAGAAAGTTGCTAACCAGGCTTTAGCTAGTCCGAGTGTATAACGTTGAAACGGTCGGTCCGAGCGATTGTCATTATGAAACTTGGCGCCAAAGCGAAGCCATTTTTCTAGTAGGAGCAAGAGAAGAATTAAAACCATCAGACAGGCGGCTAGACGAAGCGCGCCAGATAGATCACCTGCCGAAAGCCAAGTACGGAATATCCCCGTGGTGAATGTCGGTATGTTGAAGTGCTCTACTGCTCCGTAGTCGTTGAGCGTTTCCATGATTACAAGGGAAACTCCTCCAACGATGGCGGGACGGGCTAACGGAAGCGCGACACGCCAAAACGTAGAGTGTGCTCCGTGGCCAAGGGTTCGTGCCGCCTCTGTAAAATGGTTGCTTTGTTTTGTAAACGCTACTCGAGCAACAAGATAAACGTACGGATAAAGTACTGAGGCCAATACAATAATCGTGACTGGATAAACAATTGTATCACTTATCATAGTCATTACTTCTACGCTAATATTGATCCTTATCCATATAAGTAATGGATTTAATCTATCAAGTAAATCGAAGTAGGCGTAGGCAGCAATATAGGTTGGGATAGCGAGAGGTAGAATTAGTGTCCATTCAAAAAATTTGCGCCCTGGGAATTCGCAGCACGAGACAAGCCATGCAGATGAAACACCCAGAATAATGGAAAGAATTGCCGTTCCAAATACGAGGATTAAAGAGCCTTTTATGTATTGTCCGAGAACGGTATTGCGAAGGTGCTCCCAATTTTCTGCGGGTAGTGTAAGATGCCACAGGATTTCGGCCATAGGCAGGAACAGAATCAGCCCTAACACCAATGCTATAACTGTCCATGCATTGAGTTTGAAACGAATCTCATGCTTTAGACAGCGCAACCAGTATTGCGCAATTTTAATCAAATATGTAGCCAATCCGTTGGAAGTCTACTCCCAACCGGCGAGATCGAACAGCTTCACGGCTTCTGCATTTTTAGCACCAAGTATAGAGAGGTTAACTTTATCCGCTTTAAATGTTCCCCAGCCTTTTAGCAGATCAGATCGATTATTTTTAATTTTCACAGGGTATTCATAGTTGACGTTCCCGAAGGTTTCCTGTGACTTTGAATTGGTGAGGAACTCTAGAAATTGAATTGCTTCTTTTTTGTTTTTTGCACTGGCTGTAACACCACCACCACTGACATTTATATGTGCTCCTCGATCTCTTTGATTAGGAAAAAAAACGCCGACTTTGGCTGCTACCTCGCGATCGGCTGCCACGGAAGAATTAGCAAGAATGCCAAGGTAATAGGTGTTCATTATAGCTACGTCAGCAAGTCCTGCGGCCACTGCACGTGCTTGATCCCGGTCACTGCCACGAGGGGCACGCGCCATGTTCTTGCGAACAGCCTTGGCCCAGGATAAGGCCGCATCTTTTCCGTTAGCAGCTATTATGGAAGCTAGCAATGATTGATTGTAAATATTGCTTGATGACCTTGCAACAACACGGCCCTTCCACTTCGGTAGAGCCAACTCCTCATAGGTGGAGAGTTGGTCAGGCTTAACACGATCTTTTGAATATACAATTACACGTGAGCGTACGGTCATTCCGAACCAGTGTCCTTCTGGATCACGCATTGATGGGGGTACGCTTTTCAGGAGTTTATTAGATTTCACTGGTTGTAGAACACCAGCAGCCTTGGCCCGGTGCAGTCGCCCAGCATCAACCGTTAGAAGCACATCAGCCGGTGAATTTTTACCTTCACTTACCAAACGTTGTATTAATTGATCAGCACTACCCTTAACAACGTTAACCTTGATGCCAGTTTTTTCAGTGAATTGCTTAAAGAGAATGGCATCCGAATCGTAGTGACGATGCGAGTAAACGTTCAGTTCGGCGGCACAAACAGAAATACTAAATAAAAAGTTCAGGCCGAGAGATAATTTCAAAAAAGATTTCATTGAGAACCGCTTTTGCGGGTGAAGAAGATGAGACAGAGTCTCAATTGTGTCAAGCTTCAGTTATTTTCTATGAGTTGATCAGCGTTCATTATTAGAAACATTACGGCAGGCTTCTGCCACAACTTCGAGATGCTTTAGAAATTTTTCCCGTTCGTTTTCAGGTAGCTGCTTGAGAATGTATCCTTGTAATTCGATTGCTTCTTGTCGTATTGCCTCATACTTACCTTTTGCTGAAGGCAGTAATTCTACTTGATTTGCACGGCGATCTTTTTCATGTGGTCGGCGTTGTATTAGGCCGTTTGTCTCCATTCTTTCAAGTAACGCTGCGATTGTATTAGGGTCACTACTTATTGCATCAGCAAGTGCTTTTTGGGTCAAACTTTCCGGTTCTGCTTCGAGGAGTGTCCGTATAACCGTAAATTGATCTGGTGTAAGATCCATTTTAGAGATTCGACGTCGGAATGCCTGGTTCAATCCGTACCAAGCATGGCGTAGAAGTATTGGCAGACGCCTGCGCTCTGGAGCATCCAATGGCATATTCGCATCGTTAATTTCGTTGGGAAATGAATCCATCCCTCAACAGGCTGCCATGCTTCGTCTTAAGGCACAAAAATTATTTATCCTTGGCAGGTCGATTCGCAATCGCTAATGCGCCTAAAACAATGATTGCACCAGCCATTTGCTGACCCATTATCGTCTGACTCAGCAATACCCATCCTAGTGCAGCTGCGAATACTGGTTGCAGTAGCAGATTAAGTGAAGTTAAAGAAGCTGGTAGATGTCCAAATGCATACGCAATCAGTCCCTGTCCTGCAAAATGGCTAATTACGGCTAAGCAAAGCAGTATAATCCAGCCATTTATTTGTGGAGATATCATTGTTTCTCCACTGATTATCGCAGCAGTAAACATTAAAGGTATGGCGAATAATCCGCTCC
>JAYZHR010000147.1:0-57929 GCA_036166355.1 Verrucomicrobiota bacterium | reverse complement strand
AAATCGAAATGCAGGCTATGCTCGTGCATTTGCTGCAACAGCCTCATCCTCTCCACAACGCGATCAGATTCATTATGCCAAGGAATTACGCAATCTGAAAAAACATTGGACGGATAAGCAACGTCTTGAGTACTTCCGCTGGTATCGCAAAGCCGAAAGTTTCAAAGGTGGGGCTAGCTTCGGAGGCTTTCTGAACAACTTCCGAAAAGAAGCGCTCGCAAACCTGCCAAAAGAGCTATTGCCTGAAATCGAAAAAATTCAGAAAGCACCAGTCAACGAAGGCCCGCCATTCAAAATCGACGTAAAGTTAGAAATAGGCGTGATACCTCCGATGAAATTCGACAAGGCAGAGCTGAAAGTCAAAACCGGTGCCGGCGTGGAACTCGCTTTCACCAATAACGACCCAATGCCAATGATGCATAACTTGCTTATCGTCGAACCCGGATCGCGTGTGGATATTGTTACAAAGGCTGCCGGCATGGGTGCCGCCGGGATGATCAACAGCTTCGTACCTGAGAGCGACAAGGTCATTGCCGCCACACCATTAGTAATGACTGGAAACACTTACAAGCTCTACTTTAAGGCTCCAACTGTGCCAGGTAAATACGAGTACGTCTGCACCTATCCTGGACACGGCTTCTCTATGTGGGGCACTTTAGTAGTCGAATAAATTTAAAATTATCTAAATTAAAATGCACTGGGTATTCCAGTGCATTTTTTTCGTCCCTACTACTAGTCAGTCCCACCCGCAAGTCTTCGGGCAACGAATGTTCGAAGTTTCGGAATTTTACATTTAGATATAAATTCAATAGCACCAACACGATCTTGTCCAACAGAAGGACTAATCCCATACCATATCATTAGAGGGAGCACTGGATCCTCAGCAAAGGTATTTTTCGATGCTAATTCTGTTGCTAATTCCCAACGCATAGACAACGGCAATAAGCGCAATACAGAAGCCAAATGAACTTGAACCAATCCAGAAGAATCACTTTTAGCTAAACGAACAAAGTTAGTAAGTGACTTATTTGAGACTTCACCTGAATCCGTTAGAAACTTTAACGACCAAACACGTATATGTTCATTTTCATCATGCAATTGCTGTAGTAACCAATCCTCTTCTAAATCTTCTATACTAAATAGTGCCCACAAGGCACGTAAACGGTGCTGCTCCAAATTCGTGGTTTCTCGATAAATCTGATGCAATGTTGTTTTAGCAAGACTCATATCATCTCCAGCCATAGCCCTTTCTTGCAATAATCTCCGGGCTATTCTCGAATGCCACTCGTTAGGATGAGTTTGAAGATTAGCCAGCTGCAAAGAGTCTAGATTATTGAGTGGCTCAGCTAGAGGCTTAGGCTTACCATACGAAATCCTGAAAATACGTCCGCTTGTTCGATGAACCCCATCACTCTCATGGCACTCGCCAATATCAGACCAATCAAGTACATAAACCGCACCATCCGGACCACAGCTCAATTCTATCCCACGAAACCAAACATCCTGAGTACGCATGAAATCATTTAAATGCTTACCAATATACCCCGCACTTAAACGCTGCAACTTTTCTTGATTAATCCGACGCCCATGTAGATTTAAAGTAAATACATTACCACGATATTCCTTAGGCCAATTATCCCCCGAGTATATCATTAACCCACTATGAGCATGTCCGCCTCCAGCTGCATCAGTAGCCGAAGACATGCCATTCTTCTTAAGATCAGCCCACTCTTCATTGCCCACATCCCAATGAAAATGATCAGCAGTCTGAGGAATCAACTCGTATAAATATTTATCAAAATGATTACCATACATTCGTTCATATTTTGCACCGGGAACAACATGCCAAAGGTGGCCTATTACGGTGTTAATAAAAAATAACTGACCATGTTCGTCCCAATCATGACCCCATGGATTAGTTGTCCCTTCGCAAACTATATCGAATGTTTTCTTAACAGGATGATAACGAAAAATTCCACAATTCATCTTTACCCGGTCTGCATTGGAATCATCTGGTTTTCCGATGTTAGATGTAGCCAAAATACCATGTCTTCCATAAAGCCAACCGTCAGGCCCCCAACGTAATCCATTAACAATATTATGTCTCACGCGATCACTATCAAAACCATTTAACACAACCTCAGGCTCCCCATCTAAAATATCATCTTCATTTCGATCTGGTAAAAACAATATATCAGGAGCCGCAGCCACCCAAACACCCCCAAAACCCACCTCAATACCAGCAATATGCGAGCCTTGATCCCAAAATACTTTTCTTTGGTCAAAGACCCCATCATTATCTGTATCATCAAAAATGAGAATGCGATCCTTCATTCGAGTGTCGAAGTTTATTTTAGATTCAGCATATGTATAACATTCGGCAACCCACAATCTCCCGCGGCTATCCCATGACATCGCAATAGGCTGCTGCACATCCGGTTCTGCAGCACTTAACTGCACTGAAAACCCATCAGGAACAGATATCCCCTTCAATGCTTCAGCAGGATTTAGTAACGGCGAAGATAATTTCTGAGTATTAAAGAGTTCTTGATCTGCAGGTTGAGCGAAATTAAACCACCCAAGAAACATCCCTATAACAATGGTACGATTCATATATTAAACTGCAAAATGAAACGCCCTCATTGAAGTTACGTCAACTAGGATCTCAACCTGACTTGACATCCTATTAATTAAAATAAAAATTTCGCCCGCATGAAAAACATTAAATTTGAAAATGCAACTATAACAACAAAAGCTAATATATATTTTGAAGGCAAAGTGATTAGTCATAGTATCGTTCTTCAGGACGGAAGCAAAAAAACACTCGGTATTATTTTTCCCGGTCAATTTCACTTCAATACAGATAAAGCAGAACACATGGAAATTATTACTGGGAGTTGTTCAGTAAAACTTAAAGGTAATGAAGAAATTAAAAATTATTCTGAAGGACAGTATTTTAATGTTCCGGCTAAAAGTTCATTCGAAATAGAAATAAAAAAAGGCACTTGCGAATATATTTGTTCCTTTATTGATTAATTCACCATCCAAACAAGATCTTTCCACAATGGGGTGTCATTTTTTTGTAACAGACCAGGAGTAGTCCTTCCTCTTATGATAATCTCGTTAATTTTTTTAACTAAATAGTCAACCACATCTGGATGACTATTGATGACGTTTTTAGTTTCACTGGGATCAATTGAGAGATCATAAAGCTCACGCTCATCTAACTTTCTACTCTCCATGATCAATTTCCACTTTCCTTCTCGCACAGCATATCTACCCTGCATGCCATGATGAATCATAGCTAAACGCTTAGGAGTAGGCTTTCCAGTCAACGGGCGATAAAAACTAACACTGTCTTCCCCGGCATTATCAGGAAGTTTTTTATCGAGCATCTCAGCGAAGGTAGCTAATAAATCTGTCTGGCAAACCGGATAGCCCCACTTGCTTCCAGCTTTCACTTTATCCGGCCAACGAACAAGAAAAGGCACACGGTGACCTCCCTCATAAACCGAACGCTTGCCTTCTCTATAAACTCCATTGCTATAGTGTTGAAATTTTTCAATACGCTTACGCCAAGTATTCTCTGGTCCATTGTCACTGGTGAATATTACAATTGTGTTATCCGTTAATTTATTCTTATCAAGCCAATCAAGCACTCGGCCTACATGCCAGTCTGTCTCCATCATGAACTGGCCGTATGCCCCAGCACTGCCCATCCCTCTAAATCGCTTTAGCGGGATCACCGGCTTGTGGGGTGAGGTATGCGAAAGGTACAGCATGAACGGCTTACCACTCCGAGCAGCAGCCGCCTGACCGTCGAGCCACTTTATCGCCTGTTCAGTGAATCTATCGAGGCAGTCGATATCGACAAAATCAGGTGCCACCTCTAGGTCGTTAGGTTTCACCGGCCTAGCCTGATACGGCGGCTTAATCCGGTAATCGTCGATCGCGATTTGGTTCGGCTTCTTCCGTGTGTACAGAGTTGGTGGCGCTTTTGCCATGCGGCCTTCAAACCAGGCAAGCACACCATAGTTCATAGATGCAGGAATACCCCAGAAATAATCAAAACCCTTATCAAGTGGCATATCAACCGTTGGGTTTGACCAATTTCGATTTTCTTTATTACCAGGAAAATCCATTCCTAAATGCCACTTACCAACCATTGCAGTAGAGTATCCATTATCTCCAAAAAACGAGGCAAGTGTCATTCGCCCATCAGCAATGAGACATTTCCCTTCCGCGCCCATCACTCCCCGCTTCATCGTCGTTCGCCAAGAGTAACGGCCGGTCAACAAGCCATACCTCGACGGCGTGCAAACCGTGTCTGGACTGTGGCCGTCGGTGAAAGTCATCCCCTCCTTGGCTAAGCGATCGATGTTCGGCGTTTGGAACTTGGCCTGCGGGTTCAGACAAGACGCATCGCCATAACCCATATCGTCTACATAAATAAGGATAACATTCGGATTAGCTGCGAACGTCATCGTGACGAAAAACAGGCTTAGGAGGAGCTGCCGAAACATACTCAGGCGAGTGATTCCAGAGATTTCTCGATCAGTTTTTTCGACGCCATAACACCGGAGATCGGCTTAAATTTATTACCTTCCCACTCGATCGCAAGGATACCGCGATAACCAGCCTTATCGATAATCTTAATAAGGCGCATGTAGTCGAAGTCCGGCTGATTTCCATTTTCGTCGAAACTGTGCATCTTACAGGAGATCGTCGCCGTGTGCGGCATCATCGCCTCGGTTCCGTCGTAAACATTATTCCGCAACTTACCAAAGTCTGGCATCAACTTACAGGCAGGGTGATTCAGTTTTTTCGCGACCTTGGCGAGAAATGCCCCACGCTGACTTAACTGAGATGCGCCCGGCTCGATGGCGATGACGACGTTCTTTTCTGCTGCAGCATCGGACAACGGCTTCAGTGCCTCAACGCTTGCAGCCACCCCGGCCGCCTCCGAATTACCGGGTACTCGAAGAAAGACACGCACAAATTCACAGCCTAATGTCTGTGCACGGGAGAGCGATGATAGAATCTGTTTTAAGGTCACATCGCGCTTTTGTGGGGCCGCATCGAGCACACCCGACATCAACAAAAACAACTCAGTCTTGGCCTTCTTAGCACGGCGTTTGAGCTGTTTCAAATACGCCATGTCATCGAGTTTATCCTTCGGCAGACCGCCTTCCCATAGGTCGAGTTGATTAATACCAAACTGGTCAACACTAAACGCCGGATAATCCAATGGATCAAGCGAATCGTCTTTAAACATGGCTCGCAGCGAGTACTGCGAAAGCCCAATCTGGTAGCGAGATCGCGTGGCTTTTTTTGCTGCGAAAGCGTCGGGTAACAGAACCGCCCCAGCAGTCATGACTACCGAGGATTTCAGGAATTGTCGTCGTGGTTGTTTCATAATGTAATCTTATATTGGCGCACTTGGCTAAGTACTTGGTTTCAGTTCAAGAATGATGAAAAAAAACGTGCGCCTCGTCGAGCCTGACTTCCACTTGGCTTTGCCGATTCGCATGAGTCTCTTGTCACGACTGTTCCTGCGCTTCACCGACCTCAAGGCGAGTTAAGATTCGAAACAGTCAATCAATCGGAGCGCTGCCCCACCAGTCTTTATTGGGTTTGAAATTCTTTTTAAGGAAGTTAGCGTGCTGCCTCTCAAGTCGCGCCTTGCCGTCGGAGGCAATGGACTTCAGCCGCACCTCGCGCTTAACCAAATCAGCCTGCATATCCTTGACCGGGAACCGCGCCTTAGTTTTCTTCAGCCAAACATCTAGTTTTTTTCGTAATCGCTTTACACGCTTGGTTTCGCGATTGACCAAGTTAGTCGTTTCGTTCGGATCCTTAACCAAGTGGTAAAGCTCATCACGGCCGTCCTCATGGTAGTAGATGAGCTTCCAATCGTCCTGGCTAATAATTGAGGACGGTTCACCACCCTGATTACCATAATGCGGGTAATGCCAATACAGCGGGCGTTTGGCGATCTTGCCTCCCTTTAGCAACGGCACAATGCTGACGCCATCGACCGCTTGCCTGACCGGGATACTGACACCGGCCAACTCCAGCAGCGTCGGGTACCAATCGATGCCATTGACCGGCACGGAGCTGATGCCACCTGGTCTGGTCACACCCGGCGCCTTGACGTAATAAGGTTCACGAATGCCACCCTCCCACTGCCGACCTTTACCACCACGCAACGGCGTATTGCTAGTCGAGTAGGCATCCCCAGAAGACACACCGCCGTTGTCAGAGGTGAAGCAGACGATAGTATTTTTATCCAAGCCAAGCTCGTCTAGTTTATTCAGCACGATCCCGACAGCATCATCCATCGTCTCGATCATCCCAGCGTAAATAGGGCAATCCTGCACCTGACGAACATTAAGCCGGCGATCGAACTTGAAACGCTCCGTGACCAAGCCAGTGGCCTCAGCCTTCTCACGGTATTTTTCCCACAATTCGGGCGTGGTCTGGATCGGCCCGTGTACAGAGTAAAACGAAAGGAAGGCAAAGAACGGCTTGTCTTTGTGTTCCTCGATAAACTTGGCGGTCTCGTTACCCAATCTAATTGGCAGCGACTCGCCCGGCGGACCAGACTCAAGATTGGGATTTTTCCATGGTGAGAAAAAGCCGCCATGAGGACTCCCAACATCCCAACCTCCCTTATTGATGTCGAACCCGTGATCTTCCGGCCAAGAACCCTTGCCACCGATGTGCCATTTACCAGCATAAAAGGTCTTGTATCCCTGATCTCGGAGTGCCTCGGCAATCGTAATCTCGGAAGCTCGCAGAGCACGATCGTACTCAGGTGGCAGATGTGTGTCATGCCGGCGAGTATTTCGCCATGCTTCTCCTACACGATCACCTATCCAAGTGGTGATACCATGATTTGTTGGATATTTACCGGTCATAATACTCGCCCGGGACGGACTGCAGACCTGACACGCGGCGTAACCACGGGTGAATTTCATCCCTTCACGCGCTATACGATCGATGTACGGACTTTCGTAGTATTTCGACCCCTCGTTACTCAAGTCCTTCCATCCGAGGTCATCAGCAAGAATAAACAGAATATTTGGCCGAACTTTGGACTTTGAATCAACCGCATCCACACCAGCAATCCAAGCCAATGCGCCAGATAGCGCCAACAACGTTGCTTTTAATCTAATCATTTTAATTATTTGGTACGGATGAAATCGCAGCCTCGCGTAGCTTTGTCAATCCGGCACCGTTTTGGTCGTGCATCTTTGCAACGGAACGCTAGTATGCCGTGATTCCGTTCGCGGCTTGATCACCGCTCAATTTTTTGCGTTATGTTTGATTTTTTAGCTGAAGAACAGGCCTCCATCTGCGGGGGCAGTCACCTGAAAAGGCGGGAGTTTCTGCAGGTCGGTGCACTTGGCGCTGCTGGATTATCTCTACCACAACTACTGGCTGCTAAGGAGGCCGGCGCTGTCCGTCCCGGTCACGACAACCGCGCCTGTATCATGATCTTTAATCTCGGCGCCCCAAGTCATGTAGATTTGTGGGATATGAAACCGGACGCACCACGGGAAATACGTGGCCCATTCAAACCAATTCGCACCAATTCGCCCGACATCGACATCTCGGAAATCCTCCCTCGACACGCGAAGATAGCAGATAAATTTTCACTCGTGCGAACAGTTCACCACGGTGGCGCTGCAGTGCACGATGCTGGCTGGCAGATCATGCAAACAGGCCGACGCTTTACTGGAGGTATCCAAACACCTCATGCCGGAGCGGTTGCTAGTCATCTACTGGGTCGCAAGAGCGACCTGCCACCGTTTGTCGTGCTACCAGAGTTGATGGGGCGTGGTGGTGGCAACATGCCTAATGGTCAAGCCGGCGGTTTCCTCGGTAAGGCACATGATCCATTCGCGCTCAACGCTAACCCGGCACAAAAAAACTTCAAGGTACCCGACCTATTGCCGCCAGATCAGATTGGAGCTGCCCGATTGGATCGACGACGTAAGATGCGAGACATCGTCGACGGCGCGGTAAAGAATTTCGAAGCCAGTGAAGATGCCCGCCTACTCAACGACAGCTTTCACTCTGCCTTCCGCATGATGACCAGTGAACAGGCTCGCGCAGCGTTTGACATCACTAAGGAAAAACCAGCCGTGCGCGAACGCTACGGCATGAACCGCTTTGGCCAATGCTGTCTGCTCGCCCGACGCCTAGTTGAGAACGGCGTTCGAATGGTCACTATCAACAGTTTCCTCACCGTATTCGATCAACTCTCGTGGGACATTCACGGCTCCAAACCATTCATCTCGGTCAAGCAGATGAAGGAACAGGTAGCCCCAATGTACGATCAAGGCTATAGCGCATTGATCGAGGATCTACACGAGCGAGGACTGCTCGATAACACAATGGTGACCACACTCTCTGAATTTGGTCGCACACCCAAAGTAAACCCTGCAGGTGGACGTGACCATTGGCCACAATGCTTCACCTGCTCCTTCGCAGGCGGAGGGGTTCGAGGTGGGCGCGTAGTGGGCAAGAGCGATCCAATAGGAGGCTTTCCCGCCGAGCGACCGGTGGAACCAGGTGATATCGTAGCCACGATCTTTCACAGCCTTGGCCTCAACCCAAAAGCCACCCTGCCCGGGCCTAGCGGACGGCCGTTTCCACTGGTCGATTTTGGAAACGAACCCATCAAGGAACTGTTCATATGAAATCACGAATTTCGCTTGGCCAAGCACTGTTATTTCTCACCTTAAGCCTCCCTGCGGTTGCCAAGGAAAATCATAAGCTGAGTTTTCGGCACGACGTGCTGCCAGTATTATCCAAGACCGGCTGTAACGGCGGTGGCTGTCACGGTGCTTTGGCTGGCAAAGGCGGGTTCCGACTCAGCCTCAACGCCTATGATCCAGCAACCGACCATTACAATATTACACGGGAAAACCGGGGGCGGCGAATCGAGTTCACCACACCAGCGAGCAGCCTGTTCGTCACCAAGCCAACCGCTGCCGTCCGGCACAAGGGTGGAAAAGTGCTGCACGAAAACTCCGAGGCGTACAGCATTCTAACACGCTGGATTCAGCAAGGTGCACCCGGGCCAAGTGCCAACGACCCCACAATCGAGCGCTTCGAAATATCCCCTACCATTTCCCAGTTAAAAAAAGGCCAAACACAGCAGCTAACTGCAAAGGCATTTTTCAGTGACGGCACTGATCGCGACGTCACCCAGTGGGCTCGGTTCGCCTCGACCGATGCAACCGTGGCCGAGGTAGACGAAGCTACCGGCTTGACCAAGGTAATCGGCCACGGCGATGGCGCTGTGACAGCTTGGTATTCGGGACAGATTGCGCTCGCACGGATTAGCTCCCCTTGGCCAAACGTGATACCGAACGAAGCCTACAGCCAAGCGCCGCGCCGCAACGTGATCGACGACGCCGTGCTTGTCTTGTTGCGTCGACTTAATCTTAAGCCATCACCGAGGAGTTCCGACAGCGAGTTCATCCGGCGAGTCCACCTCGACGTCGTCGGTACGCTCCCAACACCCGAGGTCACTAGGGCGTTTTTGGCCGACACATCGGAAAACAAGCGCGATGAATTAATCGAGTCGCTACTCGCTCAACCGGAGTTTATCGACTACTGGACATATCGTCTTTCCGACCTGTTTTTAATCAGCGGACGCAAACTCCGCCCAGACGCACTCAAGTCGTACTACCAATGGCTACGTGGCGAGATGGAAAAAGGCACCCCGTGGGATCAACTTGTGCGGCAAGTCGTATCGGCCAAGGGTGACACGATGAAAAATGGCGCCACAAACTTTTACTCCGTTCATCAGGACCCTGAGACAATGGCGGAGAACGTAAGCCAAGCATTCATGAGCCTCTCGATTAACTGCGCTAAATGCCACAATCATCCGTTGGAAAAATGGACAAACGACCAGTACTACTCATTCGCCAACCTCTTTGCGCGTGTGCGAGCCAAAGGCTGGGGTGGTGATGCCCGCAACGGAAACGGAGCAAGGACGCTTTTCATCGCCTCCCGCGGCGACCTGATTCAGCCTCGCACCGGCAAACCCCAACCTCCCGCGCCGCTAGACGGTCAAGCAATCGAAAGCAACTCGCCGGAAGACAGGCGCGAGGCATTAGCCGCATGGCTGACTGCGCCCGATAACCCGTACTTTACCCGCTCCATTGCAAACCGTGTCTGGGCCAACTTTTTCGGACGAGGCATCGTTGAACCAGTCGACGATCTGCGCGTCTCTAACCCCGCCTCAAACGAGCCGTTACTTGAAGAGATATCAGCGCATCTCGTCGATAACCGCTACGACCTCAAGGCACTTATACGGCTTATTTTGCAAAGCGAGACCTATCAGCGCACCAGCGAACCGCTCGCGGAAAACATGGAGGATCAAAAATATTACTCTCGATACTACCCTCGCCGATTGATGGCAGAAGTACTGCAGGATGCCATCACATCGGTCACTCGTGTCTCCCCAAAGTATGACCGGATCACACTTTCCGATGGTAGTACGCAGGGGACAAAATTTTACCGTGACGGAACCCGTGCGCT
Organism: Verrucomicrobiota bacterium; assembly: GCA_036166355.1. Lineage (GTDB taxonomy): Bacteria > Verrucomicrobiota > Verrucomicrobiia > Limisphaerales > UBA1096 > UBA1096. The sequence continues at coordinate 47,369 of JAYZHR010000147.1, read as the reverse complement.
ACAGTTGTTCGACTCTGCCGTTACATCTTATTTCCTTAAAACATTTGGCCGCAACGAACGCGAGATCACTTGTGAATGTGAACGCTCCAACAAACCCAGCATGGTGCAAGTGCTTCACCTCTCAAACGGCGATACACTCAACAGTAACCTGCGTAGCGAGCAAAGCTGCGTGAACATCATGATTCCCCAAAGTGACGAGGAGATCATCGAGGAAACCTACCTGCTCTGCCTCTCTAGGCTACCAAGTGATATCGAACGAAAACGACTTAATGCAATGTTCGATGCCACATCCAAAGACGAACGCCGAGCCGTCATCGAGGATTTATTCTGGGCGCTGATGACCAGCCGCGAATTCCTGTTCCAGCATTGAACCATGAAAATCATTAAGACAGTTTTCCTCATCGCACTTACTACCCCCGTGTTGGGTGAGACAGTTGATTTTCACCAGGACATTGCACCAATCCTTCGCGAGTATTGTGTCGGCTGCCATAACAACGACGATCTTGAAGGGGAACTTTCCGTCGAAACTTTTAAACTGTTGATGAAGGGTGGCGAAAACGGAGTACCCATCAAGGCCGGCGACCAACTCGAATCACTTCTGGCAAAAGTTATCACCAAACAAGCCAAACCATACATGCCTCCACGGCGGGAACCGCAACTCTCCGCAGCGCAGATTGACACAATCCTTCGCTGGATTGATCAGGGTGCCAAAGCGCCTACAGACGATCGTTCGATTCTTGCAAATCTCGCCGTCCCTGAAATAAAGCCAGCTAGCAATATACTAAGCCCCGTCACCGCTATGGCCATTAGCAAAAACGGACAACTGGCAATTGGCCGCTACGGAATGGTTCAGTCCGGAGACAAGACGTTAACCGGCATCTTCGGCAAAGTGAACGCCATCGCGATTTCACCAGACAACAAAACATTAGCCGTTGCCGGTGGCACTCCTGGACTCAAGGGAGTTGCCACACTATTCAATCTCGAGACAGGAAAGAAACTCCACGATCTGATCGGCCATCGTGACGCACTGTACGGCATCGCCTTCTCCCCTGATGGCAACCAACTAGCCACGGCTGGATATGACCGAATTATCCAACTTTGGAATTCTAAGTCCGGCGAGCAACTCCGCACTCTCAAGGGACATAACGGTGCGGTTTACGGCATCGCGTTCAGCCCTGACGGTAGCGTCCTTACTAGTGCCGGCGGTGACTCATCAGTCAAACTTTGGAACACTGAAAACGGGCAACGCCTCGACACTTTCGGGCAACCGACCGGCGAACAGTTCCTAGCCATGTTCACGCCCGACAGCCGTTTTATCCTCGCCGGAGGTGCAGACAAACAAGTCCGACTATGGCACTGGATCAGCGGTAATCAAACTGGTATTAATCCTCTTGCCCAAGTGCGATTTGTGCACGAGGACGAGATCACTGACCTCGCAATAGACCCGAGTGGCGAACTCTTAGCCACAGCTTCCGCCGACCGGACGATCAAGGTTTGGTCACTCCCCGGACTCGAGCTGTTACAAACAATCGGCAACCAAGAAGACGTGGTTTCCGCTCTGGCATTCAGTACAAACGGGCAAACATTACACGTCGGCCGAATGGATGGCTCTGTTGAAAAAATTGATCTCCGCTTGGACAAACTCTCTTATTCCTTAGCCAAGACTATCGCCAAAACCAAGTCGGTTGAGTTGACAAAAAAGGAGCCGGTTGAGTTGACGGAAAAGGAGCCGAACAACCTCCCGACTGAGGCTACCCCGATCACTCTACCAGCTATTGTGACGGGTATAATTCACGGCAAAAAAGGCATCGACTCCGACCTGTTTCGTTTTAAAGCCATGGCTGGTGAAGAATGGGTGCTAGAGACTAATGCCGCCCGAAGCAAGTCACCGATCGACACGAAAATCGAGGTGCTTGATACAAATGGTATCCCGATCGAACGTGTCCGCCTCAAGGCCATCCGCGAAAGCTGGCTCACCTTCCGAGGCAAGGACTCTAGCACCTCCAATGATTTTCGCCTCTTCAAGTGGGACGAGATGAAGCTCAATCAACTACTCTACATAAACGGCGAGGTTGTGAAGCTATGGCTCTATCCTCGCGGACCGGACAGCGGCTACATCGTCTATCCGGGCAGCGGCAATCGGCACGGATATTTTGACACCACACCGCTCGCACATCCACTTGGCCAACCGGCCTACATAGTAGAACCATTAGCAAGTGGCGAACCAGTGATCGCAAACGGCCTGCCCACCTTTCCGATCTACTATCAAAACGATGATGAAAGCCAACGACGACTGGGTCGAGACTCTAAACTTACCTTCACAACCCCGGCAGACGGCGAATATCTGGCGAAAGTAAGCGATATACGCGGATTTCAGGGGAGCGACTTCAAGTACATGTTCACCATCCGTGAGCGCCAGCCGGATTTCAAAGTTAGCATTAACGGCTTCTCCGATGGCATTCCAAGAGGAAGCGGACGGGAGTTTAGTTTCAGGGTCGAGCGAAAGGACAATTTCAACGGGCCAATACAGCTGGACATCAGTAAACCACACACCGGTTTTCACATCAGCACGCCCATCATTATCGAGGCAGAACAGCAGCAGGCATTCGGATCAATCCACGCCAATGCTGATGCTGCCACCCCTGAGAATGACTTCCTGACAGTGACTGCCACAGCAACGTTGCGCGGCAAAAAAATCATTCGTGAAGTTGGTAAATTGGCTAACATCAAGCCACTCGACAAACCGAAACTGCTCGTGCAGGTCACCAGCAACATTAGCGACGCCGTCGAAACCGGTACATTCACTGAACCACTGGAATTCAAAATCGCCCCCGGCGAAACCATCTCGGCTAGAGTCAAGGTTGAACGGAATGGATTCAACGGCCGCATCCAGCTAGGTAGCCACGATGCAGGCCGAAATCTTCCACATGGAGTCTATGTTGACAATATTGGATTAAGCGGTCTGTTGATCGTGGAAGGTCAAACAGAACGGGAATTTTTTATTACTGCAGATAGCTGGGTACCTGAATCCAGAACTCATTTTCACATCAAAGCCAGCGCTGAAAAAGGCATAGTATCTAATCCTCTTATTATCCAAGTTCGCAAAAATTAATAATAGCGAAACCGAACAGGATCAGAAGAACTAAGCATTCGAAAATATCTCTCTAGCCCCAGTCATGGAACTGTCAGCAAAACGTTCCTCTTCAATGCCCATACTGTGCAATATACTAAGAAAAATATTAGACATTTGAGTTTCTCCATCACGCCAGTATTGACCATGCTTAAGCCCCATATTTTTTCCTCCAGCTACTAAAGTCGGTAGGTTTTTTGGCATATGTGTGGTACTCGCACCAGAACCATAAAGAACGATAGAATTGTCAAGAAGGGTGCCTTTTCTATCCTTATAGCCCTGTAATCGATTAAAGAAATATACAAGCTGCTCTGTAAGAAACTGATCATACTTTGCAAATTTAAGCTGACCATCCTTGTCTTGTGCATGGGAAAGATTGTGATGAGTACGATCAATCCCAAGCTTAATCGGAAATGTATCACTTATCCCCATTCCATCTTCACGATTAAGCATAAAAGCAACACTTCGGGTAATATCAGCGTCAAAGGCTAGAGCAATAAGATCAAACATAGTTCGATAGTATTCGCCAGGATCGCTCCCTGAATTTGCATCTAAATTAAGGTGCGAATAGTCCTGTATCTTAAGCGGAATATCAGTCCACTTCTCAGAAGCAACTAGGCGTTCCTCTACTTCATTGAGCGAAGTAAGGTACTGATCCATTTTTTCTCGATCGGATTTACCAAGTCTCCTATTGAGGGACCGGGCATTTTCAAGAACAGCATCAACAAGCTTAATTCGGTGCTTGATCCTATCACGCTTGTTTTCCAACGATGATCGATCATTACTAAAAAGACGGTTGAAAATCTGACGAGGATTATTCTCTGCAGGAATCGGCTTGCCATTTAGACTGTAGGAGATTGTTCCGGTTCGTGACAGAAACCCAACCCCAGCATCCACAGACATTACCAATGAAGGTTGACGACAAAAATGTTTTGTGTGTTTGGCTATTAACTGATCTAGCGCCACACTATTGTATACTTCCCTGTTTGGATCCTGCAAAGGTGCACCAGTAAGCCACATATCAGAACACACATGCGGATCAGATTTGGGTCCATTGGGATGATACAATCCGCCTAAAAAGCTTAGACGATCCCGAAAAGAAGAAAGCGCCTCAGTTGATTTACCAAAAATAAATTGTCCATCTTTTTCAAGGCGAGGAAACCAACTCCATTCATCAATTCCATGCTTTGCTTGTGGCAATGACATACCGTTAGCCGTATAAAGCGCACAAAAACGCCGAGGCAGTCCTTCGAACACCTCTTTGCCCATTGCTTCCAAAACCGGTAAAGCAAGAGTAGCCCCTGCTGTACCCTTCAAAAATGCCCGCCTATCAAGTTTAAAAGTTTGGCTCATGGCTTTATTTTTTCAAAAATATGTCACTTCGAATTACCAAACGCAGTAAATCTTGCATTTGGTAATCGCTCTTACGGAAAGTAAGGCCCTGTTCCTCAAGAAACACAAGTTCATTATAAGTCAAAGTACGCCCAGCGGCATAAGTGGCCATATGCTTCAAGAAACTAAAAACCACGCGATCCATCCGTGAATCGGCAAGATACAAACGTAATTCAGCATAGTCAGAAACCTCAGTCTCATCAGGCAATTTAACACGACCTTGCATGCTATCTGGATTAAAGAGTCCTCCTGCATCGAACTGTTCAAGTGGCAATCCCCAAGGATCGATACCAGAGTGACAACCTGCACACCCTTTATGATCTCGATGAAGAGCAAGACGCTCACTAAGTGCAAGCTTTTGATCGATTTCCTCTAACCCAGGAACATTCGGCGGAGGGTCATCAGGCGGTTCAGCAACAATTTTTCGAGCAATCCAAGCTCCACGTTTAACAGGATTAGCATCACGACCATCCGAAAGACCTGCAAGGATACTCGCTTGTGAAAGCAACCCACCAAGATGATTACGGTGATGAACTAAAGGGGCAAAATTAAAACCACTTTCGATCTGAGAAGCTAAACCGTAGTAACCTGCAACGATCTCGTTGGCGACAATGAAATCTGATTGTATAAGGTTTCGAGCAGGCAGATTTTTACGAATAATATATTTAAGTGACTCTATTGGCTCACGGCGAAGATGTAGTCGTCTATTGCGCGTGAGGCCAGGATAACGTTTACGATCCATCTCAACGACATCGAATTTATCTAAACTCAACCACTGCGAAGCAAACTCTTCGACAAACTGCCCGAATCTATCATCATAAATCATACGTGTTATTTCGTTATCAAGCACGTCATTTAGTTTACCTTCAGCAGCAAGATCGCGTAGTCGCAAATCAGGAGAAGTGTTCCATAAAAAATAAGAAAGCTTTGATGCTAACTCGAATTCAGTGATTGGTTCCGGTTCCGGACTGTCACTTTTCTCTATAAGAAACAAAAACTGTGGAGAAGTTAAAACGATAAGTAACGTTTCCTTAATGCTATGAATAAAATCATTAGTTTCTACATATGCACTCTTCCAAACATTCATCAGTGAAGTTTCCTCAGTCTTCGTAAGCGGCCTACGAAAAGCCCGAGCTGCAAATTGCCTTACTATCTCTAAAGAGTATATCTCTGGCCGACTCTTGTTAATCGAATCAATAAAAATTCTCCGGTGTGTGATTGATGGCCAATCTTCATAATAAGGACCTTCAAACTCCACAGACTTAATCCACAAACGAGGACGTTCTCGCCCATCTGTATACTCACTACGCACTCCAATTTCCCTAATGCCAGCAAGATAATTATCATTCTCAGGCTGCACATCATCACTCGGATAATTATTTATGGCACCTTCAAAAATAAATTCCTCCAACTCTTTATTCTTAACTTCAATAGGTTTTTGTACTGATGAAAATGTACTCCCACAATCACGCCTTAAACCCATATGAACACCCAACCATGGCGATCGTTTTTCAAATTTATTAAAACGCTTAGCCAAATCACTTTCCTCCGGAACCATCGAAAACACTACACGGTGAGGAGTATGCCCTCCGGCATAGCTCACGCCAAACTTCTTCAGTCCAGCCGATAATCGCAAAACCGAAAAAGCAGGTTGACGCCACTTGGCATCAAATTGACGTCCACCAATTTGTAATTTTAAATCCTCCTCTTTTACTGGAGGCGCTTTAACAAAACGCTCTCCCGGCTTTAGCAAGGCCTTCAACTCAGCCACATCGAGTGCACGGCTATAGAATCTCACCTCGTCAATCTCACCCTTAAACTGCTGAGAGTCTTGAATTCTCCCAATGTGTAAATCCACTTTCGGATTATCCAAAATACGCGGCTGAATTGTCCCAATAGCAACCTCAAAGCCATTAACGTACAGTCGGGTTTTGTTTTCTCCTCGACGAACAACTGCCGCAACATGCTGCCATTGGTTCAAACGAATCACTCCTGGTCGAGATGCCACTGTACCATTAGATTGATTATCCGGATTAGAAGTTTCTATACGCAGAACCCCTTTGTTATCAGGCATGTCAAAATACCAACCATGTGTCCAATTGTATTTACCAAGACAGATAATACCGGCCTGCCTTAATTCATTAGGCTTAATCCAAGCCGCCACGGTAAACTCACCACTTCCAACATCCATTAATTTATCACGAGGCACAATGACCGCATCGCCATCCCCGTCTAGAAATATAGCTTGGCTTCCTTCTCCAATCGGTGAATCAACATATCGCGCATTACCTGCCAATATACCATTTAGCTCTTTTTTCTTATTTGAACTTTCGGCATTACCATCCAAATCCCAAAAACCGACAAGCTTCTCGTTCAATCGTGAACCATTCGCTGAAATCGATTGGGGAATCATCGGCTGAGGATAAATATCCACCTGATAGATTCCTGATTTCTCAATATTAATGGTTTTAACCCCTTTTAAGTCTGTCATATTCATTGTGGATTCTGACAGATCAGCCGATGGACTACGATGTGGCAACAAAAGGGCATCGTCATATTTTGCAGCCTTCACCTTAACTCGAAAACGGCCATACTTTGGCAACTCACGTAGAGAGATCTTAAAATTGGCACGGGGTCCATATGTACTGTCTACCTCCCATATTTCTTCACTCGGAATCGCAGGCCGTAACAATAAACCCTCAGGCACTATATTGTAAGGCGCCCTACCCTGAGGATAACCAGTCGTTCCACGCATACATGCAAATACCGCATGATAAATACTGTCATACTCTCGCCAACCTCGCACAGTATCATTCCCCCTATATCCTTCATTAAATCTCCACTGTGTTCGCATATTGAATAAAGTAAAATCAAAAGATTTTTCTGGCATCAGTTGTTGCACCAAAAAATCTTCATTGGCTAGCAGCAGACTGTTCGCTCCAAGAATAAGATTATCCGGGCATGGCTTTGGGTTAATCTTTCTACCAAGATTCATCCGAAAATTTTGTATTACTGGCTTAACACTTTCATTAACAATCGCCAAATTCAATGCGCGTTCAGCAATCTCAAAATACGCCTCTACCAATAACGGAGAGAGAAGCATTGTTCGCTCATTATTCAAGAATCCGTCACGAGATATTGCATCCGGAGGAAGAACTCTTGTTAAGTTCTCTTCGATACCCAATAAATCTCTGATCGTATTGCGGTATTGCGATACAGTTAACCGCCTGACTCCCCCATTCTTCGGCCGAACTCGTTTTCGAGCCATAACCAATGCCTCATCAATCCAATTCACTATTGAAAACCGTTCGTCCTTAGTTGGCTGAACCTCATCCTCCGGCGGCATCTCCTCCTTGCTTAATTGTTTCCTAATTTCCTGCCAATGCCTAACCTCTTTGTCAGGCAAAGAACCATCAAGATAATCAACTCGAATTCCAGCCTTTGCCTTTTCACTTCCATGACAATCAAAGCAATACCTACTTAGTAATGGTTTGATATCTTTCTGAAATTTCTCTTGCATCACAAAAGCCTCTTTTGCACTGAGAAAAAGCGTTCCCACTAACAAAACAATAAACACAAAAAATATTCTATTTGGATGCACCGCCCACATAATCGCTTAGACAAATGAAACCGACAAGAACGTAAGAACATGATTACAGTTACAACGATTTGCCATTTTAATCGTGTGCAGTTAAAAATTAGCCGTGCGTTTATTATTATTGTTACTAGGATATTGTGTTGTTTTACAAGCTGTTGAACGACCTAACATCCTCTGGATCACTGCAGAGGATATGAGCCCCACACTTGGATGCTATGGGGATACTTTTGCTACCACACCAAATATTGATAAACTAGCAAAAGAAAGTGTCCTATACACTAATGCATTTGCAAATGCTCCAGTCTGCTCCCCTTCAAGATCATGCCTCATAACAGGATGTTACCCAACTTCACTTTCGACTCAACAAATGCGATCGGGCTTTTCCATACCAAAGCAGATGCGCGGTTTTCCAGCATTGCTTCGTAACAGTGGATATTACACAACAAACAACGTAAAGACCGATTATAACACTGGCAACTACGCGGAAATAATTGAAGCTTCTTGGAATGAAAATAGCAATTCAGCACATTGGCGTAATCGGACTGATAAAGCACAACCCTTTTTCAGTGTATTTAACTTGATGACTTCCCACCAGAGCCGATCAATGGTTTGGCCTTACAAGCGATTCAAGAAAGAGATTCAAAGCACGATACCACCTGGAGAAATACATGATCCACTGAAGGCACCATTACCCGCGTACTATCCAGACACACCGCTGATTCGTCGCGAGGTAGCTCGTTTTTACGACTGCGTAACAGCAATGGATATTCAAGTCGGAATGATTTTGAAACAACTCAAGGATGATAGCCTTAACGAAAATACAATTATCTTTTTCTTCAGTGATCATGGAAGTGGAATGCCTCGGCATAAGAGAGCACTATTAGATAGCGGAATGCATGTCCCCTTAATAATTCATTTCCCAAAAAAGTGGCAACACCTTGCACCAACTAAACCTGGCAGCGTTTCTGATCAACTTGTCAGTTTCGTGGACTTTGCTCCCAGTATCCTTGAAATTAGTGGCATTTTGATACCTGATATTATGCAAGGCAAATCGTTCCTCGGGCCAAAAACCAAATTGAAACGTCGTTATGTTTATGGCCACCGTGATCGCGTGGATGAAGTCCGTGATCTCGCACGCTCTGTTAGAGATCATAAATATCTTTATATTCGGAATTACATGCCTCATTTGGGATACAACCAACCAACTGCTTGGCCTGATAAAGGTGAAATTCGTCACGAATTTTATCGTATGGCTAAAGAGGGAAAGATGACCCCAGAACAATGGCATTTCGCAGGGCCAAATCGCCCCACAGAAGAACTATACGACTGCGAGAAGGATCCTCAGAACTTGAAGAACCTTGTAAACTCAACAAAACACCAAAAAGTATTACTTAGATTAAGATCTGAACATGTCCGTCACGTCAATGAAACGGCCGATCTTGGCTTTTTACCTGAAAGCGAAGCTTGGACAAAGTTTAGCGAACTAACAGGCTGGGAGCTTGGGCAAGGCGGAAATATTCCATTAAAAGAAATTAGAACTGCAGCAGCACAAGTTGGCACTTCAAATGAGTCTGAATTATTAAATAATATCAATTCAGAAAATCCAGCTATACGCTATTGGGGAGCAATTGGGCTAGCAGCAAAAACCAAACTCTCAAACAAAGCCAAGAACATTCTAAAAACCAAGCTCAACGATTCATCCTTTGCTGCACGTATTGAAATCGCTAATGCACTAGCTATCCACGACGATTTAACATTTGCTGTGCCTATTTTAATAGATGCACTCAATCATAAAAATTTAATCGTTGTCACCCATGCTGCGCGGACAATTGAACTGCTAGGCGAGAAGGCAACTAATGCTAAACCCGCAATGGAAAAGGCATTGGAGCGATCCTTAAAAATAAGACCTCCAGAAACCCCAGCCACCGTAGTACTTCCAGGCGATAAAGATTTAGCAATGTTTGTAGCATTCTCATGTAACTCCTTTTTGGAGATCTTCAAAAATTGACCGAATCCTATGAAATAGAGATAGTTTAAATGATGTCTCCAAATATCTACACCATCACTGTCACTGACATTACTGGCACAAAAAGGAGCCTAGATAAATATTCAGGCAAAGTTCTTTTGATAGTGAATGTTGCTTCAAAATGTGGTTTTACATCTCAATACTCTGGACTACAGGAACTATATGAAAAGTTTTCTCCAAGAGGACTAGTAGTGTGCGGCTTTCCTTCTAACGATTTCGGCAAACAAGAGCCCGGAACAGATTCAGATATCCAAAAATTCTGTAGTTTAAATTATAAAGTAACTTTTCCGATGTTTTCCAAAGTAAAAGTTAAGGGTAAGGAAATGCATCCACTGTATGAACACCTAACAAATCACAATAAATATGGAGGGCGAATATTATGGAACTTCTCAAAATTTTTGATTAATAGATCTGGAGAGGTTGCCGAACGATTTGCTCCATTCACTAAACCAACATCAAAACGAGTCCTTAATGCATTGGAAAAAATGCTAAATCAGTAACAAAAACTCCATTTCATAAAAAATGATTAGAGTCGCAAATTGCTCTGAAGATAATTGCCCGAAAGATTGGACTAACCTTGAAAAGTCCGGTGAATCCCATCTTGCACTTTGTTTAGTATGCTTCCGAAAGGTAACGCATGTAGAAACATTAGAGGATCTTAATGCCAGATCAGAAATTGGTGAAAAAGCCGCCATTCATTGTGACAAGTTCAAGAAATAATATTAATGAAACTGAACTTCAAATCAGCCATTCAATCTTTTTATTCCGATTTTCAAACAAATAACAATAATAAGGATGAAGACGGGCTAGATGCGGCACGATGTTTTTCTCTGTTTTTTATTCACTTTGGGTGTCTGGGAATAATATGGGTTGGATGGAGCTGGTTTGCCATTTCATTGGCGTTATTTCTTTATTTTTCAAGAATGTTTGCAATTACAGGATTTCTACATCGTTATTTCTCACATCGAACCTTTAAAACATCACGATTGATGCAATTCTTTTTTGCCGCTTTTGCATCAACTGCGCTACAAAGAGGCGCACTTTGGTGGGCTTCTCATCATAGAAAACACCATCGGGAATCAGATACTGTTCAAGACGTCCACTCTCCTCACACAAATAGTTTTCTTTGGTCGCATATTGGCTGGATTGCTAGCAAAAAAAACTTCGCTACAGACTATGATCAAATAAGAGACTTTGCCAAGTATCCTGAATTGGTCTTTTTAAACCGACTCAACAAACTAATTCCAGCTATAATGGCTTTTGGTCTTTATTTTTTTGGAGAATGGATTTCCTCAAACTGGCCCATCTTGGAAACAAGCGGTTGGCAGTTAGTAGTATGGGGATTTTTTATCAGCACAACACTACTGTTACATGGAACCTCTACTATTAATTCACTATCTCATATATATGGGAAACAACGTTTCAAGACAGGCGATCATAGCCGAAACAATTTCTTGCTATCTTTGATTACACTGGGCGAAGGATGGCACAACAACCATCACTATTATATGCACTCCACAAGACAAGGCTTTTACTGGTGGGAAATAGATCCCACATATTACGGGCTAAGACTAATGGCCATGTGCGGGCTAATATACGACCTCAAACCTGTGCCTCAGCGCGTCTTGGATGAAGGTCGTAAAGATAATTTATAATGACGAAGCCCAAACTGGCAATCATTGGGACAGGCATAGCAGGGATGACATGCGGCTATTTTCTTCATAAATATTTTGACGTATTTTTATTTGATAAAAATCAACATATAGGAGGCCATTCACTTACAGCAGAAGCGATTGAAGATAAGAAAAAAATCCCTATTGATATGGGTTTTATGGTTTTTAACAAGGAGACCTACCCCAATCTTACCCGTTTATTTGACAAACTTAATGTGCCATATAAAAAATCAAATATGTCCTTTAGTGTTCAACATTTACCAAATAATCTTGAGTATTGCGGCTCTAGTTTGAACCATCTATTTGGCCAACGTAAAAACCTATTTAAGTTAAAGCATTGGAAAATGCTACTAAAGATTAACAAATTCAACTCCGAGGCCATAAACGCTTTGGAATCAGGAAAGTATGATTCTTTGACCCTACACGAGTATGTGAGTGAAATGAATTATGGCGACGATTTTCTAAATCTCTACATAACTCCAATGAGTTCGGCCATATGGTCTTCCCCTCCTGAATTAATGCTAAATTTTCCGGCTACAACGCTCCTGCGTTTTTTCCATAATCACGGTTTCCTAGGCATGAAAACTCAACACCAATGGCTCACGCCTGATGGCGGTTCACGAGAATATGTAAAACGCCTAATTAAGCCTTTTGAAAATCGTATACAAACCGGCAATACAGTAGAAAGAATTGTACCAGACAACAAACAAGCAACAGTATACTTTAATGACGGTAATAGCCAAAAATTCGACAAGGTCATTTTAGCAAGCCACGCGGATCAGTCATTATCACTTTTAAATTCAGATGCACCTGAAGAATTTAAAATCTTGAAAAAATTCAAATACCAGAAGAACACCGGCATCCTGCATACTGACTCAACAGTAATGCCAAGTAACGAATTATGCTGGGCATCTTGGAACTATCGAATGAAACTGGCATCTAATGGAAAAATCCTACCAAGAACAATATACTGGATGAACAACCTTCAGAATGTATCTGAAAACATTAATTATTTTGTAAATATTAACGGCGAAGAAGAAATCAATCCTGATTCAATTATAAAAAAAGTTGATTTTGAACACCCATTGTTTGATGCAGCCGCTGTTAATGCACAGCCTGAACTAAAGCTACTTAATCGAAAATCCAAATCACAAACAATTTACTTTTGCGGAAGCTACTTTAAATACGGATTCCATGAGGATGCATTTAACTCTGCCATGGAACTCTGTGAAACAATACTTGGAAAATCTCTTTGGAATTAATTTCTAGAATCTATGAATGCCGGGTTATGCATAAACGCCTTAACCCAATAAGGAACGGTTTTATTTACCGAATATTTATGTTTTGCCTTGATCTAGATGAACTCCAATCACTCTCAAGTAAACACTTCTTATTTAGCTACAACAGGCTAAATCTCTTTTCATTTTTCGACAAAGATCATGCCAATAATAACAATAAAAATATCAAGAGAAAAATAGTTGAGTATACTAACTCCACAGGCATTGAAGTAAGCAAGAACTGTCGAATATTCCTTATTACAATGCCACGTATTGCTGGATATATTTTCAACCCCGTATCATTCTATTTTATTTATGATAAAAATTCCCAGCCAGTTTGCTCTATCGCTGAAGTAAGCAATACATTCCGGGAAATGAAATTGTACCCAATTGAAAATATTGTTAACAATCGTTTTAAATTAAGGATTCCAAAACATTTTTATGTATCACCATTCTCTAGTCTTGATTTAGAATTTGATTTTGATTTTGGCATTCCAAATGAGTTACTCGATATAAAAATAAATGAATTTGAAGGAAAGACACAAATTCTTGCTAGCTCTGTTCATGGTGAAGCTAAATATTTTACCAATCGTCAATTAATATGGCTGACAATAAAATACCCCCTACTGACCCTTAAAGTAATCCTCCTAATCCACTGGCATGCTTTAAGGCTAAATATAAAGGGTTTGAAACACTATCCGAAAAAAGACAACCCTCAACTGCAAAAAGATTTGTTAAGGTAAAATTAAATTTTCTCACATATAATGAATAAGACTAAGACCCATTCCAGCGAGGACTCGTTCTGGATCAATCAAAGCAAAAAAATAATCCTTCAATACTTCAGTAAAATGAATAAAGGACGAATGGAAATGCACCTTCCTTGCGGAAAAATAATTAGTTACGGTGAAGATGATAGTTGTGAGCCAGCCATCATGCGGATCCGTTCAAATAATTTTTTTACTAAATGTGCGCTATATGGAGATATAGGGCTCGGTGAGGCTTATGTTGATGGAGACTGGGACACAAATGATATTTGCACAGTAATTTCTTGGTTTATTTTAAATGTAAAGAAATCACCATCAAAATCTCTTAAAGCAGCTCGATCTCTGCTAATTAACAGTCTAGGGATTATAAACCGAATACGTCATAAATTCCGATCCAATACACTTGATAATAGCAAAAAGAATATCCACGAACATTATGATCTTGGAAACGAATTCTATAAGCTTTTCCTTGATAAAAGCATGACTTATTCCTGTGCATACTTTGAAAATAATGACGACAATCTTAATGAGGCTCAAATCGCTAAATATGATCGACTTTGCAAAAAGCTCAAAATCAAGGAATCTGATCATGTTCTTGAAATCGGATGTGGCTGGGGCGGATTTGCAGAACATGCCGCAAGCCAGTATGGATGCCAAATCACAGGCATAACCATTTCTGAAGAACAGTTGCACTACGCAAAGGAACGAATAAACACATTAGGGCTATCAGACAGAGTTACCTTCCTATTTGAAGACTACAGGAAAGTAGTTGGCAAATTTGATAAAATCGTTTCAATTGAAATGATGGAAGCAGTTGGTGACGCATACCTCGAGGAATATTTCCGCCAATGCAATAAACTACTAAAACCCGAAGGACTTCTAGGATTACAAATTATCACATGTCCTGATTCGCGGTATCAAGAACTCCGAAAGGGCAACGACTGGACTCAAAAACACATTTTCCCTGGATCATTATTACTGGCACAGCATCGAGTAGCAGAAGCAATGAACAGGGTCGGCACACTGTTTCTTCATTCATGGGAGGAGTTCAGTGGTAATTACTCAAAAACGCTCATGGCTTGGCACGAAAGATTTAACAAATCTCTTCCTGAAGTTCGCGCATTGGGCTTTGATGAAAATTTTATTCGTAAATGGAATTATTATCTCTGCTACTGCTCTGCCGGATTTTCTATGAGGAATGTTGGCGTTGCTCAAGCTGTCTACACTAGGCCTAATAATTTAACGCTAAAATAAGCCAATGACCCGTAATCTTCTTCTAGTATTCTTTGCTCTCATGTTGGTATCAATGCTTTTGATTTGTATCTATGCCGGATCTCAGCAAAACATGTTTACCTACTTCAAAGAACAAGGAAATAGCCCATGGTTTTTAGCAACTCTTTTAGATTGTTATTGGGGATTTTTCATTTTTTACGGATGGTTAATGTATAAAGAAAAATCTTGGTTCATTAGAATTCCATCATTTCTTGCCATATGCTCGCTAGGAAACATCGCAATAGCTTCATACGGTTTGTTTCAAGCTTTTCGATTACCAAATAATGCCTCTTTCGAAGATTTTCTATTGAAAAGAAATAATGAATCCACTTGACCAACTTTCATCAGCTTGGATAGGTGTTTTCCTTATAATAAACATCACGTTTGTAATTGGCATAACCATACGCAACGCAGGAATAATAGATGTTTTATGGGGTTTTAGCTTTGCTATTCTAGCTGCTTATTTTTCTTTTACCAGTGAGGGACATGAACACAGACGAGTTCTTTTGGGAAGCATAGCATTTATTTGGGCCAGCAGACTAGGGATACATCTTTTGATTCGTTGTTGGAAGCTACATCCAAAAGAAGACGGCAGATATTCAGAATTAAGAAAGAAATGGGGTCCAAATAGCACATTAAAAATGTTTGTTTTTTTTCATTTTCAGGGCCTGGCAATAATAATTTTTTCATTGATTTTCGCTGTGCCTACTTGGAATCAAGATCCAAAAATCAGCCCAATTGAATATCTTGGTTTATTAACTATATTAATCGCTATCGCAGGCGAAGCTTTGGCAGACTTACAGTTATCCAGATTCAAAAATAACAACAGTCCAAATGAAGTATGCAACACTGGATTATGGAATTATTCACGGCACCCAAATTATTTCTTTCAGTGGTTAGCCTGGGTTGGATTTTTTATTTTTTCAATTAACTCAGGCGGATGGTGGACAATTTACTGTCCAATTCTAATGCTATTTCTTCTATTGAAAGTTACTGGAGTCAGTAACAATGAAAAACAAAACCTCATATCAAAAGGAAATGCCTACAAAAAATATCAAAAAACAACTTCCAGCTTCATCCCTTTACCACCAAAAAAATACTTATAATGATTGATCGGCTACTAGAAAAAAACTTAATCCCCGATTTTCTAATTAGGCAACGCATAAGAAAATTAAATCAAATCCGGATCAAATCTGAAACAATCAAGCATCAGGCAGGGGCAAAAGACCGATTAATTGAAGAATTAATAACACTTCCTGTCGCTATAGAAACTCAAGCAGCAAACGATCAGCACTATGAGGTTCCTCCAGATTTCTTTCAAATGTGTCTCGGAAAACATTTGAAATATAGCTGCTGTTATTGGCCAGAAGGCACAAAATCTCTCGATGAAGCCGAAGCGCACATGTTGAAACTTACATGCGAACGTGCCGAACTGAAAGATGGACAAGATATCCTTGAACTAGGGTGTGGCTGGGGAGCGATAAGTCTTTGGATGGCTGAAAATTATCCCAATTCCAAAATCATCTCAGTTTCAAATTCCCAAGATCAACGAAAATTCATTATGAATCTTGCGAACAAGAGAGGCTTAAAAAATATAGAAGTGAAAACATGTGACATGAATTCTTTTGAAATAGACAAAAAATTCGACAGGATTGTGTCAGTCGAAATGTTCGAACACATGAAAAACTATCAAGAGCTGCTAGGTCGAATAGACAGTTGGCTAAAGCCTAACGGCAGATTGTTTGTGCACATATTCTCTCATAAGAAGTTCGCCTATCATTTTGAAACTGAAGGATCATCTAACTGGATGGGGAGACATTTTTTCACTGGAGGCATTATGCCTAGCCATGACCTATTAAATTATTTTAATCAGAATCTAGTTATCGATAATGAATGGATAGTCAATGGAATTCACTATCATAAAACAGCTGAAGCTTGGTTAAAAAACATGCAAAAATACGAAAAACAAATTAAATCTATTTTCTCTAAAACTTACGGAAATAATCAAACCACTAAATGGTGGTCCTATTGGAGAATCTTTTTTATGGCGTGTTCAGAATTATGGAAAACATCTGGTGGGAATGAGTGGATTGTAAGTCATTACACAATGAAAAGGAAAAATGAATGATATTAAATCAATTAACTAGAATACTTCTTTGGTTATTTATAATTTCATCCGTCGTAACCTGGACTGCATGTAATCATCTTGAGTGGCGAGGAAGCGCCATACCAAAACTGGTTTGGTCTAAATCTGGCTCTCAAACTGACGAAGTTAAACAACAACGAAAAAACCAAATATTAGGACCTAAAGTTGAAATTACTAATGATGACTTAAATTCCCCTTACTGGACTTCATATCGCGGCCCAAATAGTGAGGGAATATATAGGGAACAACCCATCTTAACAGATTGGCCAAAAGAGGGCCCAAAACTACTTTGGCGTAAATTGATTGGAATCGGCCATTCATCTTTTTCTATCGCCAAGGGACTGATATTTACTATAGAACAACAAGATGAAAATGAGGTAGTAGCTGCCTTTTCAGCCGATACTGGCGCAATTAAGTGGAAACATGAATATCCAGCCAAATTCGAGGAATATTTTGGAGGAATAGGCCCAAGATCTACTCCTACTTGGAGCCGTGATCGTCTTTTTACCTTAGGGGCAAAAGGACATTTAAACTGTCTTGATGCAAATTCAGGAAAACTCCTATGGAAAAAAAATATAGTCGAAGAGAATAAATCGGAAGTCCCCTATTGGGGAGTATCAGGATCCCCTTTCATTTACAAAAATTCTGTAATCTTAGTTCCTGGAGGACAAAATGATAATGCCATCGTCGCTTTAGATAAAGATACCGGTAAAGTGGTCTGGAAAAAACACAACGGTAATCAAGTTTATAGCACTCCAACCCTTTTTAATATACTCAACAAGGAACAACTCATAGTTGCACTCGAAGGCATAGTTATGTCAATCAATCCAACGAATGGGAAGTTGTACTGGTCTCACAAATGGAGAATATCAGTTAATAATAACAACATCTCACAACCTGCACAATTAAACGATCACACTATACTAATTTCCGCTGGTTACGGGAAAGGTGCAGAAGCATTTCAAATTGTTGAAGATGGCAATAAAATGAAAACCAAGACTCTTTGGAAAAGCAAGCTATTGAAAACCAAATTTTCAAGTGCTGTATATTGGGATGGTTTTATATACGGGCTTAACGAAAATCGACTTGTGTGCATAAATGCCTTGGATGGAACCCTTAAGTGGCGTGGCAATAAATATGGATATGGGCAGATTGTTGCTGCTTCAGGTCACTTAATTATTCTTGGTGATTCTGGTGATATGACGTTAGTCGAAATGAATCCAAATACCTTTCTAGAAAAAATTCAATTTAAAGCTTTGAAAGGAGGCCGAACATGGAATTACCCTGCTATTTCTGGTGGATTTTTATTTGTTCGAAATAGCCATGAAATGGCATGCTTCGATCTACGTTTAAAGTCAGAATAGATTATCTTAAATAATTAAAAGAATACCTAAAGTATCATCTATTCATGTAACCATGCTATTATAATCACCGTATTAACAATCAATGAATTTCAAATCTCTTCGCATTATATCATTGTGTTTGTTGTCAATTATCGTAGAGCCTTTGGCAAAAGACAATATATCCAAGATTGATCCTATGGATCATTTACGCGGCAGGCGCCTCTCAGAAATAAATAGCTCACTCGTTCGGACAGCTCGCTCGATGGCTGAGATGGGTCTTAGCTATGAGGCAGCTAGGCTACTTAAGTCAACTTCGAGATATTCCCCGGAAAAAGAAATAGCTATTGAAGCAGAGCGCACACTGAAGTCTTGGGGAGTTTTTGAAATGAAGTTGAGTGATGCCAACGCTCAGTCAGTTCGAAACACTATCCGTAAAACACTAGATAAAAATCGAAAGGCATTGCTTGATCATAAGCACGTTCAAACCTTACTTGCAGTTGGACAAGCTAACCAAGCGGCTAGAATCATTGCCAATGCCAAAAACGTAGAGTTTTTCGGAGAATCAAAAGAAGCACAACGCCGCATACTAAACGATATAAACATCAACCAAGAAGCATTTAATAATGCCGACGATCAAAAGGCACTAGAAGCTCTTATGAAGCAAAGCATCGAGATTTCAAAATTAAATGATGCATCCGAATTTCTAAGGACAGCTCATCCAGAAAGCGGCAATGCAATGCGTTCTCTTATTCGGAAAATTTATCCGGAAACCACACAAATGGAAAGCCAGCGCAATCGAGAAATGGAAAGATATCGAAGTGCCTTCTCTCGACGTCTTCCAGAGAATGCTCGGCCGCCAGCAATGCGCGTTCAAGATGACGGAGAACGCAGACGTGAACGCGAAGGTAATTTTTCATTTTTAACCAATAGATCACGACAACAAAACAGTAATCAATCTGATGAGTCGTTATCGATAGAGGAATTATCTAATATTGCTACAAACCTGAATGAATATGACGGCAATTTATCTATTCTATTTTTAGACTTAGCCAAAGACTCCATACCTGATGAAGCTGGTAAAAATAAAATTGATGAGATTCTTAAAACATTCACTGATAACAAACCAATAAAAACTATAGGACGACCTAATCCAACTGGAATGTTCTTGAAACCTCTCAAAGAACAAGATGATGCCTCTCAACTATTTGAAAGTAACTCTGTATCCGAATATGAAATAACTTTACCCAAAGAAAGCATTGAAAGCCTCAAAAAAGAACCGAAGATATTTGTCAGAGGTACTTTTCAATATAAGAATATAAAACTCAAAGACGTAGGGGTGCGGCTCAAAGGCTTTCTTGGAAGCTTTCGACCCTTTGATGGCCAAAACAAAAACGGCTTCACTGTAAAGTTTAATGCTTTTAATAATGGCCAACGCTTCAAAGGATTAAATAAAATACAGCTTAATAACGCAGCACAGGATTCTACCTATATTCGAGAACGTTTAGGATATGCACTATTTCGGGAAGCCGGTTTACCTGCACCGCGTGTTGGCCATGCAACTGTATCAATTAACGGAGCTCCCTTTGGACTGTATGTTCAAGTTGAAGCTTCAACCGAAGACTTTCTCAAAAGATGGTTTAAAGACCCTAGTGGAGATCTTTATGAAGGACCAACTGATATAACTAACTGGAAAAACCTCGATCTAGATAGCGACCCTAAAACAGCCGAACGTGGCCTCCTAATGGGTTTCGCTGATGCCGCTGCAAAAGCGAAAGATATGAATGATCTTGCTCCGCTTAAAGACTGGTTAGATCTCGGCCACTTCGCTCGTTTCATGGCAATGGAAATTCTTTGTGATCATTGGGATGGATACCTCTCTCCAAACAATTACCGAATTTATCGGAATCCAAGTGACCGTAAGTTCTACTTTATACCTCATGGAGCAGATCAACTTTTTCGAAATAGTAGCAATAATCTTTTTGGTTCCAGCCGAGGACGTAGTGTTGTAGTCGAAGCATTTCGCTCTACTGATGAGGGAGAGTTGATGCTAGAGGAAGCCCTGCACTACTTATTGGCAACAGTTTGGAACCCAAAAAAAATAGTTGATCAAGTAATGCAGGATTATGAAAGACTAAGGCCTTACATCATTAACGATGCCAAGCGGCCATATGATTTATTTGAAGTCGAAGAGAGACTACAAAGCACCATTGAGTATTTCGCTAAAACAGATCGATTAAAGAGATGGCAGCTAATGGCACTTGACGATCGTTCACTCCAAGAGCGACTTTCTCGATTTAATAGTCGTTCGAGATGGGGAAGAAGATGATTTTAAAAGAAAATTAGGGTCAACAAAACCATAATAACCAAAAACAGCACTGTAGAGATCACTCTGTCTTTTGTTGGATAATGCAAATTTAATTCTGATGTCCAAGAAGGCGGGCTCTTTTTCCCAGAGGATTTGACCACAAGAATATCGGAAGCTAACGGTAATTCACGCAAATTAGGATCGTCCCATATTTCCTCAACAGGATTTTCTTCGGGCAGCTCAAATGAAATGGGCTCAGCATCCTTGTGTGCCAATTCGCCAATATTCATAGTAAGCACATCACCCCCTTCTCCCCCAGAAACTTCCAAACCTGCAGTCTTACTCACCATTGAACCAACCTCCACAGAATCTTGAACAGGACTAAACCCAACTGATTCAGGTTCGTCAAAATCCTCTAATGAATCCGATAGCTCATCATCCACAGTTCTCTTAGTCAGCTCGATTTCGCCAAATCTCTCACCTTGAATACATAACAATACCTTAAGCTTAACTAATTCAAGTACCGCTAAAAAAGTAGCAACTAGTTCCTGACGACTCTCAACATCTTCAAATAATTCAGAGAAAAGCACACTTTCGCTTTGCTCGATCATACCTCGAATCACCACAATTTTTTGTGAAACAGTCCACTTGTCAGCATAAATTTCTCTCGTATTTTCAGCTCGTCTTTTTTCCGACTCCTCGAATCGATTAAGGATATCATTTATCGCTCCAACCAGATCAAAAATGGAAGCAGGCTCTCCCTTCTGAATAGGTAATGGCGGAACTTTAGGTTTGGCACCCTGACGCAGAAAACTTTGCTCACGTTCCCATTCCATTCGCTTAAAATCATCTCCTGCATCCTTGAACTTTCGGTACTCTACCAATTGCCGAATTAAATCCCATCTAGGATCTTCATCTTCATCTTCGTCTTCTACCACAACCTGCTGATCAACAGGTAATAGCTCCTTACTTTTGATATACATGAGTGTAGAAGCCATAACTATAAACTCACCAGCCACATGCAAATCAAATTGCTTCATTAATGCTACATATTCACAAAATTGATCAGCAACTCGAACCATGTCGACCTCATAAATATCGACCTCTTCCTTGCGTACCAAGTGGAGAAGCAAATCCAATGGCCCCTCAAACACTTCAAACTGGAAACGCAATTCAGTCATCTTCCAACTGGCAATTTATCTAAAATTGATACCGCCTGATTAACAACACGAAGATTCCAATTCACAAACTTATCTGCTGTCGTCAAAACTCCGTAAGTATCAAACTTATAAGTGTTTCCCACACCATAATAACTGTCAGGTGCCACATTAAATGTCCAAACAAACCCATCCTTTAATTTACGATTATTGCTATGCTCCAATTTACATTCGGCATGTAACACAGCAGTTGAAACATTAGCCTTATCAAGACTATCACTTTCATGCCAATGCCGAAAAACACCATTACCAGCCAACAATCGTCGCATCATTGGATTAACCGCAGAAGAATGTTGATGAGCACGAAACACCCCGCGCACCTTGGATTTTTCCCCAGCCGAGGCATCAAGCACAATCCTTGTACCAGACTTACCAAAAACAAATCCACGACCACTCATATAGCTGACACCAGGCTCTTCAGTAAATATGGTAAAATCATTCCACATAAACCCATTGATAACTGGCTGCATTGGTGCAATTGGAATATAGTTGCGAATGTTTTCTGTAAGATAAGACTTCATCCTAGGATCAGCCACATTCATCAAACTTGGATGCTTTGCTAAGAACTCCCCTCCTTTCATTTCACCAAGTAATTGAAATGCAATACTCGACTTGGCATCAAGCAAACGGCCTGGAAGATAACCAGGCTCCATTCCACCATGATTACATTGAATAAAATCCACACCACTCCCAACATAAATAACCACAGGGAAAAAATCGTAGAGCCGACCGATTAACCCTGGATTGAATTGTTGTGCATATTTTTTTTGGCATTCAGCTAAAAAACCATA
This sequence comes from Verrucomicrobiota bacterium, assembly GCA_036166355.1. Classification (GTDB taxonomy): domain Bacteria; phylum Verrucomicrobiota; class Verrucomicrobiia; order Limisphaerales; family UBA1096; genus UBA1096. Next base: position 24,435 of record JAYZHR010000147.1, on the reverse strand, counting down.
AGAAGCAATCATCTGAATATCTTCATGATTTCCTCGGGACATAAATACCTTTTCAGGGTTTTCGAGTTTTAAACGAAGCAGTGTGTAAAGCACCTCAATCCCAAAGTTACCTCTGTCGGTATAGTCACCCAAAAAAACCATATAAGTATTCGGCTTTACCAAACGAAAACCATCCAAAGTCCCTGATTTATTAAGTGAATCCAGCATCGCAATAAACGAATGAATATCACCATGAAAATCACCATGAAATATAACTTCACTACCAGCCGGTACAGTCAACTTCTGGGCAAATGGTTGAAATGGAATTGGAGGCCTCAAGAAATAAGCTCTCTTAGTATTAAAGAACTCAGAATCATTTGGCTTTCCTCCAACCCAGTTAATATCACTACTCATTGTCCCGGTTTTAAACACATTGAAAGCTGCATTTAAAGCCTCAGCTACAGGTTCAAATTCAGGTAACGCGGTAGGCAACTTTGTTCCTGCTAATTGACCAAGCAGAGCACGATTAGATGGAAGTTTATCACATGCGGATTTCCATGAAATAAATGTAGGATACTCCTTCGATTTATATTCGCACCACCCATTACAAGCCAAGCCAAGCAACAACGCTAAACATAGCATTACTCCAAGCGATTTCAGTGGTTGATGTCTCCTTGGTAACATCTTCCGGTCGGTTAAAGGGATGATGCTCTCTTCAAGCCTCTCACACAAGGCAAAAGGAAAAGCATTGCGAAGCTCTGCCCCCCTGTTAATTTAACCACACCGATACACACGATGATCTCTTATTCATTCCAATACAAATATATTGCGCTGACTATCTTTGCTGCTTTGGATTTGTGCATTGAAATTGCACAGGCAGGTGATTGGCCAAAATGGCGTGGACCGAGTTCTGATGCCTATGTCAATAAAGACGATTTTTTACCGAATACGCTTACAGATAGCCCAGATATATTATGGAAAATCGACGTTGGCCCAGGCCATTCCGCTGTAGTTATACAGGATAACTTTCTTGCCATATCAGAGGAACAAGGAGACTCCGAGGTTCTTCGAATGCTCGATAAGAAGACCGGAAAAGAACTCTGGAAAACTGCCTATGGACAAACTTATCCCAATGATGGATTTGGAGCTGGCCCACGTTGCACTCCATTATTTGACAGAGAACGAATCTACGTACAAACCTGCCGCGGAAAACTTACCTGTTTAAGAGTGAAAGATGGATCTAGAATTTGGGATACAGACTATCAAAAAGACTTCAATGTAAAATGGATTATAAACAAGGCGCAAAACGTAGGAGCTGCATCTAGAAGAGGATACAGTGGTACGCCACTAGTAGATGGTGAATATCTGATTTGCCAAGTAGGAAGTGAAGATGGCGCCGGGGTAGTATGTTTTAATAAGTATAATGGGGAAGTAATTTGGAAATCACAAAACGACCTCGCAAGCTATGCCAGCCCTATAATGGCTAAAATCGCTGGTAAAAAACAATTTATCACTCTAACTACTGAACGTTTAATAGGCATAAATTCAATTGATGGAAATATGCTTTGGAACGAACCTGTACCAACTCGCGCTTATCGTAACGTGCTCACTCCGGTCATTAGAGGTAACAATATTATCACTGCCTCTCACTCAGAAGGAATGATCTGCATGAGTGGCATAGGAAAAAATGGGAAAGCAATACCTAAATGGAAAAACCAAAAACTCAAAATCAACCTTTCAACACCAGTAATTATCGGAGATTATCTTTACGGTTTCGCTGAAAAAGATCGATTCATATGTGTCGATATAATCAATGGAAAACTGAATTGGGAAGAAAGAAATTTTGGCAGTTTTTATGCTTCAACATTAACTGATGGGAAAAAATTACTTGTCCTTGGCTCATTTGGAGAACTGATATTGATTAATCCAGATCCAAAAAAATATGAAGAGATCGGACGCATGCAAGCTTGTGGGAAATCTTGGAGTTTTCCTGCTTATTCGAATGGCCAAATATTCATTCGAGATCAAAAAACACTTCAATGCATTAAGTTGATTAATTCAAAATCAAGATGACTTGCTAACGATTTGCACAAGCGCTTGCTGCAGCACAAGTGTATTCTCAGTGCTTGAAGAAACCAATTGACGATTACATTGCAGTAAAATATCCATAGCTCTAGTAAGCTCTATTTCTGAATATCGCCTGGCATGTCCAAGTGCATTAAACAGCATGTAGGGATGCATTAATTTAGGATTAAACTTTCGATCTTCTGGCAGAAGATCATCAGCTATAGCCTCTAATTGTGCTTTAAATTGAGGATATCCGTTACTTGGACTAATCCATTTCATTCGAATCATTTCCCTCAAAAAGATCATCGTTCGCACTTTTGAAATCAAACCGTAAAGCAAAGCAATGGGACTTTTCTTATTATCAAGTTTCACTTCCCAAAGTTCCTCATCAAGCACACGTAACAGCTTTGGCAAATTTCTTTCACCTAAAGCATCAGCTAACGCAAATGCTTTAGACTGCTTTGTACGAGTCGAAATCTCATATACATCCTGCCGCACCACCTCATCACGCTCGCCAATATACAAGGCCAGCTTATCCGACTCGATATATAATTGCTGAAGATTAGTGCCAGCAAACAAAACCAACTCATCCGCCACATGCGGCGAAATTTTCTTACCGAGTTCCGATAAACGCTGCCGCACCACCATGGCAGCCCTGCCACCACGCTCTTTATCACTGAAAGATTTATCCTCTATCGAGGCAAAACTTTTAAGCGTTTTAAAAAAGCTCTTACGCTTATCTACCTTATTAGCACTAATTAATAATTGAACACCTTGCCAATCAAAGGCTTCCCAAGATTTAGCTAGCTCAGTCAGTCTGTCTTTTACTGTTAAACTTGATGCTGTGCGATCGTCTCCCAAAAAATTTACACCTCTTAACCAAACAACTTTATTACCTCCAAAAAATGGAAGTGTCTGCAACGCCTCATCAAGCTTAGACAATACCCCAATAGCTTCTTCAGAGTTTCGCACTGATCCATCTATCACCTCATGATCCATTCCCTCAGCATGCGAGCACCAGTATTTGTAAATCTGCTTTGCTCGATCACGAACTAGAAAATCTTCGTCCCCAAATACAAGACAAACCGGTTCAGTTGGAAACTTTGTTTCAGAAGGCATTAAAATAAGAATAACATTTAATTAAACAACATCAGGATCACCAGAATCCTGAATTCTGGCCAAAACTTCACTCATGTCCTCCACATCTTCAAAAAGCTTCGATGCAACAAATATTGGCGACTTATGCTGTGCAGCCATCGCAAGGCAGTCACTTGGACGTGCATCTACCTCCACAATCTTTCTCCCTAACTCATTATCCTGTTGCAATATAAGCCTGGCGTAATAAGTAGAATTTTTCATTTCGGTAATCACTACGCGAAGCAAACTAATCCCAAACCCATCAAATACATAACCAAACAAATCATGTGTCAAAGGCCTTTCTTTAGCAGTTTCATTAAGAAACATTCCTATTACAGCCCCCATATTATGCTCTACCTGAATAACAAAAACTTTTTCATCATTTCCAATGAATACGGCACTACCACTATTAGCAGGAAGAATCCCTCTAATTTCAATAGCTACCACGTTCTCGCTCATTGAACTGATTCTAGCAGTATTTTTCAGGCAGATAAATCACAAAGCTAATCAGCTAAGCGACTTGTCAACTGACTTATAATCTCACCCGCTGCAGCTAGCCCAAAAGCACCTGTCACAAATGAAGCAGATCCAAATCCCCATTCACAGTTCAGTTTCATCGAAGTTTCTTGCTGCTTAGCCTCGATACGACTACTGCATACTGTGCCATCATTTTTTGGATATACTGGAGACTCAGGTGAAAATACGGATTTTACATTCATCTTTTTACCAGCTCGCGGAAATCCATGTTCTTTTCGCAAACAAGATCGTACCTTGGATAACAGTGGGTCCTGAACTGTTCTGGACAGATCCATCACTTGTACTTTTGTCCCATCCAATCGTCCACCTGCGGCACCACTAGTAATAACCGGAATACTTCGATAACGGCATTCCGAGATTAATAGAACTTTATTTCTAACATTATCAATTGCATCGACAACAAAATCAAAACCTTCATCCAGGATTTCTTTGCAATTCTTTTCATTAAAAAACTCAACCCTCGCATCAACTACACAACTCGGAAAAATGCAATGCACTCGAGTTTTCAATTCCTCCACCTTAAATTTACCAAAACCGCCATCAAGTGCTGGCAATTGCCGATTTACATTTGTAACACAGACTTCATCAAGATCCACCAAAGTCAATGCACCAACTCCGGAACGAGCCAACGCCTCCACAACCCAAGAACCCACACCCCCTACACCAACCACACAAACTCTTGCTTTATTAAGGGATAGCAAACCAGCTTGGCCATAAAGTCTGGCAATTCCTCCAAAACGTTTGTTTTCTTCTAATGAAACCACAATCTGAAGCAATCTTTCTTATTCCTTCAAATCTCTTTACATTGATCGGAGATATCCAAAAAAAAACAGGGAAAGGCTGCATACGGAATTAGCCCAACCCTGCTACCTTTCCACTCGGAAAGGCTGTGCGTTAAGCTTACGCTCCGGCAAAATCGAGTCAACTCGTTTTTAAATAATACTCAAATCGATACTCGCGTCCGCCTCATTACTCCGTCAAAATACCTCCTAACATGAGAGGTTATTTTCAAAAGACTTTTTTTTTAACCTCACTCTTATTGACTATATCTATTAGTCACGCACAGGAGGATTCGGACAACATATGGGCGCTAGCAACATCAGGTGATATTGAGCGGTTAGAAGAGCTTTTATTAAGTGATCCTAAAGCTGTTAATTACACTGACACACTTGGAAATATCCCACTTCACCATGCATCTTGGAACGGCCATATCCAAATAATGGAGTTATTGATCGATAACAAAAGTAAAATAGATACTAAAAATAATCTAAACTGGACCCCCTTACACTGGGCAACTCGTAACAATCAGTATCATTCAGTAAAATTACTTCTTGAAAATAATGCCGAATCAAATGCACTAGGAAATCTTGACCAAACCCCCTTACATCTAGCAGCTCAACACAATTTACAGAAAATCGTAACTGCCTTACTCGCAGCTGAGGCTAATCCCAATATATCAGATATATTTAATCAAACTCCAATGCACTATGCAGCTCTGGAAGATTATACAGCAATACTCATAAACCTCCTTAAAAATGGAGGCAATATAGAAGCTGAAACAATTTGGGGAGCGACCCCATTAAGTGCAGCTGCAGCTCGCGGAAGAACATCTGCTGTTGCCGCCTTACTAACTCGTAATGCAAATGTGAATCACCGAACAGATTTGGGTTGGACTCCGCTTTTCGCCTCCGTAGTTGGGAAGTTTAATACAACAACGAGGCTTTTGCGCGAAAATGGAGCAGATATCAATATAATCACTAAACCTGGCAACACCTTATTACACGCAGCAGCTTCGAGTGGAATGGACAATCTCATTGTGGAATTACTTAATATGAATTTCGATATTAACGCAGAAGACTCTGGGGGACGAACACCACTCGACTATGCAAAGGATAATCTTTGGGATAAAGCAGTAATTCTACTGGAATCAGAAGGTGCAAAGATTGGCACAAAATCAACTTTGCATCATGCAGCATTTTCAGGTGAAATTACTACATTAGAAAAACTGATCAATGAAGGAGCTAATGTTTCACAAAGGGACGATTGGCATTTACCCCCACGAAATTGGACCCCTCTCCATTATGCTGCTTTTGGGGGCAATTTGGATTCAGTTCAACAACTTATCGGTTCAGGCGCTGATATTCGAGCAATTGACTATTCAGGCAGAACCCCAAAAATGATTGCAATAGCCAACCGTCAAATTGAAGTGATTAATCTGCTTGAAAAATTAGAATCCGTACCAGAAATCACTAAAATTCAATTTAAAAGCCAAATGAGCTTTGAACTAGTAGGAACAGCAGGCGCAAAGTACGATATTGAAGCATCAACAGACCTTAAAAATTGGACTAGAATCGGCAGCCTTGAAATGAATAACAGTTCAGCACAATTTCGTGATGATCGTAAAATCTTATTACCTCAATGCTTTTATCGAGCAAGAATTATAGAATAAATTAATCAGGCTTAACTTTTGGACTGTCGCATAACATAAATGAAAGCAATACCAGATGTTAAAAGCAATGCAGTTTCAGCACCTAAAGTAATCCAAGCTGACGCTAAATTTCCAAATTCATGCAATAAAATAAAATAAAGCCCACCAGAAACAAAACAACATGGCAAACAGCATAGCACTGGCAATTTGTCACGGTGTTCTGCCCAAAGCCCCCAAGTAAACATTGCTGTACCAACCGCAAAAAACTTTCCAAGTACTAGCCAAGGCAAAATATTAGAGGCACTTGCAAATTCCTCTCCAAAAAGCAGCGGATAAAACCAATCCACTATCAATCTCAAAATCCCGAATATCAACATTCCAAAAAAAATAGCTATACCTGCAATCATCAGTACACGCCTTCTAAATACAACGACGTCTACCTTTCGCCATACCATGAGTCTAGGTGCCATTAATATTCCGAAATAATGAAGAAACATTTGTAGAGCAAGAACGAGATATTGGGCTGAACCAAATAAACCACTGGACTCCTTACCAAGAATAAAATAAGTCATGATCTGGGCAATATTCGCAAACAGTTAATAACAAAGATTAAATAGCCAAATCAACCACGCCTCTAAAAACATTTTTTTTGCACCAGACAAACGCGAAAAACTAAAACAATGAAAACCAAGCTCATCGGATACCCTCCACCAAACCACACCTACTACAACCGCATTAACTGCCAATAACACATAGAGATCACTGCCAATTGATTGGTCTTTATGAAAAAACAAAACAAACCAAAGACTAGCCATAATCGATGAAACTAATTGATAGCGAGAGGCTCTGGGCATTTGTTCAGTAGCTTGAAATATCCAGCTATAATCCATACAACATACAAGTAAAAACAACGCCCCCGCCAACCATGTCCACTTTTCCCCTTCCTGTAGGCCGCTGAACAAAACAGCAAATACCCATAGCACTGCCGCTATAAAACCAATCACAAATCGAAAAGTAAAAATTGCTGGGGCAAGATCACCAGCCTTAGCTGATCCTTTAGCTACATACCTCACTGCCACAGCATCAAGACCAAATGCAAGACACAGCTGTAGAGTCATCGCAAGAGTGATAACAGTCCGCGAAACACCAATATTGTCTGGACCTAGGCAACGAGTTGCATACACCATGCCGACAATCTGGAACAACTTACCCAGCAACTGCCACAGCATAGTTCTAGAGAAATCTCTAAATAACTTGGCCTTAAAAAAACCTCCAAGGAATCCTCTCTGACTGGATGGTGTATTAATCAAAATAGAAATTCTTTCAATTACAGGCAAAAACCTATCAAACGAAACATATCTCCCAAGCTGTTTTTTAATTTAATAAGCGATTAATAAGATTCTTATTTTAGATGACGGAAACATAATTGGGAACAAAAACTGGCTCACCTACAACTTTACGAAGACGTAGAACGAATTCCATAATGCCATCCTTTTCAAGCTCGCCTAATTCAAATCGGATGTTCTGCCTCAAGTAAGAATCACGCAACTCAAAATCAAAATCTTTATGATTAGCAATAATATCTTCGAGATGCACTTGGCCTTCGACTTTAGCATGAAATAGTCTCCGGTAAAGATCCCCTATACCTTTATCTCGTCGAACAGCCCAAACCGCATAAACAAAAGGCAAACCAGTTATATCCTTCCAAGCTTGACCAAGATCAAGTATCTGATGTTCATGAGATTCTCTTAAAAAGTCTATTCCAGGGTTCCCAATCAATAAAACAGCATCTTGCTCTCCTGCACAATCGTAGTCATCGAACGGCTCAATCCGAGGAACCAGACCATAATGATCAAGAATAACTTTCAACAAGTTAATGCTCGATAAAGAAGCTACATCACCGTGAATAATATCAATTTGATCTAGAGGTTTTTTATGTGCAAGAAAAACACTTTTAACAGGACCATCGCTGGCCACTGCCACTCCATCTAAAACGTTATATAAATCATGATGAAGCACCTCAGTTAGACTGACAAGACCGGCATCGAAATCTCCAGATCGCAATCTTCTCGCTAATTGATTAGGTGGCAAAAATTCGGTTTCATCCTCTAATCCAAAAGTAAGTGGAGCAGAATTTAAATATGGAACCGATCCTATTCTCTTTGTCATGCAATTACTTTCCAATCGCACATATTCAAACCAAGGATATGGCCTCTTCTTTCCATTTTCGTACAGGTCTATAAAAAGTATCACGCTGTACGGGAATACGCCCTGCCTCACGAATTGCTGTGATCATCTTTGTCTCGGTCTGCACCTGAGGACTATCTGCACCCGCCATATGAAAAATCTTCTCTTCAATTATTGTACCATGAACATCGTCAGCACCGTAGTTAAGAGCAACCTCTGCCAACTTCATCCCCATACCTACCCAATAAGCTGTGATATGATCAAAATTATCGAGATATAACCGCGCTATCGCAAGGGTACGAAGCATATCAGATCCTGTGGGAGGATGCTTAACAGGAATTTCATTGTTATCAGGTTGATAAGGTAGCGGAATAAAACCAGTAAAACCATTGGTTTCATCCTGCAACTGTCTCAATTGCTTCATATGATCAATACGGTCTTCGAGCGTTTCGAGATGACCAAATAACATTGTACAGGTACTGTATCCTCCAAGTTGATGCCAAGTCCGATGAACATCGAGATACTCATCGGCCGTCTCCTTCCCTCGAGCTATTCGATCGCGCACCTCTTGCCTAAAAATCTCCGCGCCTCCTCCGGTTAACGAATCTAATCCAAGTGATTTAAATTCCTGTAACACTTCCGGCATTGTTTTCTTTGCCAGCCGAGCTAGATGTAAGATTTCAACCGCGGTAAAACATTTCAGCTGCAGTCGATCATCAACTTGTTTTAATTCGCTAATCATATCCTTGTAATAACCGTACGGCAGCGTTGGGTGTAACCCGCCAACAATATGCAACTCTGTTATACCAATGGACAAAGCTTCCCTTGCTTTTTCTACCATTTCAGGAATAGCTAACTGAAACCCATTAGCATCGCGCTTTTTTCTTGAGAATGCACAAAATTGGCAACTCAAAATACAATAGTTAGAATAATTTAAATACCGATTCAGTATGTAACTGGCATGATCATTATTCTTGCGACGATTAATTTCATCCGCTAGTTGACCCAGTATATTTAGATCACAATCCTTGAATAAATGTAACGCCTCAGAATCACAAAGTCTTTGACCTGAAATCAACTTTTCACGAATACCGGCATAGGGCTCTGGAATAAAAGTATTCATTGGATTCGACGAAAAAATGGAAACAATACCTCAGTAGCCACTACAAAAAAGAAAACCGAACTAATGAGTGCATTAAGTTTAAAGAATGCAGTGTTTACCCACTTCAAACTCCGCTTACGCGCTATCCAATGCTCAAACAACAAACAAAAAAGAATAATTAACCAGCCGATCAAGAATGCAACACGCATTTTGAGCATAATTCCAAAAAGCAAAATCAAAGCTAACATTATCATATGAGATAAGAACGATGCAGTAAGCGCATTCTTAGGCCCCCAAGCAGTAACCAACGAGCGTAACCCATTCTGCTTATCGAATTCAAAATCCTGTATTGCGTAAATTATATCAAAACCAATTAACCAGAACACTACAGCAACTCCCAAAATCAATGGTGGCAATAGACTTTGACTTAGTGGCCATAGATGAAACAACTCTGCAGTTGTACCTCCCTTAACAGCAATCCATGCTCCAATTGGAGCCAAGGCAAGAGCAACCCCCAACCAAACGTGCGTATAGTCTGTAAAACGCTTGGTTAACGAATAAAAGCATATGAAAAACAAAGCCACAGGACTAAGGAAAAGACAGGCATTATTAATAAAACCTGCTGAAACCAAGAAACCTGCTGCACTTAAGCTAAAAAACAACCATGCACTGAAAAGACTGATTTCACCTGTAGGTAGATGTCTATTAGCAGTTCGTGGGTTCTTCGCATCATAATCACGATCAACAATTCGATTGAATGCCATAGCAGCGGTACGAGCACATACCATGCATAGGATAATAAGAATGAACAATTTTAACCCTGGAAAACCATACTGAACCGCAGGCGCTGGTAAATCTGCCTTCGCATCCTCAAGAAACTGAAAGTGTTCCCGTGAAGCAACCATCATCGATGCCAAAGCGAACGGCATTGCAAAAATAGTATGCGAAAATTTAACGAACTGCCCCCACCTTAGGAGCAACCCAAAAAAGCCACTCTTTTTAAGCTTGGGCTTATTAATTATATCTACTCCACTCATTCCTCCTCCTGCCAACGCGGCGAGGTATCATTAGCAACTCCAAGGTGATCAAGAACCCTCGCAACTACAGTATCTGCAACTTCCTCTATAGATTTTGGATTTGCATAAAAATGCGGGTTTGCAGGGAGAATTGTCGCACCAGACTGCAACAACAATTCCATGTTTTTAAGATGAACCAAATTAAAAGGTGTTTCGCGAGGAACCAAGATAAGTTTTCTATTCTCTTTGAGCATTACATCAGCAGCTCGTAACAGAACATTGTCACTATATCCATGGGCAATTCTTCCTAATGTTCCCATGGTACAAGGAATCACCGCCATAGCCTCAAACGCATTAGAACCACTAGCAAATGGAACGTTCATACTTTTTATACTATGCACCTCAACTCTATCATCCATATTAAGCCCACTCGACAATTCTTGTTGAATCACAGTCTGCGCATAAGCACTCAGTACAACATGTATTTCATGCTCAGATTCGCCTAATTTATCAAGCAGACGCTGAGCATACAGCATTCCACTGGCTCCTGTTATAGCAATGAGAATTCTCACTTGGACTAAAAAAACATACCCATCAAAGCACAGCAAATATGCGTCAGATAAAGCCAACTTGTCGAGCTAACGCGACTATCGCTTGACAGCATGGCAGATGAATGACACCAAGCGGTGTGGCTGAAGATCAACATACTCTTATCACCGGAGGTGCCGGATTCATAGGATCACACATTGTTGAAAGACTTCTCAACGCCGGGGAGAAGATTGTAGTTATCGATGATTTCTCAACCGGATCTCTAAATAATATCCCAAAAACATTAAGTAAATCGAATCTAAGAATTATTGAAAGCGATGTAATCTCTTGTAAAGAGCTTGATCAAATCGTAGCCAAATCAAAATATGTATACCACCTCGCGGCAGCCGTTGGAGTTGACCTTGTTGTACAATCTCCCATCAGAACAATCGAAACCAACCTGAAATCCACAGAGGTAATATTGGAAGCAGCAGCTCAAAATCGTACACCTGTACTTCTAGCTTCAAGCTCAGAAGTATATGGAAAAAGCACCCGTGAATCATTTAGTGAAGAGGACGATCTTCTAATCGGACCGCCAACACTCGGAAGATGGAGTTATGCATGCTCGAAGCTAATGGATGAATTTCTTGGCTTGGCTTTTTTTAATGAACGTCAATTACCAGTCACCATAGCAAGACTTTTTAATACCGTCGGCCCTAGACAGACTGGACGCTACGGAATGGTTCTGCCTCGTTTTATCCAAGCGTCAAAGACTAACAAACCAATTCGTGTATTTGGTGACGGACAACAGTCACGCTGTTTCTGCCACGTTAATGATACTATTGAAGCACTGATTCGATTAGCCAAATGCCCTTCCGCTCCAGGTAATGTGTTTAATATAGGATCCACCGAGGAAATAAGTATACTAGAATTAGCGAATCGCATTATAGCAATCACAGACTCCAAATCTGAAATTGAAATTGTACCTTATGAAATAGCTTACGATACTGGATTCGAAGACATGCAACGCCGTAAGCCAATGATTAATAAACTTGAAAGATTCACAGGTTTTCGACCCTCGATCTCACTTGATGAGATTATTCGCAGCACTGCAGGAATCAATTAAGCAGCATGTATGGGAGCTTTTCGCTACAGTCTTAATGGAAGCACAATCCGTACTACCCCAATAATGGAGAAGATCCGAGTTGCCTCGTTGGCTGGGTTTGAGGGTATTGAATTATGGCATGAAGACATTGACGAATTTCTACAAAAAGGAGGTTCACTATCAACTCTTCACAAGGCCCTTTGTGATTACGGACTTTCTGTCCCAACTACCATTTATCTAGATAAATGGTTTGATGCCAATTCTATTGCTTGGCCGAAAGTACTCGAGGAATGTAAAAGGCGAATGCACCAAGCTGCTTCAATTAAGGCTTCTCACATCATAGCTGGCCCTCCTTCTCATAAAGCCGATATGTCTCTAGGTGCTAAACGATACCGTGAATTAATTGAGTTAGGTGAATCAATAAATGTCCTGCCTTCAATTGAGTTTTTAGGCTTTGTAGAACAAATAAACACTATCGATGCAGCTCTCGAAGTGATGGAAAAATCAGGACACCCAAAGGCAACAACTATTCTAGATCCATTTCATATTCATCGCGGAAATGGCTCTTTAGACTCAATTACCAAGCTTAAGGGACACCAAGTCGCAATAGCTCATTTCATGGATACGGTAAACAAACCGCCTCGAAATCAACAACATGACCAACATCGGGTTATGCCAGGTGATGGCTGTTTTAATCTGAAAAAATATCTCATTTTACTTCAAAAAATTGGTTATGAAGGCTGGATTTCCTTAGAATTATTTCGGGAAGATTTATGGAAAAAAAACCCAAAAGAAGTCGCATTGGAAGGCTTAGCCAAAATGAAAGACTTAGCAGAAAACTGATAAGCTTCCTTACTTAAAAATAATTCAATAATTAATTAAATTGATTAATTTATTCCGAATTAAGCTTAAAAGTAAGCCATGAAATGAGTTGCTTGAAAAAAATCGAATTGTTAGCTTCCAGCCCGCGTAGGATGTAAAAAACCCCCGGTATAATGCCGAAAGGGGTTTTGATTGTTTTTACAGTCCACGCAAACGGAGGAACTCATGTCGAAGCAATCTGATTCGAAGCCGAAATACCCCGGCATACCAGTCACAGTTAACGGAAATCAACTTGTCGCTCGTTCAGTTGAAACACGAATTACTGAAGGTGGTGTTTTTTATCCCATTACCCCCTCAACCGAAGGTGGAGAGCTATATCAAGAAGCTTTTGCCATGGGTGAACTTGACGTATGGGGTAATTCAAAAATAGCGATCGAGTGTGAAGGTGAACACGCAGCTCAGGGTGGCGCTACAGCCTACGCTGTAACCGGAAAGCGAACAGTCAATTTTACTTCTGGGCAAGGGTTAGCCTATGCAATGGAGCAGTACTATCATGCTCCAGGCAAGCTATCTACAATGGTTTTAGAAGTTGGAGCGCGCGCGCTAACAAAGCATGCTCTAAATGTTCATTGTGCACACGACGACTTTTATGCAGCTCTTGATACAGGCTGGACAATGATGATGGCGCGTGATGCTCAACATGCTGCAGACGCAGCTATTATTCTCAGGAAAGTTAATGAGCTTTCATTGAACCCTGGCATGAATATTCAGGACGGAATGTTGACTACACATTCTGAGCGTACATATCGCTCACCTGAATCAGAATTACTACGCGAGTTTCTTGGCGCTCCGAATGATACAATTGACTGCCCAACAGAAGCTCAGCGTGAACTATTTGGACCAACTCGACGCCGCGTACCGGAAATGATGGACCTCAGAAATCCGGTTCTTCTTGGTCCAGTTCAAAATCAGGAACATCACATGAACGGCGTGGTAGCTCGACGGAATAATTTTAATGAGCATATTCTTGGATTCATAGAACAATGTAGTGAAGAATTTGCCCAACTTACAGGTCGACGTTACGGACTCATTCATGAATACAAAACCGATGATGCAGATACCGTTTTTATCTCTCTAGGTTGCGCTGCTGAAAATATTGAGGCTGCCTGCGACTATCTTCGTGAACAGCGTAATGCCAAGGTCGGCTCTATTCACATCAACGTTATCCGCCCTTTTCCTGAGGCAGCAATAATTAATGCCCTAAAAGGCAAAAAGAATATCATTATCTTAGAACGCACCGATGAAGGTATGGCTGGTGATAATCCTATGACCCGTGATATTCGCACTGCACTTGGAAAAGGACAAGAAGCGGCAAAATTCGGAGGAGATCTGCCAAACATTACACCGGAAGAAACTCCAAGGATTTTCCGAGGTAGTTACGGAATCGGTTCTCGGGACTTTCGCCCTGAACACAGCATCGGTGCCTACGAATTTGCCATCGGCCAGACCAAGCGTACAGACGGCAAAGGCCCTGATGACGGCGAAACTTACTTCACACTAGGAATAGATCATCCTTACGCAGTCATCTCTAAGGACACCCCTTCCCTACTCCCCGATGGAGCAATCGCAGTAAGATTTCACTCAATCGGTGGCTGGGGTATGATTACAACCGGCAAAAACCTAGGTGAGATCATTGGCAATTTTGGCCAGATTATCTCCGAGCGCAACCCAACCTATGACGATATTGGCCAACTCGAAGATAAACTCTTCATAATGGCCAACCCAAAATATGGTTCAGAAAAAAAAGGTGCTCCAACAAATTATTACCTCACCGTGGCACCAGAACGTATTCAAGTAAACTGCGAACTAAATCATGTGGATGTTGTGCTATGCTGCGACCCAAAAGCATTTACTCATACTAATCCACTCGAGGGTATCAATAAAGGCGGCTGTCTTGTCTGGGAATCGAGCGACTCTCCAGAAGAAGCTTGGAAACGTATACCAGAAAAGCATCGCCAGTATGTTAAGGACAATAATATTCGTATATTCATACTCCCTGGTTTTGACGTCGCTCGTGAAGCAACAAACCGTGAAGATCTACAACTGCGTATGCAGGGAAATTCCTTCCTAGGAGCGTTTTTTAAAGTATCCAGCTTTCTAAAGGATCACGGAATTAGTGATGAGCAATATCACGAGATTGTCCATAAACAGTATGAGAAAAAATTCGGGCGCTTTGGTGAAGCAGTAGTGGAATCGAACATGAAAGTCATGATTGGGGGCTTCGAGCGGGTTCAACAAATCAACATTGGAGAACTAGAAGATGAAGACACTTCCAGCATGCGAAATCCACTGTTATCGCCAGTAAATGCCTCCGCTATTGAAATGTCACCTACATCTGGCTGTGAAAGCAGTGGATGTCCAAGCTGCGCTATGCCGGATGGCCAAGTACGAGCCCCATTCCAAACCTTAAATAAGTTTGATTCCGAATTTCGTAACGACCTAGGCTACCACCAACCAGCTGGCGCACTTTCTAGTCTTGGTCTTATGGGTGCTGCCAGCGGGGCAACACAGAGCAAATATGTAGCTAGACGCGAGACTCCCGTTTACATCGCAGAAAACTGCACTCAATGCATGGAGTGTATTACAGCCTGCCCAGATACCGCACTGCCAAATACTGCACAAGATGTCAGTACAGTCTTGGTAACGGCCATCCGCAACTACGTGACCGATGCTGACCAACAAAAAGCACTACTCAACGAAGTACAAGGGCTTGAAGAACGTTGTAGATCACAGATGGTTGACAATGTTGCCAACAAAAATAAGGAACCCTTCAAAAACATACTACGTACTGAGGTAAATCAACTAACAACAGTTTCCGAAAAGGCTCGCAGTGAATTTACTAACATAATCGATCAACTTCCACTGGCGTATAACGATGTAACTGCAATTTTTCGTACTGTCGAAAAGAAAAACCCAGGGAATGGTGGATTATTTTCTATTTTTGTAAGCGATCTTTGTAAAGGATGCGGAGAATGCGTTCAAGTTTGCGGAGATCATGACGCTCTTCGAATGACCCGTGAGACCCCAGAACTGAATGCTGAACTGGCGACCGCACAAGTGTTCAGTAGGCTATTGCCAGACACGAGCCAGAAATTCCTAGGATTATACAATGACGACACACCTGAGAATTCCAGAGAAGCCGCACTTCGCAATCATCTCATGGTCCGTCGTAATTACGAAGCTCTAGTTAGTGGTGACGGGGCATGTGCTGGCTGTGGCGAGAAGAGCGTTCTACGAGCCTGTGCTTCTGTTACTGAAGCTTATATGCGACCGATCTTCCATAAGAAAGCTTCTCGCCTTCGGGAAGCTGCAACCGAACTAGAGAATAATGGTGTTGCTAAACTCGAGGCTCTTAAGACCCGTGACGAAGAGGAATACAAGTGGTTCACATGGTCTGTTTCTCACTCAATAATGGGTTTAGGCGGAGAGAATGACGAAGACACAGCCAAACGCTTAGCTGAACATGGAGAAATTACTGATCAAGAAATTATCGATGCACTATGTGCTGTACTGAGGCAGGACGCTTTTAATCACCGCGACTTACAGGCGATTGATGGACGTCATCCCAATGGAATGAGCGTAATGTATATGGGCGCACACACTGGCTGTAACACCGTTTACGGATCAACTCCCCCTTCTAATCCACATCCTTATCCTTGGATGAACTCACTCTTTCAAGATGGCGCTACAATAAGTTGGTTAATTAGCGAGGCTGCTATCGCTAACCACGCCCGTCGGTCAGTTGTTCCAGAACGTTTGGCCAATGCACTATTAACGCGTGAGATTAATATTAGTTCGCACGAAGAGTATTTCGGTCTAACTCACCTAGATGACACATTAATGACTGACGACGAAATTCGTGAATTACCAAAAGTTTGGGCAATAGGAGGTGACGGCGCAATGGGCGACATCGGCTTTCAAAACGTCTCTAAGGTTGTCCTTCAGAACAAACCAAATGTGCTAATGCTAATGCTTGATACACAGGTTTACTCAAATACCGGCGGACAAAATTCCGATAGTTCCAACATGCTAGGCGGCTATGACATGAACCAGTTCGGTGTAGCCTCTCAAGGAAAGCTAGTCGAAAAGAAAAGCGTATCCGAAGCCTTCATAAGCGGACATGGTTCACCTTATGTGGCACAGGTATCCATGGCAAATAGTGCTAAAACTTATCGTGCAATGCTCGAGGGTTTAGAATACCGCGGCACAGCTTTTTTCCAATGCTATACAACCTGCCAACCTGAACACGGTGTTCCAGATCACATGTCTAACGACCAAGCACGACTTATCCGTGACAGCCGCGGCATGCCAGAATTCGTTTACAACCCTCGCGCCGGCGAAACACAGCAGGAATGCCTTGACCTTAAAGGCAACCCCTCTGTCAAACGCGATTGGTGGGAGCATAAATACAAATCCACAGGGGAAAAATACAATTATACCGTCGCCCACTGGGCGATTACTGAGGCACGTTTCCGTAAACATCTCAAGGCAATCCCTGAAAGTAGTGTGAGTGAGTTCATACATATAGACAATATGCTCACTTGCATTACACAGCAAGATGTCACATATCGTAATGTATTCAAAGAAGACCATATCGCATACGTCCCAGATTTTGGTGTTTACTTCAAAGCAGAGGTCGATGGGAAGTTCAAATACTTCACAGTAAGTCGACAAATGGTATTGTTCGCAGTTGAACGCCGTAAGGCATGGCGCATGCTTCAAAGTAAAGCTGGTGTTGAAAATAAAGATTATCCAGCACAAAAAGCACTACTCGAAAAAATCGAAAAAGAAGAACTGAATCGTGACGATCTAATCAATCGAGGCTGGGAACTGCTCAATGAAGAAATCGAAGGTGCTACGGCTTAACACGGCATTTAAAAGTTTCGATAAGCCCCTGATTATCGGGGGCTTTTTTATTGCACTTAACCAAGATAGAATATGACAATCTTTCTATGAAAATTTTTCTAAATGGTGAGTGGCAAAACCTTAACAAAAAGAACGAAGTATTAAACCCGTTCGACGGCTCTGTCATCGACACAATACCTAGCGCATCACCAGCAGAAATCACTGCCGCCATAGACGGTTTAGCTAAGGGCGCAGAAACTATGCGTCAACTACCATCATATAAACGTGTCGAGATTCTCCGCAAGACTGGAAATCTAATACGAGAGCAAAAGGAGGAAATCTCCCAACTAATCAGCTCCGAAGAAGGAAAGGTTCTGGCAGAAAGTCGTATTGAAACCAGTCGGGCTGCAGAAACTATTGATCTATCTGCCGATGAAGCACGTAGACTGCACGGTGAAACCCTACCTCGTGATTCTACGCCGGGGGGCGTAGGTAAAATTGGATTCTCACTGCGCGTCCCATGTGGCATTGTCGCGGCAATCACCCCATTTAATTTCCCTTTAAACCTTGTAGCTCACAAGCTTGGCCCGGCGATCGCTGGAGGCAACGCAATATTATTAAAACCAGCGTCGGATACACCTCTCTCTTCTTTAAAACTGGTAGAGTTATTCCTTGAGGCAGGACTGCCAGAGGAGGCTATCGCTTGTGTTACCGGTTCCGGAGCTGAGCTAGGCAAAGCAATATGTCTGGACTCTCGTATTCGCAAAATCAGCTTCACCGGTAGCGCTGAAGTAGGCGAACAGATTTGTAGATTAGCCGGACTTAAACGTATAACCATGGAGCTTGGATCAAACAGTCCAGTTATTGTACTCGACGATGCGGATCCAGAGAAGGTCGCCAATGCTATTGCAGTTTCCGGCTTCTCCAATGCTGGCCAAGTATGCATTTCATCTCAACGAATCCTGACTACGCCAAACATTCATGATGAACTACTTGATGCAATCACAACCAAAGTCAGTCAACTCACCGCTGGAAATCAGCTTGACGACAAATCCGACATCGGCCCACTCATTCGTGAAAGCGATGCACGTCGTGTTGAGGAGTGGATCGGCCAAGCACAGCTCAATGGAGCCAAGCTTCATTGTGGAGGCGAAAGAAAAGACGCAATAATTCAACCAGCAGTTCTATCCAACGTAAGTAGCGATATGCGAATTAGCTGTGAGGAACTGTTTGGACCAGCCGTTGGTATAACCAAGGCAGAAAACATCGAAGATGCTATACATTTAGCCAATAATACCCGTTTCGGGCTAAGTGCAGCAATCTTTACACAAGATATTGACAAGGCAATGAGGTTCGCCCGCGAAGTTGAAAGCGGTAGTCTTCATATTAACTATGGAACTGCTTGGCGCGCTGAAACCATGCCATATGGAGGACTTAAAGACAGTGGAATGGGCAAGGAAGGCCCAAAGTATGCGATCGAAGAAATGACAGAAACGAAAATGGTTGTCATCCACTGATCTCTTGGCCAAGCACTTGCGAACTGGTAGGTTTCTTCACAGATATTGGTATCATGAAACGTTTCAATGCCCTATTAACATTACTAGTCGGATTGGTCTCGTCAGTCCAAGCCAAATCAGATCGACCCAACATACTTTTTGTGTTCACTGATGATCACGCACCACACGCCATCGGCGCCTATAACGGTTGGCTCAAGTCAGTTAACCCAACTCCTGTAATCGACAAGTTAGCAAAAGAAGGAATGCTTTTCGAAAAAAGCTTTTGTTCCAACTCTATCTGCGGTCCAAGTCGCGCAGTAATTCTTAGTGGTAAACATAGCCACAAGAATGGGTTCATGAATAACGGCAACTCGTTTAATTGGAACCAACAGATTTTCCCGAAAATTCTACGTAAAAACGGCTATCAAACTGCAATCTATGGCAAGAGCCATTTAAAAGGCAAACCACAAGGATTTGATGATTGGGCCGTTTTACCAGGTCAGGGATTATACTATAACCCAGACATGATATTCGCCGATGGAAAGAGGCGCATAGATGGATACTGCACTGATGTAGTCACAAATCTTGCAGTTAACTGGCTGAAAAATAAACGGGATAAAAACAAGCCGTTTATGCTAATGGTTCAGCATAAAGCTCCACATCGCAACTGGATGCCAGCATTACGCCACCTCAATCTTTACGACAATATAACCATTCCCGAACCTTCAACACTTTTCGACAAATGGGAAGATAATGCTCCACCTGCTCGTCATCAAGAACTGGAGATCGACCGTCACATGGACTTAAACTATGATCTTTTTGTCGATCTCACACCCGAATTCAATCAAGCGCCCTCTCAAAAACGTCAAGATCGTTCTGCGTGGTTCAACATGAAGCGCATGAGTAAAGATCAGTTGACCAAGTGGCGAGCATCCTACGGCCCCAAAGACGAAGCATTTCACAAGTCTAAACTAAAGGGAAAGGATTTGGTTCGTTGGAAATTTCAACGTTATGCAAAAAATTATCTTCGTTGTGTCAAAGGCGTTGATGAAAGTATTGGACTACTTCAGGATACACTCAAAGAATTGGAGCTCCATGATAACACTGTAGTGATCTATTCATCTGACCAAGGTTTCTATATAGGCGACCATGGCTGGTATGATAAACGCTGGATGTACGAAGAATCACTCATGATGCCTTTCATTGTTAAATGGCCGGGCGTGACTAAACCAGGAAGTCGTGACAAGCATCTTATTCAAAATCTGGACTATGCTGAAACATTTCTGGATATGGCCGGCGTCTCAATTCCAAGAGATATGCAAGGGCGATCACTTGTGCCGTTACTTAAAGGGCAATCCCCAAATGACTGGCGAAAGGGCATTTACTATCATTACTACGAATACCCAAGCGTACATATGGTACCGAGACATTATGGAATTCGTACTCAACGCTACAAACTAATGCACTTTTATCAGTTTGGCGATGAATGGGAAATGTACGACCTCAAGAATGATCCAGACGAATTAAACAATATTTATGGCAAATCGGAACATGCTAAACTGCAAAAACGCATGAAGAATCGTTTAGATAAACTCCAGAAACATTATCAAGACAATAGCGATATTTCTGAAAAGCCTGATAGCTGGCAAACCAAAATGCGTAGCAAAAAATAAACTCTAAACCAAAAAAGGTCTTTTGACTAATTAGTTCAACTAGACTATCAGTTCCTTCGCGTGTTTTGCTGAGGAGCTACATGATCGTCAAACGAGGCGATCTAGGAGGAGTTTATGCAAATAAAACCGCACTCTCCCCAATTTATTTCAAATAAAGTACTTTTTTAAAAAAGTAGTATTCAACTTATTGTTTTTACTCAATGAATGATATAGATCCTACCGAGACTAGGGAATGGCTAGAAGCGATTAATTCTGTTATAAAAACAGAAGGTATTCAGCGTGCCCAATTCCTTGTGGAGCAAGTCATTGACGAAGCTTTGGCTAACGGGGTGGATCTACCAACGGGCATTCATACCCAATATTGCAATACAATTCCACTGTCGGAAGAACACCCCTATCCAGGTGATATTACCATTGAACGCCGAATTCGATCTATAATTCGCTGGAACGCCATAATGATGGTCTTGAGAGCCTCCAAGAAAGACATGGAACTCGGAGGGCATATGGCATCTTATCAATCTGCAGCGACTTTTTACGAAGTCGGATTTAACCATTTTTTTCGAGCCCCTAACGAACAAGATAGTGGAGACTTAATTTATTACCAAGGACACATCTCGCCTGGAATCTATGCACGATCATTTGTTGAAGGTCGATTAACTGAGGAGCAACTTGATAATTTCAGACAAGAAGTAGACGGAAATGGATTGTCTTCTTATCCACATCCAAAATTAATGCCTGATTACTGGCAATTCCCAACAGTCTCAATGGGTCTTGCACCTATCTCTGCAATTTATCAGGCAAGATTCCTTCGTTATCTGGAAAATAACGGACTAAAAAATACTTCGAAACAAAGAGTCTACGCCTTTCTTGGTGATGGAGAAATGGATGAACCTGAATCTCGAGGAGCTCTGTCATTTGCTGCACGCGAAAAACTAAACAATCTTTGCTTTCTAATTAACTGCAATCTTCAACGACTCGACGGGCCTGTAATGGGTAACGGTAAAATTATCCAAGAACTTGAAGGATTATTCCGCGGTGCCGGTTGGTATGTAATTAAGGTTATATGGGGTGGAGAATGGGATCGCCTACTTGCTAAAGATAAAAGTGGGAAATTACTTCAGTTAATGGAAGAAACTGTTGATGGCGATTATCAAAATTTTAAATCTAAAGATGGCGCCTATGTGCGTGAACATTTCTTTGGAAAATATCCAGAAACAGCTGCTCTGGTTGAAGATATGAGTGATGAAGAAATTTTCGCTCTTCGCCGAGGCGGACACGATCCCTCTAAAATTTATGCTGCATTGAAACGAGCAGAAGAAACCATAGACCGGCCCACTGTCATTTTAGCAAAAACTATCAAGGGATATTCCATGGGCACTGCTGCAGAAGGTAAAAACATTGCTCATCAGGTTAAAAAAATGGATTTATCATCCATAATTCACATGCGAGATCGACTTTGGCTAAATGACCGTGTTTCCGACGAAGACATTCCTAACCTTCCATACCTAACTTTAGAGAAGAATTCGGCTGAATATGAATATCTACATGCTAGAAGAAAATCTCTTCATGGTTATCTTCCTCAACGATCAATCAATTTCACTGGCGAATTTAAAGTGCCTGAACTTTCAGAATTCGAAAGCTTATTAACCGAACAATCCCGTGAAATATCAACAACACTTGCTTTCGTCCGAGCTTTAAACATTTTACTTAAAAATAAATCTATTGGGGAAAATATAGTACCGATTGTTGCTGACGAAGCTCGTACATTTGGGATGGAAGGGTTATTCCGACAGATTGGTATCTATAATCCACATGGCCAAAACTATGTACCTCAAGACCGTGAAGGTGTTTCCTATTACAAGGAAGACACCAGTGGCCAAGTGCTACAGGAGGGCATAAATGAACTTGGAGCAATCGCCTCATGGGTTGCTGCTGCGACCAGTTACAGCACCCACGATCTGCCTATGGTTCCATTCTATATATTCTACTCAATGTTCGGATTCCAAAGAGTCGGCGACATGACCTGGCTTGCAGGAGACCAGCAGGCTCGCGGATTCCTGCTTGGCGCAACCGCCGGACGCACCACACTTAACGGTGAAGGACTTCAACACGAGGATGGCCACAGTCATATTCTAGCCAGCACCATCCCTAACTGTATTTCATACGATCCAACTTTCGCCTATGAGATGGTTGTTATTATTCAAGACGGACTTCAGCGAATGTATGGGCCTAAACAGGAAAACGTCTATTACTATCTTACACTCATGAACGAAACCTACCATCAACCAGCCATGCCAAATGGCGTAGAAGATGGTATTCGGCGTGGTATCTACAAATTACTTAGCCGTGATGGCAAAAAAACAAAGGTGCAACTACTTGGATCAGGGACGATCCTCAATGAAATAATCAAGGCTTCAGATGTTTTGAGTAAGGAATACAAAATTGGTTCAGATGTCTTTAGTGTCACATCCTTCAACGAGCTTGCCCGCGATGGGCAAGACGCTATCCGCCACAACATGATAAATCCTGAAAGCAAATCACGTATTCCATACGTCACGGAGGTAATGGGGAATGAACCGGCGATCGCTGCAACCGACTATATGAAAAACTATGCAGATCAAATCCGCGCCTATGTTCCTGCCGAATCATATTTTGTATTAGGCACGGATGGGTTTGGTCGTTCAGATAGTCGTGAAAATCTTCGCAACCACTTTGAGGTAAACCACCATTACGTCGTTGTTGCAACGCTGAACGAATTATCAAAACGAGGTGATGTGGAAAAAAGCGCTGTCACCGAGGCCATTAAAAAGTACGGCATAGACAACAACAAAACTAACCCTTTGTTTAGCTAGGTTCTAGATATGGCAATCGAAATCCATCTACCGGACATCGGAACAGATTCAGCAGAAGTCACAGAAGTTCTTGTAAACATTGGCGACAGAATCGAAATTGACACACCTTTAATTAGTGTCGAAGGCGACAAAGCCGCCATGGAAATACCATCACCAAAATGCGGCACTATTACAGAGATAAAAATAGCTGTCGGCGACTCAGTTTCGACTGGCACGCTTGTTTTGATGATTGAGCCTGATAAGAGCGATTCAACTACAAGTAATGATTCGACGAATCAGGAAGAAAAAAAATTAGAAGAAACTGTCATCACCTCTAAAAAAATTCCTTTACCAGATGTCGGCTCAGACGAAGTGACTGTAACCGAAATTCACGTTGCCGTTGGTGATGAGATTGAAATAGAAAAACCCATCATTAGCGTCGAAGGCGACAAGGCAGCAATGGAGATCCCATCTCCTTATAGCGGAAAGATTATTGAAATAAATGTAGCCGTCGGTGATTCAATCGGCACTGGAACAACAGTGTCAGTAATGGAAATTACCGAATTACCTAATAAAAAGAAAACAAAGCTAATCACTCCATCTACTCCTTCAAAAAAACAAG
>JAYZHR010000146.1:0-18981 GCA_036166355.1 Verrucomicrobiota bacterium | reverse complement strand
AAATTAAACGTCCCGAATTCGCATCAAGGCAATATACCTTACCATCATCAGATCCAGCATAAACACGACCACTATAAACCGATGGAGCAAAGCGAATAGGGCCATCTGTGAAATAAACCCATTTTTCCTTGCCGCTATATGCATCGAGACAATTTACCGTGTGTTCTGCAGAGGAACCATAAAACACTCGGCTTCCAACTGCTGAGACGTGATATGCATGATCGTAAGCCAGACGATGAACAAGCGGCTTGCGAGTTTGCGGCGAGACATAAAAATCAAACTTGGCTGGTTTAGCCCAAGCTGGAGAAGGTGGTTGAGCTGGAATCAACTGCCATCGCTTTGACAAAGGCAACTTGAGAGACTCAAGAGTAATGGCACTGCGCTGGTTATCATGGCGGTATGTTGGCCAATCGCCAGCACTAGACCAAAGGCTAGGCCATAGGATGATAAGTAATAAACCAATCAGGCGTTGTGTTTTACAAAATATCATCTTCTCCTAAAACCAATAGAAGTTTGAATTGGATAACGACATCGACAACCCGAACTAGCAGTTGGTGATAAAATCATACCATTACCGGAAATCAGCGAGAGCCAGCAACTAGATCGAGAACCAACCATTAAGCGACGCCTATTGGTGTCCAAATCCCAAAAATACATGGAACCCTTATCGTAATCCCAGTTTATATAGTGAACTGTATTCCTTGATGCTGACATAGTGCTACACCCACCACGCGCCGGAAGCCCTCGATGCGCTACAGCACCATTAGATAGTTTATAACCATAAGGCTCTACAATTACAGCATCCCCCACAATCAAAGGGTGATACATGTGCCCGCCATGATGATCTCGGTTCCAAGAATGATTTTTTGACCAAATCTTGCTCCCGCTACTTGAAGAAAAAGCGTCTACATAATAACGATTGGTTGTATAACTAAGGACTAGTCGTTTCTTGGCATAGGCAAGAAAAAAGACGACCGGATAAGATGACTTATTAATATTAATAGTCTTACTCCACACCTTGTTGCCAGTTTGTTGGTTTAGCGCAACAAGACTAAGATTTGACCAAAGACTACTTGAAGAAATACGACTAGTAGGCTGATTCCGGAGACTGGATGAATTCGCTTCAACGAAGTAAACCCTTCCGTCACCAATCGCTATCGTAGTATTGATAATTTTACCACTCTGGTATTCCCATTTTTTTAGGCCACTATTTTTATCAATCGCAAAAAGATTTTCACTGCATATTTTAGCTGTATCCTGTGTTCCGGTAGAATCGTACCAGTATGGCGTGCCTTTAAATTTGGTGTATTCTGAACCTAGTTTAATACTGCTACCAAATAGCAGATTGCCATCGTTAGCGATATAGCCCCAATTCATCTTTTCATTCCCGATTACTGGATAACTATGAAGTAATCGGCCGCTCTGACCTTCAAACCGATACGCACGATCACGCATTGCAACAAACAACGAAGACTGATCAGCACACATGTTACTTCCATCTCGAGGCGTATTCACACGGCGCAATTCACTTGGAAACTCATAGTTCCATAGAATGGTTCCATTAAAAGCATCCTGACCCCAAATACGATTGTCACCCTGAACATAAAGAATTCCATTACTTGTAAGTGGCGGTGGATTGCGCCCCTGACGATCAATCATACCGCGGGCACCTGGTTTTCCAAACCACTGCAACATCATCTTTCCTCCATCAACAATCTCATCACCGCTATTGGCAGTCTGTGCAGCTGTACCGTAGGTATGAGTCCACTCTCCCGCCCCTTTAAGTGGTTTACGACTAGCTAATAGAAGTTCACCACTGAACTCGGAGTTAGTCTCTCGAGCAAGAGCAGAATCATTATAGAGATCTAACAAATCATTCTTTGGTAAACCTTTAAGCGCTAACACACCACCACTTGGACGAAGTACACGAAGTAATTCTGAATGGTCACCTGGAAGTTTTCCATTGTGTAACAGCTCACTCGAAACAGCGATATTATAAAGATTATCTGTATGTCTTAAATGAATTAAGGGGCGATGGTGGATGGTAACTCTTGACCCATAAATACCGGCACGCCGCAATGCCGCACGAGCACGGTTTGCTTGGTCAGCATCAGCGGTTACGCCAATCACCGTCAATTCTGAGCGCTTAGCTAAGGCAAAAGCTAACCTGCCTTCCCCGCAACCATAGTCAATGGCATAACCTTTGCGAATTTGAACCGCATTTAGAATAGCCTCAGCTGCATCCCTGCTTTTACGCATAAGACCATCCTCCAAGTATGGAGACTGGACGGCACTAATGTCCGGACGTGAATAGTTAAAATCAGATTCACCACTTGCCGGGGTAAGCCACTGAGTTTGCCCCTCTAGATCAACACCAACCGAGTAATGATAAGTTTCTCCAGGCTGAACATCAGAAATAATAGCCTCGTGCTGACGAGTTCGATTTTGAAGAGAAATACGCTTTTTAAGTGTTGGTGTTGTTCCATAAGCAAGAAGCGTTGGCATCGGCCGAACCGTTTCCCAACGCACAACTGCCTTATCCAGAGAAGTAAATGAAAGATATGGACCAGCCTTTAGTTCTTCATTCGCAATCAAGACCGGAGGCTTGGGCCGTGTATTATAATTCCCTCGTGTACGATTATATCGATTGCGAATCTCTTGCCCTGTAAGTGCACGATTATAAAGACGAACCTCGGAAACAAACCCCTCCAAAGGATAAGACTCATTGTCATCCAAATAGCTTCCTATAACAAATGCAGCTGGAGAATAATCAATCGAACCACGCCGCTTGGTACTATTACCACGCTCAGTGCCATTGATATAAATACGCATCCTAGAACCATCATAGGTTCCAACTACATGATACCATTTCCCCGCATCGTAAGGGATAGAAGCATTCAAATAGGTTAGGTCACCGCCAGTAGACAATACAAAATTAAACTTGTCGTTATTGTAACCAAGCACCCAACCTTTTTCGAAGTCTCCATTATCCTGAAGGCATCCAATAATTCCGCCCCACTCGGCTGGCGAATTCACAGCCACCCAAGCCTCGGCTGTAATACGTCTAGTTGGTAACACCTTAGCCTCGTCTTTGGCAGCTAGCTCAATATACGTGTCGGTGCCATCAAAATAAAGTGCAGGAGGATTTTGCACTATCACCTTACGACCTCGAATCAGACCATCTTCATTTCCAGACAAGTCTTTCACAGTCATAATATCGATATGGTCAGGAGCAAGAACCCATTGATTAACCGGGCTTTGTGCAATCAAAACAGTACAATCAAATAATAATGCACAAACGAAAACAAATATAGCTGACAATATTTTATTTGGCTTGATCATTTCATGGATTGAGTCGGTTAACTATAACACCACGATAAAAATAGTTACGGCCATCTGGCGTCTCAAGAAAAGACTTCAAATTGCCATCTCCCTTAACATTTTCAAATTCAGGCACATTCTTCCAACGGCCTTGCCCAAACATTGCTCGCCGTTGAAGAGTATACTCTAGGCCTGTGAGCGTCGGAATAGTAAGTTCAGTGTCACCTCGAGCAGTGAAACCAATCTTCAAGGCAAAGACAGAGTTAGCATCGCCCGGGTTTGTCCCCGCTGAGATTTCACGCAAATCACTTGCCCCATCTCGATCACTGTCTGCAAGCAGAGGATAAGATCCATAAAACTTAGCCTCGTCTAGGTCGTTAAGTCCATCATTGTCACTGTCACGATCAATTCCCCAAGTCGACAGACTAAAGTCATCAAGATAACTATTCGCTCCCGCAAGACGCTTGGCCCCATGAAAACTTGCTATTGAGTCATCTTTAAATCCCAGTTTGGTTAATAAAGACTTACCATCCACCCATACGTCAAAATTCTTGTCTTGATAGTCGGTTCGAATGGTTAAACGCATAAAACGGTCACTCGATAATTCGACTACAGTCTTAAAGGTACCGCCCCCAGAACCATTCCCGTCCAATGCTATAAGTTTCCCATCATGAAAAAGTAAAACACTACTGGCCTTACCCTCCGGAATCTGAATTTTCTGACTTATGCCAGGGTCCTGAATAAACGCGTCCGCCCAAAGGACTGGTTCGGCCGCCTCTAGAGTCATCTCAATAACACAATCACCAGTCCGTACCGCTTGTCCTCCTCGCGCTACAAAAGCCTTCTGTACCTCAGCCTTTCCATTGGCTACTCGCCAAGGACCAATTTGCTTCATTAGCTCCCCAGGGAGAAACGCCACAGGCTCAGTCGGTTCAAAGCCCGTAGAATATATCAAACCCAACTTTTGTGGCCGAATGGATTTAATATCAGAAGTTATATCACCATCAAAAGTTCGCTGAACAAAAACAAATTCGTGTTCAACGAAAACAGGGAGAGAATCAAGGCGAACCAATACTCTACCAGTTTGTTCCGGTGATAATTCAACTGATTTCCATTTTCTCATGCTATTAGCTTCACGCCAACGCAATTCAACTAGACCTTTAGCAGGATCAGCTATCTTGCCGCGAATAACTGCATAATCTTCGCCAAGCTCTACCACTGGATTACCAGAAAGCACAGGCGGTTGCTGTTCGCGAAGCATCATGGCGTTTAACTGTCCTCCATTGGGAGACTGAATAATAATTCTTATGTCCCCATCACTTCCACATGATATAGATTTATATCGGCAAACATCACCACGATCTGAATGATCATTTCCCGCTGTTTCAATTCTTGTAGTCCTACTATTTTGCCCACTCAACGCAACTCGGCCATAAGCTGCAACACTGCGGTTTTCAAAACCCGACTCATCCCATAGAGTAAACGAAATAGGTTTAGCCTCTGCCTCATTTGAGATGCTTGAATATAAAACCAGCTCATAAAGTGTTTCTGGATTGAGACCTGAAATATCAATAAAATGAACCTTACCAACCGGCAATGGCGTTCCTCCCTGACAATTTACACTGCCACCAAACACTTGGCCCGCATCGGTATTATCAGGAACATCATCACCGATTTGTAATTGGCCATTTAATTGACCGTTAATGGTTAATTTCAATTCAACACTACTAGATTTTTTTGCAGCAGAATCTATAAGCTTATCGACCTTAACTACATTACCTTCACTATTCTTAATTTCAATCGCAGTTGCACCTACACGGGAAACGGAATTATTCCTGTATCTCGGAGCCCCAAAATCATTGTAAGCTATAAAATCAGCAAAATGTGTTTGCCCTATTAAAAGATAAACACCAATTAAAAATATTATTCGTCGCACTTTATTCATTTATTATTCGCCGACATAAATATTTTTAACCTCAGTACAAGCCTCCATCGCAGACATGCCAAGGTCACGACCAAGCCCACTGCTTTTAAACCCACCAAAAGGCGCCTCCGTATGAACACTGGAGTGGCTGTTAATGCTTATCACTCCACTCTCAACACGATTAGCAACACGCAGCGCTCGGCTAAGGTCTCTTGACCAAACGGACCCACTCAAACCACAACTTGTATCGTTCACCTCAGACAACATTTCAGACTCATCAGAGAAGGAGCGAAGACAAACGACCGGCCCGAAAATTTCTTCCTTCCAGATCCTATCATTAATATCTGCACCAGTAATTACAGCTGGTTTAAGATAAAAACCACTACCACTTAACCTTTCACCTCCAGTTAGAATGTTACGATCATTACTTTTAGCCTCAGCTATAAAAGATTCAGAAAGCTCACGTTGTGCCGCACTAACCATAGGACCAATCTGTGTTTCATCAATCAACGGATCACCTATATTCAATTTTTCTGAAGAAGAAACAAATTGATCTACAAAATCATCAAAAATTGATTGTTCAATGAACATCCTACTTCGAGCACAACAGTCTTGGCCAGTGTTAGCAAAGACACTCATGGGAGACTCAGCAGCAGCACGCTGCCAATCGGCATCGGCAAATACAATATTTGGCGACTTACCCCCAAGCTCAAGCGAAACTCGTTTAATGTCATCTGCAGCGAGTTTCATAATCTTTGATCCAACTTCAGTCGAACCAGTGAAACTAATTTTACGCACAAGTGGATGGGTTGCTAGAGCATTACCAACATCATAACCACTACCGGGCAAAACCTGAAAAACACCATCTGGTAATCCAGCTTCTTGAACCAATTGGCCAAGAGACAATGCAGTCAATGGAGTAAGCGACGCCGGCTTCAACACTACTGAATTACCAGCAGCCAACGCTGGAGCGACCTTCCAACAAGCAATAAGAAACGGAAAGTTCCATGGCGTAATTGCAGCGACAACACCCAATGGCTGGCGCAAAGTGAAATCAAATCCACCTCTGGCAACGGGTATTGTTTGACCACAAAGATGCCCAATAGCCCCAGCGTAATACTCGAACACCTTTGCTCCAGCATCAACCTCCCACCGTGCATCGCCTATGGGTTTTCCAACATTACGAGTTTCAAGCTGTGCTAAGGACTCAGTATTCTCTCGAATGAGCTTCGCAATACCGTGAAGCAGTTCGGCACGTTGACCCGGCGGCATATCACGCCAGCTAGATTTAAAAACCGATTGCCCCGCTATAACTGCCTTATCGATTTCACCTGCCGTTGCAGAACTGACTTCAGCAAAAGTTTCTTCTGTAGCAGGGTTCGTGACCACAAGCTTATCAACACCTACTCCTTCTAGCCATTGACCGTCCAATAATAATTTTGTTGGGAATTCGTTCACAGTGCTTTCAGAAAAAGTTCCTTCAAATCCTCGTGTGTAACTGGCACTGGGTTGGTTTGATGACATGGATCGACCCAAGCTTGATCTGTAAGTGGCTGAATGTGCTGTTCCTGCACCCCAACATCCTCAAGAGATAAAGGGATGCCACATCGCTTGATAAAGTCTTCAATGAAATGAATAGTTTGTTCATCGGCATCAGTATCACTACACGAAACAACATCCAACCCACAGGCGATCCCAATTCGACGATAAACACCAGGCTTCTTACGAGAATTGAAACGCATAACATGCGGAAGACATATTGCATTGGCTGTGCCATGATGAACACCGCAAATCGCAGATAACGGATGTGCTAGCGAATGTGTCGCACCAAGATCCTTTTGAAATGCAACACCACCCATTGCTGCTGCAACAAGCATATGATTTCTTGCATCTAAATTTGAACCATCTGTAATTGCTAAAGGTAAAGCACGGATAATAAGCGATATCCCCTCGAGCGCAATACCATCACATAGCGGCTGAAATTCCGGGGAAGTATACGATTCGATACAGTGAGTAAGAGCATCAAGACCAGTTGCAGCAGTTAAAGCAGCCGGCAGTCCAGTAGTTAACTCTGCATCAAGAAAGACATGTTTCGCTAATAATTCAGGATGAAAATACATACCCTTGCTTTCTGCTCCTTCAGGTGTAACTACTCCACTCCGACCAACTTCACTACCGGTTCCTGCCGTTGTAGGAACAGCGATAAACGGCAAAAGACCGCTCCAGTCAGACTCCCAATCGTAATCAATAAGCTTTAGTTGAGGATTTTTTATTAAGATACGACAGACTTTAGCTGCATCTAAAGCACTACCACCACCAAATCCAATAATACCGTCACAGCTATTGGAAATTGCCATTTCTGCCGCACCTCGAGTGTTGGATTCAGTTGGATTCGGCTGAACCTCTGAATATAAATACCAGTCGCGATTAAGCTCTCCAGGCAACAAGGCAGCGGTTAGTTTACTGAATGCATCAGTTGCAACTAAACCGGCGTCAGTCACAACCATCGGGCGATGAATGCCTGTCGAAATGAGGGTTTCAGTAAGTCGCCCGATCACGCCTGGGCCAACTAATATATTTGTCGGAAAACTAAAAGATATCGATTCCATGAATTACAATTAATAACCAATTATAAATGTTTCTAAGAACATTATTAAATAAGTCTCGGAAATTCAGTTGTTCGGTTTGCACACCTCGGGGAGTTTCCCCTGACTATCCTTTGTACGCAACACTGCAATAATCTTTGCCGCTTGATCTGTGTTTAAGGAATGCCACCCAGGGGAGTCCACAGTACGAACAAATTGATGATAGTTTCTTTGAGAACGATCAATAATATTTGGAACAGCCATTCCAGCCTCCTTAGCTTTAGCCGCTGCCTCACGCTGTTCCTTCAGCTGAGGGGACCATTTGAATAAATAAGCAATGCGACGCAATGATGGATCACCGCTTTTCCCATTAGGAGCTATTACAATAGCCCTTACACCATCATTTACCTCATCGTTAATCCCCCTAATTGGAGGAATAGAACTTGCTGGTGCATGAAATAATTTCTTTTCGCTTTCATCATAATAGAAATCTAACGCCTCTTTTTCGCCCGAATTAAATATAACGAAAAATAAAATACTTAAGGCAAATAAAAACCCAGCCAGTGAAAGTTGTTTTTTTTGAAAAGTTTGAAGTGCCATTTCAGTGTGGGCTTGCAGGTGCAGACCACCAGCAAGCTGACTCATCGCAAGGGATGGTATTAGGATCTAAAAGTTCAGCATGACCATCTCCAAATACATAATTAGATTTACCTCCGTGACGCATGGCACCTGGATCATTTTGAATAAACCGATTAAAACCAGGTGAATTTGCATTACCCAGTTCCTTCCAAATCCACCATGCATCGTTGGGCCAGCCACCAAGATTACTATGACCATCCCCAAGAAGAATCATCTCGGAAGCAGACTCAATTGAACTCGATTTACATAGATTATCCTCGTAACCCAAAGGACGGCCAAATGGGGGTTGCGCCCCACCTCTTATCCAGTGAACATTTACCGCCCCTATCCCACTAGCAATGCCTATTTCACCAAACCTAAATTGCCCAACAACTGCAGGGTTTCCTAAATGATAGACATCACCCTTTTTCCCCTTTGTATTTTCCGTGGGACAATCATAAGCCTGTTTACTACCACCAAGATACATTTTCTTTTCAGGATCCCAAGTCGCACCAAGGTACTTGAACAAATAAGGCCTCCAACTGGACTCAAGATTCGGGGATATGCGTTCTTGAATTGGATTAAGCCAGTCATCATTATCGTCGGAATATAATTTTACAGCTAAACCTAGTTGTTTCAGGTTATTAAGACAACTGATCCTCTGCCCCATGCCCTTGGCCTTGGCCAAAGCGGGTAAAAGCAATGATGCAAGAATTGCGATGATGGCTATAACTACGAGTAACTCGATTAGCGTGAAACCTCGCTGGTTAGAATATGCGTTAAGTCTTAATGCTTTCATATAAAGCTATAAAGTGAGTCAACTCTTACTCGTCTCGCATCAAACGATAATACCCCTCGGCCTGATCGGCAACCTCGCTGGCAGAAGATTTTCCATCAGTACCGGGTATATCAATCCAATCTGGATTCAATAAACGAACTGATCTTTGCAAACGCACACCTGGCTCACCTGTCCATTTTATTGTCAGAAGACCACCATCCTGAGAAATACTTTCAATCGATGGAATAGCAGAAGGCTCCCCAGAGATACTGTATAGACCAAAATTATCGAGAGCCCAATACCAACTCCAAGTCCCATTCATAGCAAATCGAACTCGAACACTAGACTGGTTATCAGCCTGGGACAAGCGATGCAACTCGTAACGCTTCGACTCTCCCTGATTATCGTTAACTCTGGCACTTATGTGAGGCGCAAGTGAGGCGTCTATAGTCGAACCAATGAACGCACCATAATTACCACCTATTGGCTCATCTAAAGGATCCATGTCCCAATAGTCATCTTCATCTAGATAAAGCATATTATTTACAGTAGCAACGTCAGGATGTTCCTTTTCAAAAGTT
This sequence comes from Verrucomicrobiota bacterium, assembly GCA_036166355.1. GTDB lineage: Bacteria > Verrucomicrobiota > Verrucomicrobiia > Limisphaerales > UBA1096 > UBA1096. The sequence continues at coordinate 9,174 of JAYZHR010000146.1, read as the reverse complement.
GCAACAGCATCCACCACGCCATCTTCCCCTATAACAACGTCTGCTTCCTCAAGCATATAAATTATAGGCAACCAAGTTTCTCCACCATCAATCGAATACTCCACATTGGCAGAGTTATCCTGATTCTGACAATAATGACTGTAAAAGCCAAGATGCACATTCTCAGACTGACCGAGATCAAAATCCTTCGTTTCAATCACAGTCACGAAATGCGCATTGCGCAAGGATGAATCGGCGATCAAGAAGTTACCTTCAGGAAACTGGGATTTGCCGTTCACAAAAACCGGGGGAATAGAAGTCTGCGACTTTTCATTCCAATAAGGACTAGTTTTCCAGCGGTCCAGAGAGGTGTTAGCCCAGCCTGAATAAGTCATTGAAGTCCAATCCTCCGGATCCTCCTCCCAAACAATTGTATCAGCCTCATTTACATAGCTTTTAACAACCCAATCCTCCGGTAATGAGAATTCATCTAAGCCATCAAAAGATTCGAAGATAATAGGCTCTGGCAGTTTAATGCTCTTAAAGTCGCCTACAGTAAAATTCCCTGAATAGGCTGCCTCCCGCCGGTCACCAGCATCCTCGTTGAAAGTAAGCTTAAATGTATTTTTCGATAATGGCTCAAGTAATTCGTTTACTTGATAACTAACCTGATATCCATCATCCACACCAATCTTGACTTCCTGAACGCCAACCCCGCTGACCAGAACACCGTTGAACGCCAATTTAACCGAGTCTGGATCAAGTTTTGCTTCACCATTTTTAACAATAAACTTCATTAATGGCATCGGATTAACCCCTTGACTTCCAGCAGCAGGACTGGCCTCGACAACTTCAGGCATTGAACTCGGAGCAATACTGTAGAGGCCAAAATTATCAATACCCCAATACCAACTGTAAGTGCCACTCTTTGCTAAACGAAAACGGACTGTTTTCTGGCCATCTGCTTCTGGTAACCGAAATAGTTCATAACGTTTTGATTCTGTTTGATTATCATTGATCCGACCATTGATATACGGTGCCAAGTCAGCCGAAATATCAGCAGCAATGTAAGCGCCATAAAATCCGCCCACCTCTTCAAATGTATCAGGATGATAACCTACTGCTACATCACCATGCTCCTGTTCCATAGTAGCCACGGCATCAACATTGCCTTCTTCATCCTTAACGATATCATCACGATCAATCATATAAATCACCGGCAACCAGGTTTCGCCCTGATCGATGGAATACTCAATGGAACCAGAACTATCCTGATTTTGTGCGTAGTGACTGTAAAAACCGAGATGCACATCCTTTTGTTTGCTCAAGTCATAATCCTCAGTAAACAAGAATGAAATGAAATTACCGTTACGCGATGCAGAGTCAGCAACCAACGCATTTGCATCTAGAATTTGCCTAACACCATTAACAAAAACAGGTGGAGCTGAAGGGACTGATTTTTGGGCCCAACTACCACTGTTGCTCCACCGACTCATTCCCACATTCACCCAACCTTCGTAATATGCTGAAGTAAAATCATCCGGATCTAGTTCCGCATTTATTTCCTGTGACAAATTGACCACCTCCCAACCTGCAGGGATTTCGAATTCCTCTATGTTATTAAAATTTTCAAAATAAATAGGATCTGGCATTTCGAGTTGAATATAGCTCGCAATATCAAAATCAACTGTCACTTTCTCAATAGCAGCCGGATCACCATCATCAGAAAATTCTAACTGAAACTTATGGCTTGAGCCGGCTTCAAACAATCCATCTCCAATATAGGAAACCGTATTAAACCCATCTTCGCCCGATGTAATTTCTACTTCCAGGTCTTTGCCGTCTAAACTCAGCTGAACACTGTCAGCCCTCAAAGATGTAGTACCATTCCGTATAATTGCCGAAAACTGAATCGCAGGATCAGTATTTTTCTCACCATCTTCTGGGGAAATAGAAACTACTTTTGGAGTTTCAGGCGCCGGCTTTTGAACCTTAAACAAGGTCTCTGCTAAAATCGTATAACCATCGTTCTCAAAAAATATAGCTTTGTAATCTCCCTCATCTGCCATGCCGCTTTCAAACATAACTGTCCCGGTGTCAATGCCTGTGCTTCCATCCTTGCTTCCATCCACATAAAACCAAGCCAGACTGCCAACGGAACCCGGCACCATATCGACCTTATATAAACCAACCCAGTCTTTGGGATTGGCCGGACCAACCAAAAAGTCGACTACTATTGCTTCCCCAGGTGTATAAATCTCCTTGTCTGTTTTAACATCAGGACCAATATCTCCCACAGTAAAGGTAACCTTGCCTAATAACGAATAGCTATCATTCTCAAAAAAACGGGCTTCATATATACCTTCTTCAATTAACCCATCAGAAAAAACTAACTCTCCATCCGTTAATCCTTCATCACTAGTTTTGGAGCCATTAACGTATAGCCATGCAATGGAACTATCTTCACCAGCAACCATGTCATATTTATATATTCCAACCCAATCCTTGGGATTGCCAGGGCCATCACTGAAAGTAACAATAATCTCTTCACTCTCGGAATAATTGCTATAATCCGTGCTTATTTCCTGGCCATGCGCAATAAATGAATTCCCAGCAATCAAGCCGAACAATAAAATCCATTTGTTATCAAAAAAAATTTTCATGATGAAATTTAATTATCTATATAATAAAACAATCCAGCTAAGAAACGGTTATCATCATTAATCTATAGCTAAATGTATACACAGGAGATACCAGCATCTTTTTTCACCCACTGGAAGAATATTTAACAACAACATCCATTATTATTGAATAAAATATAGGCGATTATGAAACAAAATATATACATATTAAAATATCCTTAAGTACCTAACATTAAGTAAAATGGAATCCCTGCTTGCGAAGCGATTTCTGCTGCGTTAATTCTGCCCGGGCAATCACCTGCAGATGTATCCAAAAAGAACGAAGAAAGAAGACTTAATCTAAAAAATAGGCAGCAAAACTTTTTAAGAAAATTCATATTTCTGATGGTATTTAAACAAAAATCCACCGATCCCGTGACAATGGCCGCAAATGCATGCCCAGAGTGGCAAAGCCTGCCAGGCGAATTTTTTTCGGCGGATATTTTTTACAAAGCTGACCTTGATCGAATTTGGCGCCAAGGATGGCTGTTTGTTGGATTCAGCTGCGAAATCCCCGAACCCGGCGATTATTTTACACTGAAGGTCGGTGAAGACCCATTGATTGTAATTCGTGGAGAAGACGATGTTGTAAGAGCATTTCATAATGTATGTCGACACCGAGGAACAATGCTCTGTAGTGAACCAAGTGGCTCAGCAAGACAATTGGTATGCCCTTATCATCAGTGGGTTTACGACAAGGAAGGAAAACTACTTTCCTGTCGAGGCATGCAACAGGAATTAGACACAAAAACACTTGGACTATCACTCGTTACAACCGAGGTTTTGTCCGGATTCATTTATCTTAACTTGTCCACACAGCCCAGTAAGTTTGACCAAGCGCGAAGAATTATGGAGCCGATGTTAAGGCCTCAAGGAATTAATCGTGCTCGTGTGGCAAAGGCCATCAACTATACCGTCAATGCCAACTGGAAACTGGTATGGGAAAACAACCGAGAGTGCTACCACTGCAATATCAATCATCCACAATATATCAAGGCTAACTACGATCATTTTAATACAGATGATACATCTTCTGAATTAATGGCTAGAATAGAAGCCAAGTCAGAACAAAGTGAAAAAATATGGGGAAAACAAGGCTTGGCTATTACACATCAAAATAGCGGGATGGCACCATTCCCCAGCTCAGGTAATGAAGGATGGTTTTCAATTAACCGAACTCTTCTGACTGATGGTTATGTCAGTGAAACAATGGATGGACAACAAGTCGCTCCGTTAATGGGTGACTACAAGGACAACTCGGTAGGAACACTTCGGCTTCGAACCGTACCGAACATGTGGTGCCATGCCAGTTGTGATCATGTAGCTAGCACTCGCTTGTTACCGGTTGATAAAAACACTACCGAAGTAAGAGTTATTTGGTTAGTTGACGAAAAAGCGGAAGAAGGAAAAGATTATACACTCGAAAAACTAATGCCATTTTGGCAACTAACTTCAGAGCAGGATTGGGAACTTTGCGAAGCAGCTCAAATGGGGGTACAATCCAGCGGGTACAAACCAGGACCATATTCCACCCACAAGGAATACAATGTCGAACGTTTTGTCCGTTGGTATTTAAACCAACTAAATAAAGTTCAGGAATAATTTTTAATGAACATCTTTGTATGTATCAAGCAGGTGCCGGATACCACAACGCAGATAAAATTGCGTGAAGACGGCAATGGAATCGACGAACAAGACATCCAATGGATTATCTCACCACATGATGAATTGGCCGTTGAAGAGGCAATAAGACTTAGAGAGAAAAAAGAAAACTCTACCGTCACGGTACTCTCAGCCGGCCCCGAGCGTGCTACCGACGCACTCCGGATGGCACTTGCCATGGGTGCTGATTCAGCCGTAAGACTAGACCTCCCCGACAATGCTGACTCTGTAATGAATGCTCGAGCACTCACGGCTGCAATAAACAAAATAGGGCCTGCGGATATCGTATTTACAGGGAAGGAAGCAATTGACGATGGAGCCAGTGCAGTAGGTTCAATGATGGCTGTTTTTCTTAATATCCCCTGCCTCACTGTGGTTAATAAAATTGATTACAGTGAAGATTCCATTGTTTGTCAGCGCGACATCGGAGGTGGTAACATTGAAATCATAGAAACACAACTTCCGGCCATAGTTTCAGCACAAGTTGGCCTAAATGAACCTAGATACGCAACCGCACTTAACATTATCAAAGCGAAAAAAAAGCCGATCGAAACAATTTCAGCAGATGAATTAGGCATTACTGAAAACAACCGAAAAACAAAGTTAACCTGTTTTAAACTTCCACCTCCAAAACAACCCTGTCGCATAATTGAGGGTTCTGCTACAGAACAAGCAAACGAACTAATTCGAATACTAGCTGAGGAAATTCAAGCCATATAACTAGACTTAATGACATGAAAATTTTAATTATTGCTGAACACAGAAACGGCACACTAACCGAAGCAACTCGAGAGTTGTTTGGCCTTTCGCTTGGCCAAGCTGAAATTCATGCCGCTTTATGCGGTGAAAATGTTAAATCGTTGACTGACCAACTTGGACACTTGGGTGCAAATAAAGTCCATCTGATTAACTCACCAGACTTAACGAGCTGCACAGGGGAAACATTTGGTGAAGCAATTGGAAAATTAATCCAACAACTCAATCCTAATGCGGTGATAGCGGCCCATTCACCAATAGGAAAGGATTTGGCTCCTCGACTTGCTGCAACTTTTGATGGCAGTTTGGTAACCGACTGTATCCAGTTGACTTTTGAGAACGACAAATTCCATATACGCCGCCCTGTCTATGCAGGAAAGGCAACTGCACTGGTCGAATTTACGGATGAATCCCTAAAAATCATAACAATTCGACCACGTTCGGTTCGACCGCCGGAACCGGATTTAAACCGTAAAACTGAGGCCATTGAATTTGCCCTAGAATTATCCAAACAAAAAACTGTTCTAAAGGAAGTAATTACAAGTAGTGGTGAACGACCAGATGTAACTGAGGCTGCAATCATTGTAACCGGAGGCCGATCTCTCGGTAGTTCTGAAAATTTCAGTATTATTGAAAATTTTGCTGATCTAATCGGTGCCGCAGTCGGCTCGTCACGTGCCGCAGTCGATGCCGGTTACAGACCATATCGAGACCAAGTCGGTCAAACAGGCAAGGTGGTATCACCACAAGTATACATAGCTTGTGGAGTCAGCGGAGCGATACAGCATCTTGCCGGAATGCGTACATCAAAGAATATTGTCGCCATAAACACTGATCCTGAAGCTCCTATTTTTCAAGTGGCCAACTATGGCATTGTAGGTGATCTCTTCGAAATTGTACCATTGCTTGCCGAGGCAGTAAAAAACCGAAACGGCAATTAGATTCATGGACTCCCTAGGCGATGCAGAAATTGTAGTTATAGGAGGGGGTGGAGTTGGTTGTGGTGTAACACACAGTCTATGCCAAGCTGGAAAAACTGATGTCTTACTGATTGAAAAAAACGATGCACTCGCTTCAGAGACCACTTCACAAGCAGCTGGATTGGTAGGACAAGTTCGCACAAGCGTCGACCGAGTTAAACTCGCAATGTGGTCTGTTAAAACCTTCTCCGAAATGGAAGCAGAAGCAAAGCCAGGATGGCGACAAGTCGGATCATTACGCATCGCCATGACTGATGAGCGCGTCGCTGAATTTGAACACATGAAATTAATAGCCGACGAAGCTGGATTACAAACGGAATTTATAAATAAGGATCAAGCACGAATTAAGTGGCCGATGTTCGATTTCTCACTCGCAAAGTCAGTTCTATGGTGTCCAAGTGATGGTTACCTACAACCCAATGATTTAGCAATGTCATATGCGCATCGGGCACGTCAGCAAGGGGCAAGAATTGCGACTGGTGTGACCGTGGAAAATATCCGTACCGAGAACAGTCGAGTTACCGGCGTCATGACAAACCGTGGAATAATAAATTGTAATACAGTCATCAATGCTGCGGGAGCTCATGCATGGCACGTTGCAAAAATGGGAGGACTCGATCTGCCTATTTTCCCGGTTCGCCATGAATACTTCGTAAGTGTCGACGCAGAAGGCATGCATCCAGATCTACCAGTGATGCGTATTCCGGATGCCTCACTATACATCCGTGCTGAAATTAACGGATTATTACTAGGAGGGTGGGAACCAGAAGCACTTTCAATCAAACCAAATGATTTTGAAAATGGTCAAATACCTCCACGGATTGAGGATGACTGGGAAGTAATGGGATGGTTCATCGAACAGATAGCTCCCTTTTATAAAAAAGCAGCAGAACTAGGTGTGAGAAGTATCTTCAAAGGCTGGCCAACTTTTGTGCCAGACGGCCGGTTCATCATTGGTGAAAGTCAAAAACTTAAAGGGTTTGTAATGGCCGGCGGCTGTAATGCACATGGCGTTAGTGGTTCAGCTGGGATAGGACAACATGTAGTCGAGTCGATATTAGAAACAGAACCATCATCTTACGTTAAAAGCCTTAGCCCTGACCGTTTTATTGAAAAGGAATGGAGCATGACCGCCTCACAGGCTTCTGCGAAACAAATCTACGAAACCTACTATGGACTCGGAAGCTAACACTACAAAAACCAGCCAAACCACCAAGCTGCCAGACAGAGCAAAGGTAGTCATTGTAGGAGGAGGTGTTGTCGGCTGCAGTGTTGCATATCACCTAACGCACCTCGGATGGAAGGATGTTGTTGTACTAGAACGAAAAACTCTAACTGGCGGATCAACCTTTCACGCAGCCGGATTGGTTGGTCAGCTTCGAAGTTCTGCGAGTATAACACAACTACTTAAGTATAGTGTCGAACTCTACGGAGAATTAGAGAAAGAAACCGGCCAAGCTACAGGATGGAAGGCTAACGGAGGTCTACGTTTGGCCTGTAATAATGAGCGCCTTTCCGAAATCAAGCGACAAGCTACAACAGCACACAGTTTTGGACTTGAAATGCATCTATTATCTCCAAACGAAGCCAAAGACCTTTGGCCTCTAATGGATGTTTCAGATATGGTGGGAGCCGCATTTCTTCCAACCGACGGACAGGCAAGCCCTTCCGATCTTTGTCAAGCCTTGGCCAAGGGAGCAAAAATGGAAGGAGCCACAATCATCGAAAACTGCAGGGTAACTGGATTTGAAATCCGAAATGGAAAAGTATCTTCCGTAAAGACAGAACAAGGCAATATTGAGTGTGAGATCGCAGTTAACTGTTGCGGCATTTGGGCAAGAGAATGTGGTCGGCTGGCTGGAGTATCCGTACCAGTTCAGCCAATGCAACATCAGTACCTCATTACCGAACCAATCGAAGGAATAACCTCTGATCTACCAACCCTTCGCGATCCAGATAGACTCTGCTACTTCAAAGAGGAAGTTGGAGGCCTTGTAATGGGTGGTTACGAACTCAACCCCCTAGTCTGGACACCAGAGAACGGTATACCTCGTGATTTTCATTTCCAGCTTCTAGAAAGCGATTGGGACCAATTTGAGGATTTATTTGTTCAAGCAGCCGGCCGTGTGCCCGCATTGGAAAATGTTGGTATTCGCCAGCTTATCAACGGACCAGAAGCGTTCACCCCCGACGGCAATTTCATCCTTGGTGAAGCGCCAGAGGTAAAAGGGTATTTTGTCGGGGCTGGCTTTAACGCGTATGGCATCGCAGCTAATGGTGGGGCAGGAAAGGCTCTGGCTGAATGGATTGTCGGGGGCGAACCATCAATGGACCTTTGGCCAGTAGATATACGCCGATTTGGAGATCATCACCGTGACACAAAATTTTTAATAGATCGCACAACAGAAGCGACTAGCAAACATTATACGATGGCTTGGCCAAGCGAGGAACACGAATCAGGTCGCCCGCTGAAAACCTCACCACTCTATGAGCAACTGAAAACAGCAGGTGCCTGTTTTGGAAGTAAATTTGGTTGGGAACGTCCAAACTGGTTTGCACCAAAAGATATTGAACCTAAAGACTTACCAAGTTATGGACGACCAAACTGGTTCAAATACGTCGCTCAAGAACATCGTCACACTCGCGAAGCAGTATCCCTCTTCGATGAATCATCATTCGCCAAATACCGAGTCGAAGGCTCAGACGCCGAGAAGGCATTATCGTGGATCTGCGCTAACAATATAAATATTGAACCTGGCCGATTGGTCTACACACAACTATGCAATAAACACGGAGGTATCGAAGCAGATCTGACCGTATGTCGTTTAACCGAAAACGAGTTCTATATCGTTACTGGTACCGGCTCAGCAGCACGTGACTTAAATTGGATCGAACGTAATATCCCTAATAACTGTGAAACAACAATAACAGACATCTCAAAAGACAACGCGGTCCTCGGCTTGATGGGACCGATGTCACGAGAAGTACTTGCTCAGGCCTCTAACAGAAATATTTCGAATGAAGAATTTCCTTTTGCAACCTGGCTTGATCTAAAGATTGCGGACAAGACTGTTCGCGCCCTTAGAGTTACGTTCGTTGGTGAACTAGGCTGGGAA
>JAYZHR010000145.1:0-13866 GCA_036166355.1 Verrucomicrobiota bacterium | reverse complement strand
GAAACTCTGCAACTCCAGGTTCCGCTTGAAAAAACTGCACCGCATACAAGCCATCAAAAATATCATCATGCATATTAAAAGCGGTAAGCGAAATTCGACGACCCGTCGAAGTTATAAGAAATTCCTGCTCCCTGCCTGAAATTTCCTCGACTGCTGGCCAAAGGAATTCTCGCATGGCGTCAATCTTGGCAAGACGCACATAGTCACCAGTTCTATAACGAACCAATGGCATCGCAAGATTATCAAATGTTGTGGCAATAACTTCACATAATCCATCCTCATTCTGATCCCCAAATTCTACAAATCCATAGTGGGGCCAGAAATAATACAAGTCGGACCTTGTTCCCTCTGCAGCAAGTACCGCTCGCTCAGAATGCCCATACCAACGAATGACGCGACACTGAAAGATTGATTCTAGCATTCTTTTTTGATTTACAGTCAACTGTTCCGATCCGCAAAACATTCCCTGAATTGGCACACGCCAAGTCTGGTTATGACGCTCCAGAAATTCCGCCAACTGCATTACGGCTGATGGATAAACATACAAAAAATCAGGTCCGAATTTTTCGAGCTCATCGAGATACTCTGGTATACGCTCATCCGTTAAATGAGAAGACGAAAGCAATAACCAATTCCGAGTGGCATCATAAGATATAATTTTCCCACCTGATCTGGAGTCGGTTACATGCCCACGAATCAGCGCTAGTCGCGCCTTGTCAAAATATCCAATACGACGCCAGTTAGCCTCCATAAATGCCTGCTCTTTTGGTCGGCTGATTCCCTTCTGAAGATGGAATCCCACCGGCAATCCTGTAGAGCCACCTGTGGTAATGTAGAGTTTTTGGGAATCCGGAACGTTTTTCGATGTCAAATCATTGAGGTTTTTTTGTATATCTTCCTTGGTTAACATCGGACAGTTAATCAACTCATCAGGCGAGCTAAGAAGACTTGGATCAAATCCAGCCTTTGCAAAAGAACGCTGATAAAACGGAGAATAACTTGCAGCATTGATCAAAGTACGTCGCAATTCTCGAAGCTGATACTCTGCAATCTCTGATGTACTCCATTCAGGTGCTTCATCAGCTAATCGGCGATATTCACCATATGCCTTGCCATATCGAACTCGCCTGGGGACTAGGCGATACATTGCTCCAATAGCGTCACGAGCCCCCTGCGGCAAACGATCGTAAAGAGAAAGAAAAGGGTAAAGTTTGTCCTCCAGACTCATTGATCGGCAACTGTTGAATCTTGACTACGCTCGATTGCACCTACCCATCCAAAGTGTGGGACAAAATCAAAACGATCTTTCATCTGGCTTATTGGGCCGTTCCATTCCGGCTTATTGGATATCACTTGAATATCGGCCTGCCTGAAAGGAACGAAATTTCTTTTTCCCATCAAAAAAACATTTTTCAGTAATCTAATATTCTTCCATTCAAATCCCATCAATACTGCCGCAGTTGTATCGACAGCGGCAGGATGCGTGCCGGCAATAATCGCTCCACAGGGCTTTCTATCTGGGGCCATTGGCCCGTTACCTTCGCCTCCAATAATTCCATCCACAATCACTAGATAGCGGAGTGGTTGTTTACGGGGCTCACCTGTTCCATCAAAATCAAAAAGACACTTGTTCAAATCCAGAACCATGCGCCAACAGGTGTCATTTCCATGCCAATTACCAGAACGCACAACTCTTTGCGTATCACCAAAAAACAGCCTACCAACTTTCTTAAGTGGAACAAAAATACGCGACAAGAGAGGCCTACCATTTACAATACGCTTTAACCTGCCCATCCACGAATGCTCAAGCTTGGCCTTCGTGGTTGACATAGGAAACTGATCACCTCCTTTATCTGGCGTGCCTTCCGTATGATGAGGCAACCAGTTTTTATTAGCATTAATGCCCACAAGATTTTTCAGCGCACAGGTCAGTCCCACTTTTTTATGGGTTTTAAGCTTTGGAATATTAATAAGCACGTCAGCATCCATGGGCGTACGACAAAGCATATATTCGTGCCGATTACCTTGATGATGCTCATTAGTTTCATCGATATTAAATGATGCACCATACAACTGGCCATTGCCAATAAAACCAAAAAACTCGCTGGCCTCATTAAGCGCTACAAACGTTTCGCCCAACGGATCACCTTGCAACTTTTTCTTCGATACAGTAATGCCATCAACGGACTGCCATTCTTCCGGTCGCAGGTCCAACAACTCAATCTTCAAGTCAGGATAATTTGCACGACTTCTCTCTATCAACTCATCCAGATTACAATAATCACTCAGCATTGAAAATGAGGAATCAGTCTGTGGCGCATCACAGACAACAATCGAACCCTCACCTTTAAGATACTCAGCAACCCATCTAATTACAGCCTCAATGACGGCAGGATGTGTAACGACATGCTCCCATTGATCAGGACCAGGATAACGCTCATCATGTTCCTTTACCCAGTTTGGTTTTAATACGACTCGATCACCGGGCCTAACATAATTGTCAGGTAATTCTAGTGCTTTAATGGCTTCTACTACCAACGAATAAATAATAGAAAAATCACCATAATGATCAACCCCATGCTGTACTGAAACACGGGCGGGATTATTCTGTTCCTCGTTGTTCATTATCATTCAAGCTGACATCAATGCAGCACGAACCTTTTCACCGAAAGCTCTCCGCGTAAAGTGCTGCAAATATCGATCACGCAAACCTGTATTGTCTGTACAACCAAAAAACCTCTCAATCTGATCAGCAATTTGCTCGGGCGCTTGAATATCCACCAAGCCCTCATAATTTTCTGGGTATAAATCAGGTAATATTCTCCACCGAGTTGCTATGGTTTGTAAACCAAATGCCATTGCCTCAACCAGACAAACTGGGTGTGCTTCAAATCCATAGTAGGATGGCAGTGAAAAAACATCAGCCTGACTAAATAGCTCAAGTTTTTTTGTTTCATCCGCAAAACCATGGTAAACCACCAGCGGTATTTTATCCTGAACCAGATCTTTTTGTTTAATTCGATCACTAAATTCAGTTTCCTCCTCTGAAAGATAAAATTTACCGGCAACATCCAATTGCACACGTTTAACTAAACCAGCGGCCTTAAAACGATTATTAACCAAAGCCACAGCTTCAATAAGATCAAACAACCCTTTTTCCCGGTAACACAAACTGAGATAAAGCACGCGAAACGTACCTTCTTGATTCGCTTTATCAGCTCGCAACTGTTGCGAGGGCTTGACGCGTTGCTCATAGTCAGAACAGGGATCCTCACAACAATTAGGGATCGTAATAATTTTTTTTGGACTTAATTTAGCAGCATCCTCCCTATAGTAGTCTCCTAAAACTATGCTCAGTGCTGCACGGCCTAAAAGTATATGTGAAATCCATCGCTCCCAAGGATATGCCCTGGTTTCTAGCCAATCCCCAACACCAGCTGCCTGATAGTGATATACAATCTTCTTATAAAAAGGACGACACAACAGCATCACAATCCAATCACGATAAACGGCACTCCGAAGTCCGGGAGCTGGAACATAGTAAAAATGCGTGGCCTTCTTACTAATACATAAAAAAATCGCACGCATACAATAACTAAATAGAAGAAAGAGTTTACGTAAACTAACCGAGGCAATGTCATCTATATCCTTTGATAATCGAGCATCAACATGGAACACATCAATGACACCGCCATTATCTTCTTGAAGCTCCTCAAGCAGCTGCTTCACCATGAAGCTTTGACCATGGAACGGAGGAGGGACATGGGCAAATACAACCAGTTTCATGATTGAGTAGAATTTAATTTAGCCATGTGATCATAAATACAATTGTATTTTTCAGTCATGGCACTGGCTGCCCAACCGCGAACACTCTCACGAATTTCAACGGCTGAACTAAGTCTTATCTCTCCATTTAAAATGGAGACAATTTTGTTTTTTAGATCCTCAACACTTCCATTCTCAAAGAGGACTCCTGTATCACCATCATGAACAATATCTACATTTCCACCACTCCGTGCTGCCAGCGCAGGCAAACCAAGAGCGAGAGACTCCATTAGCGAAACACTGCAGGGTTCATTTTCGGAAGCTACAACTACAAAATGTCCTGACTGCAGTGATTCGACCACCTTGTTAGTGGGACCATGTAAAAACACTGAATCATGAAGATTATTTTTGTTAATAAAGTCCTTTAATTCATTTGAAAAAGCTTGCGCATCTATGTCTCTTTGTTCTGGCCCCCACAAATGAAATTCTACACGAGATCGCATTTCCTCAGGCAGTTTTGCGATGGCTTGTATAGGTAGATGCCAACCTTTCCAGCGAACCACTGAACCCATCCCAACAAGCTTGAGCTTAGCTTGAGGGCCTGTGCTCGGCCAAGAATTCTCAGCAATCTGTTGATCAAGAAAATGATCAGCACAACCCGAAAACACAATCCAACTACGAGGGTTTTTAATTGGTATGTTATAGTGAAGAGCCATGGTGGGATTGAGAAGAACCGTGGTCATCCGTTTTTGCTTGGATATCCATCTATAAAAACCCGTACGCTTAGCAAAAGTGTGGTTAGTAAACAGAACAGGACGGCGCATTAGCCAAGATACAATCAGAGCAACAATCAATCCTCCACGTGTATGTGCATGAATAACATCGAAGGACTCCCTATTTAACAAGCGTCTTACTCCTAAAAAAGATAAGACACTGGTGAATAAAATCAGGAAGTGGCTAAATGAATCACTTATAATAAAACTGCCACGCCTATAGTCTAGAATTGGCTCACGAGTCTCTTCATATCCTTTATGCACCCAAACTGAATGTTGATATCGATCAACAGGACCAACCTGATGTAAACAGCGTATCACAGAAAGAATACCTCCAATGTCTTCCCGCTGACCAACCAGATGAAGAATCTTCATGTCGCCTTTACCGTCTCCGGCTTGGCCTCTCTGGAAACTCGAGCCCGCAACATATATTCGCATGCAATCAGCAACCCAGCCTGAAGAGAAAAAGTTTTCATTGCATACTCGCTGTCACCGTGCAGAGCTATAAATGCCACAACATTCGCCAACCAAAGACTCGCAATAATGCAGCATACTCTAGAAAACTCATCCTCTACACCATGCTTGCGAAGATGAATAATAATCCTCAAAGCAATGAGAGACCCCATGAACAGGAATAATCCCATAAATAAAGTTCCAAACAAACCTGTGTTAACCATCAATCCTATAAAACCATTAAAAAACCGCCCCTGATTGATGTGATAAGTAATAGCAGTAGGATCCCATTGTAACGAATGATCACCAAACCCGGACTGCCCAAAGCCTCTACCAACCCACAGATAATGTGGAATCATTTTTAGCCCTTCTTCGCGCAATATACGGCGAGTTTCCATAGTGCTAGAACCATCAAGCTCAGCATCACGATGAACTTCGACCCCCGGCAAAACAGAAATTGCACGCTGAGCTGCCAATGGCATTCGATCTGCAAAGCCGTAGGCAATAAACAATCCTAAAACTATCATCAGTCCGCCAATAACTAGATTTCTGAAATTATACAATCGCTGTGTTAATGTGCAAAAAAAAGTAACAAGCACAATAATGGCCACCGTATATCTGTGGCCACTCAACAGGCCCACCCCAACAATGGCGATACCAATCGGGATCAACCACGTCCCTTTGGAACTTAAAAAATCGTTCATCTTATACTTTATCAGTAACAACCAAAGAAAACCGGTACTCACAAAAGCTAACGACTGATATCGGTTAATTCCCATCTTCATTCTCTCCCTTTCAAAATTCATCGCATCGCCTGGCACCTCAAGGAAAAACAAAATGTTAAACAACCAAGATGCATTGGTGTAAATCAAATCTGAAATAACCCAGGTTGCTGAAAGTACACACTGAATAATAAACAGTTTACTAATTTGATTTTCTTTTAGGCGAAGCATCATGAACATCAGCGGAAAAATAGCACATGTGATTTGTTGAAAATAAAATCGCCCCCCCATCTGCTCGCCTCCCATTGTCCTAAACCCAACACCTCTTTCAACCATTGTAAAAACTAGCACCGCACAATAACCAGCCACTCCTATCAAGAGCCATTTATTCTCGCCAATGGAATCCCACATTTCATCTCTGTATTGCCGAAAGGAAAATACTAAAACACAACCAGTCCAACCCAACAATGCAGCCGCCTCCCATACAAATGGTCTACCTGGAAAAAACGGCATGATTAATGCCGTAGAAAATGTCGCTATGGCCAATGTTACAGCTAACGTTGCATGGTAGGGCATCAATACAAGCCAAGCTACCCCTCCAAACGCCAATGCAGCAAAAAACATGTCATCCGCAAGCGTGTAGCCAAAAATGACAACAGCAAACGCAATCACTGCGAATAGAATTAGTTTTTGCAGGCGCAATGCGCCCTCTAATGAACCTGCGCTCACCGCAGGCGTTTATATCGGGTTTGAGAAATTCTGCAACCTCGCTAACCAGCTTATTCGGGATTTATAGCTTCCATACGACATTTTAGCTCCTCGCGAATAGCAGCACGCTGAATATCATCCAAATCTCGAGGTACTTGCAAAGGAAGTCCATATACGACATCACATCGAGTAAATGGCATTGGCAATTGAAATCGATCCCAACTATTAAAGCAGTACTTTCGGCCAGACGAACAACCTAGAGGAATAATCGGTAATCCCGTCAATTGCGCCAACGATACAATGCCATCCTGAATCTCATAGCACGGACCTCGTGGTCCATCTGGAGTTATTGCCAAATGTAAACCAGCCTTCATTTTCCGAGATAACTCCAAAAGCGCCTGACGCCCACGACGGCTGGTCGAGCCACGAACTGGATCAATATCAAACGCCTTTAACAATTCAACAAGAAGTGCACCATCCTTACTCGCACTCACCATCGCAGCTAATCGCCGTCCGCTGATCGGCTTTATACTGTCACAATATACGTACATCGAGTAGACCAAACGATTATGCCAAACACAAATAATGAATGGCTTATCTCGGCCAGACTCAATTACTCCGTGAGGATCAGAAAAATGAATCCGCCAAGTTAATCTTAGGAATCTTAGGAAGACATACAACAACCGTGCCACCAACCGTTGAATAAACGACGCCTCATTTGGAATGACAACAGGATCAGTCAATGTACCTACTATTTTCCTCCCTTCAAAGCTGCCCTAACAAGTTCCTCAACTGAAGCTTGAGGCCCCAACATCGCCCTAGCGGCCTGAGCTGCTTTTTGTGCTTCGACAGTTTTAGAACCAAGCGCTTCTAGTGCCGCTACTGTATCTGAAATGCTTTTATCAAAATCACCCTGCACTTGTCCTAAAGCAGTTGGCAAATCTTCATGTGAGCAACCCACCTTATCCTTAAGTTCGAGTACTATTCTTTCTGCCGTCTTTTTTCCTATTCCATTAATACTGGAAAGACGTTTTACATCACCAGTTCCTATCGCCAACTTAAAGGAATCCACGGCCATTCCACTCAAGACATTCAACGCAATTCGAGGCCCTATACCACTGACACTTTGAATCAACTTAAACATATCCCGTTCATCTTCAGTGGCAAAACCATACAGAGTGTGCGAATCCTCCCGAACAACCAATTGTGTTTTAAGCGCAACCGGTTTACCCAGGCCGGGAAGCTTCTCAAATGAAGACAATGGAATCAGCAACTCATATCCAATGCCGTTGACGTCGACGACTACCTTTGTCGGCAGCGCATCCTCAAGAGTCCCCTTAAGAAAAGTGATCATAGTTACGAATCGCTTGCAGCAGAAAACCATGTCGTCGCAAAACTGACCAGATTGTTCTTGAATAAAAACGAACCGCCTTGCGTTTTTGAACATCCGCTCCTAGCCTGCGGCTCCGAAAAATGGGCGACTCCTCAAGTCATCAAAAACCCTGTGTTTGCATTATTGTCGAAAATTTGCCAGTCCCACTGGACAGACGCGTATGGCAGGAATCATGCGCATTGAGGGATGCTGGATACGAGGTAATCGTTATCTGTCCGCAAATGCATGGCTACATGAATCCCGAGGAGAAACTCGACGGGATTCAAATTTACCGCCATTGGATCAGTGAAGAAGCTAATTCTATAGTCGGCTTCTTCCGTGAATACAGTTCTGCACTCTGGGGGGAATTCCGGCTGCTATGTAAAGCATGGCGGCGACACCGATTCGATATTATTCAGGTATGCAATCCCCCCGACATCTTGTTCATCGCAGCTGCTCCATTCAAACTCGCAGGAGTTAAATTAATCTATGATGTTCACGATGCTACCCCTGAAATGTTTGAAGCAAAATTTAATAAACGTGGATTGCTGTATTGGACAGTTCGTATCGCAGAATGGTTCACATATTTCTTTGCTAATACTGTAATTACTACAAACCAATCCGTCTACGAGATTGCCACCGGTCGAGGTAATAAAAATAATAAGGACGTATTTATTGTTCGCTCAGCTCCCAAAATACCAACTGGTCAAATCAAGCCCAATTCTGCTCTTAAAAAAAATCGTAATTATCTTATAGGTTACGTTGGAGTAATGGGCAGCGCAGACGGTATCGATCGAATAATTAAAGCGGCTGATTATCTTATTAACGAACTCGGCAGAAGGGACATCCAATTTCTACTGATGGGCTTTGGGCCAGAGTATGAAAACCTCATTCACCTTCGCGACGAACTGGGCTTGAAAGATTTCATTGATTTGCCCGGACGTGTGGAAGGCGTTGAATTGTTCTCAGCTCTCAGCACAATGGACCTTGGAGTTTCTGGTGACCCGATTAATCCGTACAACAACCACTGCACCATGAATAAGGTGCTTGAATACATGGCTATGGGAAAACCTCAAGTAACATATGATCTCAAAGAAAGTCGCTATTCAGCAGGCGAAGCTGCGATATATGTAAATGAAGTTTCCAGCCAAGCACTGGGGCAAGCAATCGCGAATTTAATAGATGATCCAGAACTACGAAAAAAAATGGGGCATATTGGTCATGAACGTTTTCATTCAAATCTCAATTGGGAAAAATCTGTCCAACAACTAAAAGCCGCCTACTCCAGCACCCTTGATAACCATTAAACTATGAATATTATTATCAAACGGATAAAAAAATTATATTTAAGTGCCAGTTTATTGTGCCTATATAAAACAAATCCCCACTACTCAATGTACCGGAATTCTTCAGAGCCAAGAAGTACTTGGGCGTACTGTTTCCAGCCAGCATCAACACCGACTTTTTCGAGAAACTCCAAGCCTATTTCTCTTTCGCCACTAGTTGGCAGTCGATTATATAAGAGTTGGTAAGCCCTGTTAATTCGACCTTCATTGCTCTCAACTTCCTTAATTAAACGATCTACCAACGCTTCAGCTCGTTTCTGGAAAAATGGACTATTCATAATAAACAAGTACTGCTGGGGAACAGTACTCGTAGTGCGCTTGGCAGAGGTACTGCGCGGCGCAGGAAAATCAAACAATCGAAAAAACGGATCGGAACTAATACGGTCGCCGTTGCGGCTAATAGTTGCATAAACACTTCGACGAGAGCTATTAAGAATCTCCTTAATGGGAGCTCCACCAAGTTTCAGATCTAGCTCCCCTGTGGCTGCAAGCAGACTGTCACGCCAGGACTCCACTTCGACACGGCGAGGATTCATGCGCCACATCAAACGATTATCCCCATCTTTATCAAAATTAGCGGCATTATACTCACTACTCATTCTGTACGTGGTTGATTTCATAATCAGCCGATGAAGACCCTTGATCGACCATCCATTCTCCATAAAGTTCACAGCCAACCAATCAAGCAACAGCGGATGTGTTGGTTTCTCACCTATTACACCAAAGTTACTGGGAGTACGAACGATAGCTCTTCCAAAGTGCCATTGCCAGATACGGTTAACGAATACTCGAGAAGTCAATGGATTATCGCGTGCAACCACAGACTCGGCGAGTTGCAACAAGCCACTTTCATTGGAGAAAACTTCATCTCCAGAGATTACCTCAAGGAATCGACGTGGAACTTCATTTCCTTTCTTACGAAGGTCACCACGAATCGCAACATGCATATTACTATTACCGTTTTCTCGAAGACCATGGGCCGTAGCATACTTGGGAGGCAAACTCTTGCGTAGCCTATCGCGCTGTTTACTCCATTCGTCGCGCTGCTTTTTTTCATCTTCGGTAATTTCGCGTTTCTCTTTTTTGATCTTATCGTTCAGTTGCTTGATTTGATTTTCATAATTTTTGATTTTGTTTTGGTG
Source organism: Verrucomicrobiota bacterium (assembly GCA_036166355.1). GTDB lineage: Bacteria > Verrucomicrobiota > Verrucomicrobiia > Limisphaerales > UBA1096 > UBA1096. The sequence goes on along the minus strand of JAYZHR010000145.1, from coordinate 3,585 downwards.
ATCATTGTAGGCCTTAACAATTTTGTCTGAAACCAGAGGTTTATCTGAGATACTGGTATTATTAAACACACCGGCAATAGCATAGTAGTCCCTGATCGATACCGGATCAAATTTATGGTCATGACAGCGAGCACAGGCAACAGTTAATCCAAGAAAAGCGCGAGAGAAGGTGTCGACACGATCACTAAGGGTTTCGGCACGGGCGGCAGCCGTAGCTTCAGCGTCTCCTCCGTCTCCATTATAAGTGGGACCAACAGCAAAGAAACCTGTGCCAGCACGAGCGTACATAGGGGAATTTGGAGTTAACTCACCTGCAATCTGCCAACGCACAAATTGGTCGAACGATACATCAGCATTGAAGGCATTAACCACGAAGTCACGGTATTGCCAAGCATTAGGCAAGCCACGGTTATCAAGGAATCCCCCCAAACCATCACTATAACGGGCTACATCCATCCAATGGCGCGCCCAACGCTCGCCGTATTGTGGTGATGAAAGAAGCTCTTCGATAACCTGATCCCAAGTTATGTCTCCAGCAACGAATGCTGTAACTGCATTGGGCGTTGGCGGCAGACCAACCAAATCGAAATATGCCCGGCGAATGAGTGTACGGCGATCCGCTTCCTGGGCTGGCTTCATCTTAACAGTCTCAAGCCTTGCAAGGACAAATTGATCAATAGGGTTCCGTGGCCAAGCAGTATTGGCAACATCCGGCAGCAGAGGCTTTTTAATCGGCTTAAGTGACCAATGCTCCTTACGGAATTTCTCGAAATCGATGCCTTGCTTTTCAGCAATCTGCGGCTCGTTGGATTTTGGCCATGGGGCCCCCATGTCGATCCATTTTTTAAAATCTCCAATAACCCTATCCGGCAGCTTTCGAGTAGGAGGCATTTCAAGCGACTCCTCTTTATATAAGATAGCGCGGTAGAGCAAACTTGAGTCAGCTTTTCCAGGAATAATTGATGAGCCCGACTCCCCGCCTCTAAGAGCCTTTTCGCGATTATCAAGATACAAATCCGCCTTCAACTTTTTCGACTGTGTGCTGTGACATTTATAACAATGCTGGGCAAGCACCGGACGAATTTTATTTTCAAAAAAATCCAGTTGATCCGGTGAAGGCTCATTGGCTGATACCAATATCGACCCCCTCAATAGGAAAAACAACCAAGTGGCAGCCAAAACAGTTTTAATTCGATCAGTCAAGGCCCCAATTCAAACGAAACGATGCCATCTAGGCAACTCTGAACCCATTTTTCCTTTGCCAATTTTTTCGAAAAAAAGTTTCCTTTTTAGGCAAAGATGAGTTCTTTAAAGGCAAATATATTTGATTATGGTTAAATCAAACTCGCTAGTTCTCGCCATAACATTGTTTGCCTGCTTAATTAGACCATTGGCTACCCCTCTTAATGGCAAAGTTAATCTTACCTTTCCATTAACAACAATAAAACTCGAGAATGCCTACATCGACGCCCGTTTGTACGAATACGACCCATTACTTGCCGATGCTCCCGCAACACTTTTAGATCAGGTAGAGCTAGAAGGAATCAATTTCAGCGCAACCTCAGACTCACTAATAGACATTCAATTTTCTGCAACGCGAAAGGTTCGCATGAAATACTATGTCACCACCCGAACCTACTCCAAAAAAGGAGGCGCACTATGGTTTTATATCAACGGATTCCAAAAAATCTTCGATCAAAAACACACAGAAGAAATTAATGTCACTATGACCTCCAAACTGACTACGAAAACTCCAGAGGAGGAACCGGTGAAAATAAACATAAAAAAAATAGGGAAGATTCATGGTGCTCATCGCGCCATGGAGATTGTTTGGGAGGGGACTAACGGCGCCGAGTTTACTCTGCAAAAATCGTCTGATCTTAAAAACTGGCAAACAGTCGACACTATAAGCGGCACCGGAAAGAGAACGTCTATTTTCCTGCGCATCTCGGGCCGCGTACAATTCTGGCGCTTACAACCATATTAACCGTTATCAATTTGGCTTGCGCTCTTAAGGGTCATTCGCGAGCGTCTCGGGATGCCACGCAAGCTCAGTTCCATTGCCCCCGATTGGTGGGATTACACGACCCTAGAAGACGACCTCATCCGTGATGCGGCAGCACTGACTCCGCACGATCTTGAACAATTATCACGACCAGGATTCCGCGTGGTGATGTATGACACACTTGAGGATTTTTATCTGTCTGAAGCACTCGAATATATCAATGCTTGGAGTCAAGCTACCGCAGATAACCCGGTCGGCATCTGTGGGCCAATCGGGCCTACTGAGCAATTGCCGCTCGTTGCCCGACTGGTCAACGAACTTAATCTTCCGCTACAGCATGCTCACTTTTGGGGAATGGACGAATGGGTCGACGAAAACAACAAAGAAGTGTCAATTGAACATCCTCTATCATTCGAGCTGGCCGACCGAGAACTATGTTTCAATCGTATTGAACCCACAAATTCCATGCCAGAGGAAAATCTTCATTTTCCAAAAGCCGATACTTCAACCTTTCGAAAAAGTTGGGACGGCATACGTTGTGCCGTTATGCAGGGCGGACAAGGCGACATTAAGCATTGGGCATTCAACGACCCGCCAAGGCGTGAAGGCGAATTTATCAATACTCCCCCGTCCCCGAAAGAGTATTGCAAACTAGCAACTCGCGTGGTTGAACTCCATCCAATCACTCTTGCGCAAAATGCCCGCACTTCAGGAGGGGGCAACATCACCATGGTCCCCAAGCGGGCTGTAACCGTAGGACCTATTGAAACCTGGCAAGCTGAAAAGGTCAGTATCTGGCAAGCCGGCACACACGATAATCCCTTTGGCCAAAGACTAACTGCACTGATGATTTCCAAGGGAATCGCAGACAGCAGTGTACCAATGTCGCTACTCGCTGATCACCCAAACGTGCAGTTCAACTATTATCGTGCGGGCCTCGGTAGTTGTGCAGTTGAAATGCACTGAAATGATAAAGCCTAAGACATACCTGTTCGAAGATGATGGTGTTATCCCTAACAATCCATTGCTTCCCTTACTCTATTATCCAAAAGCCATTGAATTGAACAAAACCAATCCAGCTAAAATTTTTGAAGTTCTATTCGTTTCCAATGAGTGGAATGGAACTTGGCGAAATGGCATCTACCCCTTTCCCCACTACCACGCAGAAGCACATGAAGTACTGGGAATTTATAGTGGCACTGCAAAAATCCAACTAGGCGGAAGCAAAGGAATCATCACAGAAGTTGAATCTGGAGATGTAATCGTAATCCCTGCTGGAGTCGGCCATGAAAACCTTGAATCTTCAACAAATTTAGGAGTCGTAGGGGCCTACCCTCTGGGACAGGCCCCCGATGTCCAAAACGGCAATCCCTGTGAACGCAAATGGGTGCTCGACTCCATCGCGAAAGTGTCTCTCCCATCCGCAGATCCGGTTTATGGACCAAAGGGCCCATTGCTATCTCACTGGAAATAGACACCAAAAGATATACCAGATTAACTTACCTAATGAAAAATTAAACTAAGTCTGACTTGATTTTTTGTGTTGTCCGAAAGTGAAGCTTGGCCACCTGTCCAAGCTT
>JAYZHR010000144.1:0-4068 GCA_036166355.1 Verrucomicrobiota bacterium | reverse complement strand
CCCCGGTTGACTCCGTAGCCCATCAGTCAATTGGTGATCAGTCGAAGCCAGAAGAGTTCGAATCAATATCTGTAGCCAAGACGCAACCTCAGGAGATCAAGGTTCCGCCCAAGATCTTAAAGTCAACTAAAATGACACCTGTTGCAAAACCAAACGATCCAGCTGAGCCTGAGTCTGTTGTTGCTGAGTCGGCCAAGGTAAAGCGATTACCTAGAGTCGATGCTCAGTCAATCGAGATGAAACTAGGTACTTACTGGTTTGTCCGCATTGGCGTGATACTGGTGTTAACTGGTTTAGGTGTTTTGGCTTACTATAAGAGAGGTTTTTTTATCGAACTCAGTCCTGCGGCCAAGGTGAGTTTATTTTATATATTAAGTGTGATGATGGGTGGAGTTGGATTTTGGCTTCAACGTACGAAAGAGCAGTTGAAAAACTATGGACAGGTTTTGATCGCTGGTGGTTTTGCCGGAGTATATTTCACTACCTATGCGGCACATGTTATTGAGCCGATTCGAATTATTCCAAATGCGAACGTTATACTGCTACTGTTGTTTGCTTGGGGAGGATTTATGGTTTGGTTCGCAGATCGCCTCAAGTCAGAGACAGTCGCACTCTTCGCAACAGGAGCTTCTTATTACGCAACCTACGTGCCTATGATCCATACAGGTGATGTGTCATACTGGGTAATTCTTTTCTCTAACCTTGTTCTTGCGGTAGGGGCAGTGGTGTTCATGTTGCGCAATCGTTGGCTAAAGATGCCGGTACTCAGCTTGTCAGCGTCTTATGCCGGTTTTCTCATATGGCGAATGCGAGTGGAAGAGCCGTCACTTATTATAGTAGTGGGTTTTGCTGTGTCACTGTGGGTGGTTTACACAGCGGCAGTCTTTCTTGCTCAGGGCGTGGCATTCAGTGACCGACAGCGTGCTGCATTTCTGACCGCCAATAACGCTGCCATGTTTGGTTTAATCGCGGTAGATGTTTTGAAATACCACGAGCCAAAATTCTGGATTTTACCAATGATTGTTGGTGTGACACTAATCGGATGCACTTTAGCAGCGGCTCGTTGGCTGGAGGGCCAGTTGCTGTCTCGAAAAAGTTATCTCACACAAGGACTGGTGTTGGTGACGCTTGGCCTGATGACGATGGAAATGGCCGACTCGGTTCGAGGGCCCATTCTCGCAGCCGAGAGTGTTGTGTTGCTTTTCATGGCGATTCGGCGTGACAACTTCATTATCCAAATTGGCGCACATATTGTATCAGTCATTGCTTTGATTTATGCGCTTATCGATATTGGGAATCGTAGTCCTGATTATTTACTTGGTGCTCTTTCTGTAATGATTTTTCTGCTTTTTAACGCCCGGCTTTGTCATGGCCAGATCGAGTCTAAGGTCGAGTCGATTTTACGGCATAGGGTAAGTTTTTTTACAGGGTTGGGTTTATTTTTAGGATTGGTTGCTTTTTTGATTGAGCCACTCAAGGATCCGTTATCAGAGGAATGGCTACCTGTTATACTTCTGACGACAACAGCTCTGTTGACCGGTTCGATTTATAGATTGAGGATCCGCGAATTTGTGCTGCTAGGTCAGTTGCCAGGTTTGATTGGTTTGTTGTGGGCTATTATCCTGGCTGAAATGACAGTACAATTCAATTGGCCGTTGTTTTGTGTATTTGTACTTACACTTGGTCAGGCACATTGGTGGCGTTGGCAACGAGAACAATTGATCGATTGTTGCCCGGACAATCATTTAACTAAGCGGCTGCCTGCGGCTATTGAGGGGGTGTTATCATGCGGTTTTGTTTTATTATTATTAGTTTGGCTAAATAATGGGGTTGGTCTTGATCAAAAATGGCTTTGGGTGGGAGCACTTATGTCGATCGGCATAACGGCGTATGCGGTGTTTACCCGAGCGCGATTCTTAGGTTTGTTCTCGCAGGTTTACTTGTTGATGTCTTGCTGGGTGATGTTTCTGTTGTGCGTTAGAGGTGATAATGAAAACGAGCATGTCGCGTATACGCTGATCCCGATTGTTACGATGTACCTAATGAACATTGTCGTTCCGATTGCCATTGCACGCATTGGTCAGGTGCCGGAGATGATTCACTCATGGGTGGGGTGGGTCCAATTAGCTTATCGCATTTCTGCAGCGGCCTTGGGCTTGTTATGGATTGGGAAATACGTTCCCGATAACTGGCAAGTGTTAGTGTTTGTCGAGGTTGGTGTGGTGTTCTTTATCATGCAATTTTTTAGGCCTGCCCGAGAATGGCAATGGTTGGCACTGGCTTATGCTGGGATCGGGGGGCTTAGACTTATTGGTCAGTTCATTGATGATGAAGCATTATGGCCAAGTCTAATAGCGATCATTACTCTTTTTGGTATCCAGCAGTCGACGCGACGTTGTGAGACCGACAAAAAGATATCCGAAAGAATTCATCAAGTATTGATTCTTCTTGGTGGGCTATTATTGTTTATTTGGCTGTCGGTCTATATATCAGAAATGGGAGGTCACGGTATGCGCACGATTGCTTGGACACTGCTTGCGGTCATTTATTTCGGTGCTGGCCTTGGTTTGCGAGAACGTTGGTATCGCCTTATGGGTTTGGGCACTTTGTCGATTGCTCTGTTGTCTCTAGTGCCGATCATTTGGGGGATGTCTACGGAGATGAAGATCGCCAGTTTCTTTGTGATGGGCGCTGTGTTTCTTGGATTAGGGTTCGTATACAACCGCTACCGCGAATCACTCAAGAAACTGCTCTGAATTGTTCGCTTAGCTGGCTTTACACTTTATATAGGACTTATTTTATTAAAATTCAGATTAAATTATGAGCTGCATCCGCATTTTGTTTCCTTAGTCACACAATAAGTAGTTCGAAGGTTTTATTATAACCATTCAAATTCGCCGATATAAACAGCCATTCAAGGCGAATAATTATTCGCTACCATTTGTTCGAGCGTAAAAGTGCTGCTTAACGGAACATGTTTCCTTCTTGAGCGTTTTATTTAAACGGTCTCTACCACTGCTTTATGACCTTGGTGACCCTATTTCCAGCCGGAGTCACAATATCTTTTATGTTTTTGAAGTGATCAGCCATGGCTTCTTTTTGACTATACGCTTCTAACCCTTTTTTTAGATCAGAATACGAATTGAACGAGTGGAGGATGTAATGAGTTGATTTGCCTTTGCCGAATTGAAACATTCCCATGCCTAATACATGGTTAGTTCTAAGGTCTTCAGTTGCAGATACTACGTTTTTAAAAGATTCTATAAATTTAGGTGCATCAGCGGCTTTTATTTCAATTTCCCAATGCCCAAAATAACTACCTGCATTTTTTGTGTCAGAACCTTTTTCTGGTATATTTGTTGTGAAAGTTCTAACTCCAGTATATTTAGATTTAACTTCTGCTAACTGATGAAGATTTACCATGAACTGTTCCCTTCCATCTTTAAATTCATCAGACATCAGTGAGCTAATTGCATCAACGTTAGTGGATGATAGTATTAGTCCATGAGTTACATCATCATCAGAGAAGATCATTTCATTAAAAGTTATTTTAAATGGCTTGTCTGGATCTGAGAATGTTTCATCAAGTAACTCTAAAAGTGCTCCAACATTTTTAGGTGATACCTTAAGATCAAAAGCGTTCCAATGAAACGGTTCTGCTTTTATTGTCTGACTAAAGCAGCCCAGTACGATTGCAAACAAAAGTTTGCTCGTGATTTGTTTTAATTGAATTTTCATTTTTGTATTTCAGTATTAATCGCTGAAATAATTATAAATTCACGGTTTCGAGTCAAGATTTGTAATAGTTCTGAGAAGCGAGGACTGAATTGCCTAGAATACTTTAATAGGATCTCTTATGCTTATATCTGCGAGGAGAATCTAGATTAGATTTAAATTAACAATCCATGCAAAGATTACTTGCTGAATCAGATTATTGGTTTTTAGGAAATCTCAATTATGTAGATGCTTTACTAAACATAGAGATTGTTGAAGGTATTATTTCTCCCAGTAATGTAGACGTAAAAATTGATGATCTAGGAAAAATTGAAGATTGTAGCCCGATTGATA
>JAYZHR010000143.1:0-3299 GCA_036166355.1 Verrucomicrobiota bacterium | reverse complement strand
GGCAGCTCGATGTCTAGTGCCGATTGTTTTGCGTATATCTTGTCTTCTGGTTAAAGGGAAAATGCAGGCGGCGCTTAAGATTCGGTCTTCCTTAATAATTATACCGCCATCGTGGATCGCGTTATTTGGGAAAAAAATAGTTTCAATCATTTCAGGGGTTGCTTCACAATCTATAGGGATGCCTGATTCGACTACGTCTTGTAAGTGTGTTGATTGTTCTATTGCAATTAAGGCGCCAATTCGAGATTCACTTAGTCTGTCGACTGCTTGAATAACGACTTCAATATTCTCTCTTTGTTCTCTTAGGGATCCGAAGAAAGTAAGATTTCCTAATCCAGCTAGTAATCTACGCAACTCGGGTTGGAAGATTATTAATGCTGCAAATGCCGACAGGCCGAAGAAATAGCTTAATAGTGATTCAAGAACCTTTAAGTTGAGGCCTATGCAGATTAGAAGACCAATGAGTAATCCGAGAAAAGCTAGTACGATTGGCCAGCCTCGAGTGCCACGGAAAAAGTCTAAAGTGTAATATATTGCAACTGATAATATGCCAACTTCGGCAATAGGACGCCAATATTGTAGCCAGCTATAATCGGTTGTTTCCATTAATGTTTTTTTGTTAAGGCCTCAGTCATTCGTACAGCCTGAACTGTTTCTGCAACATCGTGTGCTCTTATTATGCTCGAGCCCTGAATGGTTGCCCAATTAGCACATGCAAGTGAGGCTGGAAGCCGATCCTTAATAGGTGTTCCCAGTAACTTTTCGATGAAGGACTTTCTGGACGCTCCAATCAAAACCGGACGCTCAAACACTGTAAACTTATTCAATTCACTCATCAACTCAATATTATGGTCTAACGACTTGCCGAATCCTATGCCTGGGTCTATTACAATTTGTTCAGCGGGCACGCCGTTTTCTAGTAAAAGCTTAATCCGGTCTTTAAAGAAGTTAATTACTTCATTGCATACATCTTTGTAGTGGGGTTTTTGTTGCATTGTTTGAGGGGTGCCTTTCATGTGCATGCAGATATATCCAGCTTTGGTCTCTGAAATGATATTCCACATTTCTGAGCTATTACTACTTGCGGCAATATCGTTAATAATTGAGGCCCCAGCATTGATAGCTTCTTTTGCGACTATTGGTTTTTGAGTATCTGCGGAAATAATTAATTCAGTATTTTTTGCTAATTCCTTAATTATAGGGATAACTCTTCTTATTTCTTCTTCTGCAGATATAGCGTCCGCTCCTGGGCGTGTTGATTCACCTCCTATATCTAATATGTCAGCCCCTTCTTTCGCTAGCTTTTGTGCATGATCTATAGCGGAGTTATAATTGAAGCATTGGCCGCCGTCAGAGAAAGAGTCAGGGGTTACATTGACAATTCCCATTACCAAGGTTCTTCCAGGGAAGTCGAATTGATGCTTTCTTGCAGTCCAGCGCATGCTATCAGAATACCGCTGGTTTATTTTATGAGCAAATCTGAACCGTTATTTAAGATCTAAAAACTGGTTTAGGAGATTTTCCAGCTCTTCGACTGATGGGGGAGGGCCGAACATAACGCGACTTTTAATTATTGCTTGAGGCATAATAGAAGTATTTCCATTTTTAGAATTCAATTTATAAACTTCGATGTTCGTTGCAAGTTGATCAAGAACCGGTTGACTATTCATAGCTTCATTAATTGAATCCTTACTAGTGATTCCTTCAGCGTATTCAAGGACTGTAGGATAAGGTTTTGTCTGGTTGTGGTTATTGAATAGCCATTTGTCAAATTCTTCATATTTGTCTGGAGCAATCTGGTGTATGGCAAGGCATATTTTGGCGTAGTCGCATGCGTTAACATGGTCAGCGTGAGTTGTTTTGATGAGAGGATTGCATTTGCTGTCTAAAGGCATTGGGATCATGATGCATGATAGTTTATTTTCGTATTTAGGTATAATTTGCCTAACAAAGCTGTGCAGTTTTCGGCAATGATGACAGGTGTAATCAAACATTACGGCAAAACGATTTGTTGCGTTTCTGTCTCCAATGATTGGGAGATTGGAAGTGATCAAGCTTAATTCGGTTTTTGGAATAGGAAATGGGGTTTCTTTAGCATTTATGTTTTTTTCAGTTATGGTTGCTCGGTTAATTTCAGTTGTGGTGCTTGTTTGATTATTCAGTGGGATTGTATTGGTTGCAGAATTCTTGAGTTCCACGATTTTTGGAGCAGGCATTTGTTTTGGAAAAAGCATTTGGGTTCCCCCAACACCAACGACCAGTGTTGTCATTGTTAATATTCCACCAGTTATGTTTATTTTAACATTAAGTCGATTTGCGATTGTTCCTGATTGGGCGAGGAAGATTCCTGAGGCGGTCATAGCTAAAGCATGCGCGGCGCAGCAATATGGGCAGAATGACTTGATTGCAACGTATTGTATTCCAATGAACCAAATGCCAGCACCGATGGCTCCAAATGCGCAAAGAGTAAGAGTGTTTAATGAACGAATATTTTTATTTTTGATTCCGAATGTTTTTAGTAAAAAGACAACATAAAGGCAAAGCCCGGGTATAGATACTGGAATTCCAAGCCAATAAGCCCAAGGGCTATTTAAAACCTTACTGCAATCTGAGTCGGGGCCACAGCCGGGTATATTATTTCCCTGAGATAAAGTCAGAGTAGCAAGGTAAAGTGTAATGATTGATGCGGAAAGTAATAGAATTCTTACTATCTGCATCCAATTTCCAATCAGGAAATGCTCATTCTGTGAATTGCTTTTACTTGGTTTGGAATCACTCATTTTTTCAGCGAAAGTATTTATTGAAGGCAGTTATTGTTGCTTCTGCTGCTGCTTCCGAAGTTGGTATTGGGAATGCCTCTGCGGAGGCGAATTGGTTAAACCCTATTTCATTTAGGGCTTCAGATATAGGGGCATGGTTCATATGGCCAAATCCAGCTGCTTGGCGATTACTATCAACAAAGTGGACGTGTCCTATCTTGCTGCCAGAATCTTTGATTGCTTGTGATATGCATTTTTCCTCAATATTCATATGGAATAGATCGGCTAGAATTCTAATGTTCTTATTCTCTAGATTGTTCAAATATTTGTCGGTATCTCCTAAATTATTGAACAGGTTCGTTTCATAACGGTTTAGAGGCTCGTAAAGTAGTGGCGTATTATATTGATTTGCGTAATCGCCTAGCTCGTTTAGTCCGTCGGTTAGCCATTCTATTGCTTGATCTTTACTTGTCTCGCCTCCGTATCGGCCCTGCATGGATCCTATTATTGCAGGGGCCCCGAGCGGCCCAGCAAAATCAA
>JAYZHR010000142.1:0-5924 GCA_036166355.1 Verrucomicrobiota bacterium | reverse complement strand
TGAATTGATGTATAAACATCATCCTTTACAATACGCTCACTGATACAAATCGCATCCTCAAAGTTGTATCCATTCCAAGGCATGTAAGCGACCAACACATTACGGCCAAGAGAAATTTCTCCATCTTTAGTACATGGACCGTCTGCGATAACGTCACCCTTCTTGATTTTATCACCATTGTTAACAAGCGCCTTTTGATTAATACATGTGCCTGCATTAGAACGATGGAACTTACGCATCGTATATACCCAACAACCTTCGTCAGGACGATGCTTAATCTTCCTCCGACCTTCAGGAATTTTACCATCTTTGGTAATGACAACATGATCGGCTGTTACAGATGCAACCACCCCATCAACTTCAGAAGACACAACTGCATGTGAGTCTTTGGCGACTTTAGATTCCATTCCTGTAGCAACAAAAGGCGATTCCGGTTTTAACAGAGGCACAGCTTGACGCTGCATATTAGATCCCATCAAAGCACGATTTGCATCATCATGCTCTAAAAACGGAATCATACTTGCAGCCACCGACACCAATTGCTTTGGCGACACATCCATGTAGTCGACTTTATTTGTAGCCCGGTCAATAAAATCACCACGAAAGCGACATGTTACCATGTCGGTGGTAAAATTACCCTTATCATCAATAGGCTGGTTAGCTTGAGCTACATAATATTTCTCTTCAAGATCCCCCGTTAGGTAATCAACTTTCGAAGTCACTCTTCCTTTAGCCACCTTCCTGTAAGGACTTTCAATGAAACCAAAATCATTAACACGAGCAAAAGTAGCTAAGCTTGCAATCAAACCAATGTTCGGACCCTCCGGAGTTTCAACTGGACAAATACGCCCATAGTGTGATGGGTGCACGTCACGAACTTCAAATCCCGCTCGCTCTCGAGACAAACCACCAGGACCAAGCGCTGAAAGTCGTCGCTTATGGGTCAACTCAGCTAAAGGATTTATTTGATCCATAAACTGGGACAACTGGCTTCGGCCAAAGAAATCACGTACTACGGCTGATAACGCTTTCGGATTAATCAATTTTGCAGGAGTCATGGTATCCAACTCTTGATCAAACAAAGTCATACGTTCCTTAACTAAACGTTCGGTTCTAGCTAAACCTACTCTACATTGGTTAGCTAAAAGCTCACCTACGGTACGAACCCGGCGACTTCCTAAATGATCTATATCGTCAATTGTGCCATCACCTAACTTGAGTCGTAGTAAATACTTTGTCGCCTCAATTAAATCCTCCTTCATCAATGTTCGAGAACCGTCATCACCTTTAAGTCCTAGTTTCTGATTTATCTTATACCTACCTACACGACCAAGGTCATAACGTTTTGCATCAAAAAACAGGCGCTTTACCAGCGCACGCGCATTAGCTGGCGTAGGCGGATCACCAGGCCTTAGACGCTTGTAGATCTCTTTCAAAGCCTCCTCCTCATTGTGAGTAGGATCTTTTGCCATACAACGAATTATCAATCCTTCATCACTAGAGACATCAACGATCTGAATTTTTTTAACCCCCAACTCACCTATTCGCTTTACTACTGTTTTTGACAGAGGTTCAAAAGCTCGTGCTACAACAATTCCCTTAGACGGCTCTACCAGATCACTTATAAGGACTTTATCCTCAAGTCTATCCATTTTCTCCGCCTTTTTAATACTAACCTCTTGAATTTTGTAAAAAGTATTCAACAGCGACTCATCACTGCTGGTATCTTCTCCTTCAAGAAAATTGATCGCACGAAGGAAGGTGGTTATCAAAAATTTCCTCCGACGTTTCTTTCTGTCGAGGTAAACATAGAGCATATCGCTTGTGTCGAACTGTGCTTCAAACCACGAACCGCGATCTGGAATGATACGAAATGAATTTAGAGTCTTTCCATTAGGATGCTTGGTTGCCTCAAAAGCAACACCCGGCGAGCGATGCAACTGACTAACAATCACCCTCTCAGCACCATTGATAACAAAACTTCCCTGCGGAGTAATGAGCGGAATCTCACCCATGAAAACACGCTCCTCTTTGGTGCCTTTTTCATCTTTAAGCTGAAAGATCACATGCAAAGGAGAACCATAGGTCTGGCCATCATCGATGCACTCCAGCCAGTCCATTTTAGGGGCTCCAATTTCATAGTGATCATACCTTAGAACAACCTTCTCATCATAACTCTCAACCGGAAAAATCTCATTAAACACAGCTTCCAATCCGGTGTTCTGTCGTTTCTCAGGACTAACTTCCGCCTGAAGAAATTCATGGTAAGAATTCACCTGAACTTCAATCAGGTTTGGCGGGGCAATGATTTCTTCAATCTTGCCAAAGTTAATACGCTCTTTTGCTAAGGTAGCCATTTATATTTTAGGGTTTAGTTCTCAGCTTTTCGCTGAGAAGTGTTTGAACAATAAAAAACGAGGAACACTCTCCCTTTTTTACAAAAGGGATCATCTCCGTCGACGTCCAGCCGTTTAAGGCCTTAAAAGTTTTCTTTTTTCCCAAAAGTAGGAATTGCAAAAGGCCGGGGGCACATGACCCCCAAACCCAAATGCTTATTATTTAATCTCGACGGCGGCTCCAGCCTCCTCGAGTTTTGTTTTAGCGGCTTCGGCGTCGTCTTTAGACACACCTTCTAATACCGCTGTAGGGGCTCCTTCAACTAGGCCTTTAGCTTCCGCTAAGCCCAAGCCGGATTTAACTTCACGAACAGCCTTAATTACCTGAATTTTTTTGCCTCCATCACTAGTAAGGACAACATCAAATTCCGTCTTCTCTTCGGCTGGTGCTGCATCACCTCCGCCTCCGCCTCCGCCTGCAGCAGCAACCGCAACCGGGGCAGCAGCGCTGACGCCCCATTTCTCTTCTAATGCCTTGACCAAGTCAGCAGCCTCAAGGACCGATAACCCGCTCAACTCTTCTACTATTTTATCTATGTCTGCCATTGTATCAACTTAGTTTCGTCGCTCTCAGAGCCCTGAGAATTTCAGCACACAGCCGCGCACCGACGAGTTACTCTTGTTGCTTTTCTCTTTCTCGACACTCATCGAGAGAGAAAATTCAAAAAATCTTTCTAATTCTCTGCAAACTTTGCCCGAACAATTCGAGCCAAACTGGATCCAGGTTCCGCCAAAGTACGGACTAGTTTTCCAGACGGCGCTTGAATAGTACCTAAAATCTTAGCTCTCAACTCATCCAAAGATGGCAATTCAGCCAATGTTTTTATCTGATCAGCATCAAGTCGCTCATTATCAAGAAAACCAAAATGCCACTCGGGCTTTTCGAATTCTGCCTTAAAATTTTTCAGAACCTTTGCAGCTGAAGTGATTTCACCTTCTCCCGTAACGGCAGCTACTTGACCCATCACTTCTTGACCAAGGTCTTCAATCCCAGTTTCCTGAACTGCGATCTTAAAAATAGAATTTTTAACAACATGCAACTCAGCTTTTGAATTGGCCAACCGGTCACGCAATTCCTCAAACTCGTCCACCTTCAACCCCTCATAATTAACTACAATAAAATAAGGACTATTACTAAGTCGGTCGACGTATTCTTTGGTAATTAGTTTTTTCTCTTCGCGCATTTTCCTTCTCCAATTTATATTACAATCCCTTCAGTACTTCCCGTAAGTCCAACGGAATCCCCGGACTCATGGATGATGAAAGGACACAGTTATCAATATACCTTCCTTTAGCAGCTGAAGGCTTAGCTTTAACAATAGCATCTATGATTGTTCTTATATTTTCTACGATTTGGTCCGAAGAAAAAGAAACCTTGCCTGCTAAAACTTGTACATTTGAACCCTTATCACGTTTATACTCAACACGGCCAGCTTTTACTTCCTGAACTGCCTTCGCAGTATCATCTGTAACGGTGCCGGTCTTAGGATTAGGCATAAGACCACGCGGACCCAGCACACGACCTAATTTACGCACCTCAGTCATTGCCTCCGGAGTCGCAACAGCTATATCAAAATCAGTCCATCCATTGGTTACTTTTTCAATATATTCCTCAAACCCAACAAATTCTGCACCAGCCTCCTTAGCCGCATTAGCTGCCTCACCTTCCTTCGCAAAGACTAGAACCTTTACCTCCTTACCACTACCGTGGGGAAGTCTAACCGTACCACGAATCATTTGGTCAGTCTTACGAGGATCAATAGTCATCCTGAAGGCAATTTCAACTGACTCGTCAAATTTTGCCTTTGGAAATTTACCTAATAACTCGGCAGCATCAGCCACTGAATAACTTTTTCCTGCCTCGAGCATCTCGAGTGCTTTCTTGAATCTTTTACTTATTTTCTTGGGCATTTTTCTGGGCACGGTCCAAACGGGCTTGTTTAACCCTCCCGTTGTCTTTCAAATTTAATCCACAACTTCAAGGCCCATGGAACGAGCGGTCCCAGCAATCATTTGCGCAGCCATCTCTGGATCACGAGCGTTTAAATCATTCTTCTTGGTTTCTACTATTTCCAGTAATTGAGCTTTCGTCACCTTACCTACCTTCTTTTTGTTGGGTTCACCGGAACCGGCCGCTATCTTGGCTGCTTTCTTTAGTAGAACCGCAGCAGGTGGTGACTTGGTCACAAAGGTAAAAGACTTATCCTGATAAACCGTAATTACTACCGGGATCACCAGACCAGCCTGATCTTTAGTTGCTGCATTGTACTGTTTACAGAACTCCATGATATTTACACCATGCTGGCCTAATGCTGGACCCACAGGAGGTGCGGGATTCGCCTGCCCTGCAGGGATCTGGAGTTTTATATAGCCGGAAACTTTTTTCGCCATACTCGTTATTATTTCAATATTATATTCTAGTGTCGAACAAGGAAGACCATTACCCCTTATCCACTTCCCAATACTCCACATCGACCGGAGTATTTCTACCAAAGATATTTACCGTAACCTTAAGTCGACCTTTCTCAGGATCTATCTCCTCGACAATTCCATTATTACCCTCAAAAGGACCATGATTGATCTTTACCGTTTCATTTATCTCAAATTCCACCTTAGGCCGCTCAAGATCTTCGGAATCAGCTATACGAAGCTTGATGTCATTAATTTCACCATCTGGTGTTGGTTCAGGCATATCCCCGCCTACAAATCCGATAGCTCCTGGAGTATCTTTGATAAAGTTCAATGGTTCAGGAATAACCTTATCGTCATCGTCTCGCAGATCGATGTGAATAAACACATAACCCGGAAAAAGTTTCTTCATTGAAATCTTTTTCTCGCCACCACGAACATCAACTACCCTTTCCTTCGCAACAAATACTTCCTTAATGAATGCACCCATCTCTTCCGCATCGATTCTCTTATTGATGCTATCTAGCACCTTCTGCTCCTGACCGGATAAAGTATGTATAATATACCAAGCGTGCGCCATTATTCTATCTATTAACTGGTTACACCGCCTTTTGCTAATGTCTCTAGAAGAAATTTCTGAATAAACATATCCCCCAAAAACAAGTCAGCCAAAAATGTAAATAGACCCAGCAAAAAAACGGCTGCCAAAACCATCCATGTAGAACCATTAAGTTCTTCTCTGGTAGGCCAAGAGCATTTAACTAATTCCTCTCGCGTTTGAAGAAAGAAAAATCGAATTCGATCCAGCAACCCCTTTTTCTTAGCTATAAATAGAATAACTAAAAGTACGGCTCCCCATATTAACCATGAAACTGGAAGAGGGCTGCCTACTCCAGATGTGTTCGGATCTACGCTACCTCCTGGCTCAG
Organism: Verrucomicrobiota bacterium; assembly: GCA_036166355.1. Taxonomy (GTDB): domain Bacteria; phylum Verrucomicrobiota; class Verrucomicrobiia; order Limisphaerales; family UBA1096; genus UBA1096. The sequence continues at coordinate 190 of JAYZHR010000142.1, read as the reverse complement.
CCACAGGCATCTCCGCAGTCGTATTCGACACATCCGACGAAGTGCTATTATTTGTCTCATTCATGTGCGAACTTTGTTTTTATTAGTTCTTCCGTCATTTGGCGGAGGGGGAGGGATTCGAACCCCCGGAAGCTTTCGCTTCAACGGTTTTCAAGACCGCCGCATTCGACCACTCTGCCACCCCTCCGGT
>JAYZHR010000141.1:0-3018 GCA_036166355.1 Verrucomicrobiota bacterium | reverse complement strand
ATTCGGGAACGGTTGCGCCACTGTGAGGAATTTTTAGATTCTGTAGTCAGATTGCTTCGCTAGGGATGCTCATCATGTCGGTATTCTGGCACTTCTCCGCACAAGAGAAGGATGAGACCATCGTATTGTTATCAATATTAATTAGATCTCCTCTTTAGTAGTCTTTTTTTTTGATTAATTAGGTTGGTCTCTGCAAGGAGATCATTATGAAAATAATATTTAACCTAGTTTTTTTAGTCGGCGTGCTTATTTTTAAGTCAGCTGTATTTGCAAATGATTGGAGCTATGAGAGCTTTGAAAGCAATCCTTTTCTAAGCGATTGGAGAGTGCATGGGGATAAGTCTTTATTTTTCTGGGATGAGGAATCTGAGTCATTAAAAGTTACTTGGGATTCTGAGAAGCCGAATAGTTATTTTTATAGACCTCTTGGCCGGACATTAACTGAGGCTGATTCCTTTGCTTTCACTTTTCAAATTACCTTGGAAAAGGTGAAAGCTGGTTATCTTGATGGGCAGCCATATACTTTTGAGGTAGCTGTGGGTTTATCGAATATGGCTGCCGCAAATGATGAGAATTTCAATCGTGGCACGGGTACTGATTCGCCGCATTTAGTTGAATGGGACTATTTTCCCGATACAGGGTTTGGGGCAACAATATCTCCTGCTATGTCTTCTGGTAAGAGTCAGTTTTCTGCAGGATTTACATTTCCTGCAGAGTTGCTAATTGGGAAATCTTATTCTGTTAGATTGAGTTTTAATGCTTTAAGTAAAACATTAACAACTGACATGATGGAAGATGGAAAGCTCTGGAAAAAGATCACTGGAGTTAAGCTGAGTTCAGATTTTAGCGGATTTCAAGTAGATGCGTTTAATGTTAGTAGTTATTCTGCAAAAGGTAGTGAATCGAGTTTGTTTGTGGTAGGTCGTTTGGATGATTTTGCTATTTCTATGGGAAGTTCTTTTTCGGATTTTTTTGACGTCAAAATCATCGATGGCCAATTGTGCTCTAAGGCGTTTTTAGTTAATCCAGATAAGTGGCAAGTTGAATCCTCTAGCGATTTATTGCATTGGAATAAGTCTAATGCAGTATTCGTGCCTGATGGTTTTTTTCATCAATTCATGACTCCTGTAACAAAAAATCAAAATAAATTTTATCGATTAATTCAATAGAGCGATGATTTGCTGGGAGGAAATTAAAGATAGTGTTCGTGGGTTCACTATTATTGAACTGTTTGTGATTACGGCTATTCTTTCAATCTTGATATTGTTGTTTATCCCGGTATTGCAGAAAGCTAAATTGAAAAGTCTCGATGCAGTCTGTATTGGGAACTTAAAGCAGTTTAGTTTGGCTGGGCAAATGTATTGGAATGATAATCACGGTAAGACTTTTCCTTACCGAATAGATACGATTGATGGCGGGGATACTTATTGGTTTGGTTGGTTTGAGCGCGGAACTGAAGGCCGGCGTCGGTTTGATGTTACCAGAGGGGCTTTATATCGTTATATCAAAGATTCTGGAATTAAAAATTGCGCTAGATTGGATCATATTAATTATCGGTTTAAATTGAAAGCTATAGGTTCCGCTTATGGTTATGGCTACAATCTAAAATTAGGGGAAAGCAAAATGGGTTTTGCAATAAATTCATTATTCGATCCAAGTGCGTCAGCTTTTCTTGCGGATGCTGCCCAGGTAAATACTTTTCAAGCGCCAGCTTCAAAAGATAATCCAATGATTGAGGAATTTTATTATGTTAATGATCGAGAAAAGACAGCGCATTTTCGTCATAATAAAAATTCATTTGTGGCTTTTTGCGATGGTCATGTGACCTCAAATAGTTTTGTTAAAGGGTCAATCGATCAGAGAATGCCAAGCCACTGGATAGGGCGTTTGCCTCAAAATATGTTCTTTCTCAAATCTGTTTCTGAAAACTAGTTGTCCTTGTTTTCTTCGTTTTCAATTTTGCCTATGGTCGTTTTTGTTGCTTTAGGCGCCTCTTTCGGAAGTGTTTTCTCTATGCGGGTTACCTTTACTTCCTTTGGTGTGAAATTTTTTAGGATTATGTCTTCAATGCCATCTTCTGTCAGTGATACTCTTACGTTTAAATTTGTTTCATTGACACCATTTGGTAAGTCAAATGGATCTAAGAAAACTTTGATTGCCGCTGGGCTGGTAAGATCTGGGGCAGGGTCGGCGTCAGATGCTAATTCGAGTTTTACTTCTGTTGGGTCAAGTATATAGCTATTAGTATCATTCGGGGTTTGCAGGATTCGGATTGCAAAATTCTGAATTACATTAACCCTATTAGTTGTCGTTTCAGGTATGTCAATTTGGCCAATAGTGGTTGGGTTTTCAATTTTGGGTTCGATTAGTGTTTGTTCTTTTACCCGTTTGGGATCGGTGTTCTGGTGTCGTCCATTAATAGTGTACCAAATGGCAATTGCTGAAAGAACCGATAAAGCTTTCCATCCTATGTTTCGAGTAAATAATAGATCCCAAGACATTTCTATATATTGGCTGTTTTGGGCTTAGAATTGTTTTTTTTATTTCGCCCTATTAAGTTTTGGATCCAGTTGGAAAAATTGCGATTACGGATGGGAGTTACAAAGATTGAATTCAGTGTGCCTCGAAGTTTTTTCAGGGTTATATTTTGTGAAAGTTGGCCTTTGTGAGAGGTTGATATTGTGCCGGTTTCTTCTGATACAATAATAACTAATGAATCTGATTCTTCACTCATTCCAATGGCAGCTCGATGTCTAGTGCCGATTGTTTTGCTTATATCTTGTCTTCTGGTTAAAGGGAAAATGCAGGCGGCGCTTAAGATTCGGTCTTCCTTAATAATTATACCGCCATCGTGGATCGCGTTATTTGGGAAAAAAATAGTTTCAATCATTTCAGGGCTTGCTTCACAATCTATAGGGATACCTGATTCGACTACGTCTTGTAAGTGTGTTGATTGTTCTATTGCAATTAAGGCGCCAATTCGAGATTCACTTAGTCTGTCGACTGCTTGAATAACGA
>JAYZHR010000140.1:0-6359 GCA_036166355.1 Verrucomicrobiota bacterium | reverse complement strand
GGACTCGAACCTTCAACCAATTGATTAAGAGATACTTGTATGATTCAGGAATAATGTATTACAAGGGTTTTAGTTCAAAACCCCCATAAAAATCAAGGTGGGTGCACTACAATTGCACTCAAATTTTTCTTATTAACATGAGATCAAAATTAATATAATCTCTTCCACATAATTGATATATGACTCTTCTAGATACTATTGTAATTATAGCCATAGGTATTCTAGCTTTTTATTTTATTTGGTGGCGAGATTTAGATAGAGAGGAAAAACTTAGAACATTAGCAAATGATTTAAAGATCCCATTTTATCCTAAGGGAGATAAATCGCTCTTTGAAAAACTAAAATACTTTTCTCTCTTTTCGATTAGTGACAGACACAAAATAAAAAATATGCTTCATCAAGGAAATGAGGAATTAGATATAGCGATTTTTGATTATTCTTTTGTGACCGGATCTGGTCCTAGTGGTGGTGGGGGAGCTGGAACCATGGCAAAAACTGAAACATCAGTAATTTACTTTTGCTCAACCAAACTAGACTTACCTCAATTTGTAATACAACCAGAAAAGAAATTTCATCAATTTGATATATTTCAAGATTTCGATTTTATTGATTATCCAAAATTTTCAGAGAAATATCTACTTCAAGGAAGTCCTGAAGAATCCATTCGTAAATTGTTCAATAAAGAATTAATTGAATTCTTTGAATCTATTTCTGAAGATGAATTATTTGTGGAAGGAGGGGGTGATCAAATCATAATATACAAATCAAAAAGAAGACTTGATCCTAAAGAGTTAAATAAATTTATGGATTTTGGAATTCAAGTGCTTGCCAATTTTACTACAGTAAACTACGACTGCTCTATAATGTCACTTAGAGAGAAAAATAAGACTTGGGACAAAGAAGCTAAAAATTGAAAACTAAAGGAGAATGATATTTATTATGATTGAACAAATAATATTCGTAATTATTGGAATAACTTTTTTATTCCTAATGCTTGTTATCCAGTTGTATGGAGCTACATGGCTGCGAGGATTCATTTCTGGTGCGCGCGTTACATTTCTAGAATTAATTTCATTGTCACTTAGAAAAGTTCCAGTTAGGAAAATAGTTGATGTTCGAATTACACTTATTAAGAAGGGATTCCATGTTTCCGTTGACGAGCTTAGCGCGCATCATCTTGCCGGCGGAGATGTTGACCTAGTCGCAGCTGGCATGATTACGGCTAAAGAAAAAAATATAAAATTGGATTTCCGTAAAGCTTGCGAGTTAGATTTAAACGAGAAGCAAACTCTTCATGTATCATCGGAAGAAAAAAACGAATCCACATCAAGTTGGAGTAGCGAACTAAATAGAAAAGAAAATCCAGTTGTAGTTGGCTTATTGATATTGGGATTTGTGGGGTTTCTAATTTGGTGGTTAATTAAATTTGAAAACAGTTAGATTAACTATTTCACTCTTATGCACTCTTATGCACTCAAGAGGAGAAAAAAATGGTACCCCGAGAAGGACTCGAACCTTCAACCAATTGATTAAGAGTCAACTGCTCTACCATTGAGCTATCGAGGCATCCAATAATCGCAGCCTAAGCCACGAGAGCCGGTCTTATTAAGTGAAGCATACGTTGTACGCAAGTATTTTGTTTCTTTGACTATTCTACTAATTAACAAAGATCTTGTTTAGTTGAACTATCCTCAACAAAAAGGAAGGGAAGTTATAGTGGCACGCCCATCTAGCAGATCTTTAGCATTCAAAACATTACCTAAATCTGCATGTGTCCGCCTCGCTAGTCCCAAAGCCACAATTCCAAACTTAGGTGATTTTGCTATGCTAGTTATTTTAGCAACAGACTTACCCTCTTCATCTTGAAGCAAAGTGCCAGGAACAACTTTCTCTGCTAATTTCTGATCAAACCGAAATCCAACAAGTGTACGATTCACTCGACCATAAGTTCGAATTCGAGCAATAATTTCCTGACCTATGTAACATCCTTTTGAATAACTTATCGCTCGTGCTTCAATATTGACCTCTGGTGGCAATGTGTTTTGATCCATTTCACTTCCAAATCGAGGAATACCGGATTCTATGCGAGAGATTTCAGTAGCCTCCCAGCCTGAAAGTCCTCCACCCTGTTTTACGACTACCTCGAATAATCGTTCTGTCGCTTTAGTCAAATAAGCTCTGGGAATATACAAATCACAACCTAAATGCCCAAAACGAGAATTATGCATCAAAAACCATTCTCCAGCATCAGGCTGAGACACTTTCACATGCGATAAAGGTTCAGTCGGAATCGATAAACCAAGTGATGCTAGAGCTTTACCGGTATCTGGTCCTTGTAAACTAAGCAGCCCAAAATGTGGTGAAACATCAACAAGTTCAACATTATCAGAAACAATATGGCTCTCAAGACGCGCTTTAACTATTTCAATTAATCCCGGCTCAAAATCGAGAATAAGTTCATCTTCTAGCCGATAGATATTCAAATCGGATTGCATCTTTGCTTTAGCATTTACAAGCGCTGCATAACAGCCTTGTCCCGATTGAAGCCCCATCACTTCATTAGTAATCTGCCCATTAATATATTTTACTCGATCAGCACCAAGAACAGCCAAACAACCACGGGAAGTAAGATCGATTAGAGCAACTGATTTCGTTAACGATCGATACTCAGAGATTATATCTCCATAGCTTTTAACCAATTTCTTTCCATTCAGCTCTCCATATTCAGCACCATGACTGGATAGGAATTCTTGAAATGAATCTAAGGACATAATTATTTCAAAGTGGCGAATTGCCACATATTTGGTCAAAACGAGCACTGAGAGCTTCATGCTGACTCGAGGTTTTCGGATAAAACGTTTCCGTATCAAAGGAACGATGAATGATCTTTCGAGCCTCAGTAAGATCGCTCACAGCCCCACCAGCAATTGCTTGTACTAGAACATTACCAGAAGCTGTTGCCTCAGTGGGCCCCGCAACAACATCTACCTTGGCTGCATCAGCAGTGAGTTGGTTTAATAGTCTGTTCCTACTTCCTCCTCCAACTATATGTAATTTATCCACCTTCCAACCGACCAATTTCTCCGCTTCTCGAAGAGTACGAGCATACAACAAAGCAAGACTCTCCAGTGCACAGCGAACTATAGCTCCCGGTGTTTTTGGTATAGGCTGGTTGGTTTCATTACAGATTTCAGCAATGCGCTTCGGCATATTGTCAGGAGCGAGAAACCGAGGATCCGAAGGGTTCAAAACGGACTGATGAGGTTCAGATTTAATCGCCATTTCAGCCAACTCTGCATAACTGTATTCATTCCCCTGTATCGACCATGAACGACGACACTCCTGAACCAACCAAAGACCTATAATATTCTTAAGTAAACGAGTAGATCCACCATAGCCAACTTCATTAGTAAAATTTAATTCACGACAGTCATCAGTAACAATTGGATCAGCTAATTCCAATCCCATACGCGACCAGGTTCCAGAACTGATATAAGCCCAATTTTTACTATCAGTAGGACAAGCAGCAACAGCACATGCCGTATCATGGGATAATGAAGCAACCACATTAATACCGGATAAACCGCTATCCTCTAAAAACTCAGTCTTAAGTGGACCTAATATTGTTGCAGGACGAACAATTTCTGGAAACATACTTCTAGGTAAGTCCAATAAGCTAATCAACCGATCACTCCAGCCAGCCAAACGTGGGTTATACAACTGTGTGGTACTCGCCATTGACATCTCGATTTTTGCGACTCCGCTAAGCAGGTAATTAAATGCATCTGCAATCGTTAGAATAGTCTTAGCTTTAACTAGGCGATCCGGTTCTTCAGAACATAATTGGATACTAGTGTTGAGTAACATATATTGAACACCGCTTTCATCAAATAAAGTAGGCCAATCAACCTTAGTTAAAACATTTTTCTCTCCACTAACTGTTCTTGGATGACGATAGTGAAATACTGGATCCATAATTTGACCAGAGTCATCAATCAACACATAGTCTACACCCCAAGCATCAGCACTCACACTACTTATAGATTTCCCAAGTGCTCCTGCTCTAGCCAGTCCAGATCGAATCCCCTCAAGCAAAGCTGAAACATTCCAATAAATTCCATCACCATCACGTATGGGTTTATTTGTAAAACGAGAAAGTTCTTCTAAAGAAATTCGACCGTTCTCGAGAGTGCCAAGCATCACTCTTCCACTCTCCGCACCTAGATCAATAGCGAGATAGTGAGATATCATTCGTGAAAAAGTATTGAAACGGAATCACCCTGCCGAGCCAAGCCAGATTTAAGGCAAATAAAAAACACCGTATGTAACGGTGTTTTAAATTAATTTAAATATTTAGTTTAATTACTGACTATCTGGAAATTGATTTATCAATTCCTCTGCTGTCCAAGGAGAAGATCGGTCTGCTATATCAGCACGAACTTTACCAACTTGTTCCGCAGTAATTACAGAAAGATTATGTTCGTCACCCCAGTCAGAGTTACGCCGAATATAGGTCAAAACACTCGCAATATCCTCATCACTTAATGCCCCTCCTTGCGCCGGCATAGCCACCTTGCCATAAGTTTGTCCTGAAACCTCAATAGGACCTTGAAGACCATTGTTAATTATTGCAATCACCCTATCTGGAGATTGATTAAGCACCCATTCAGATCCCGCAAGAGGCGGATATCCAGCATTATCACTACCCTTACCATTAGGCTGGTGACATGCAGTACAGATGCCTCGATACACTCTACCCCCACTTTCAAAAGCCAACTCCTCAGGTGATTTTTGCACCTTCAGATTAGCCACAGCAGTTGCATTCTTATGTGGAGCATAAACCTTTGCATTAAAACCACCACTGTGCCCATCCAAATAATTTATTCCCCAATAAACCAAAAAAAACATGAGGACAAACACCCAAGGTTTCGGACCTCCCAGATCCGGGCTATTTTGTTCAACGATCTCTTTCTGTTTTTTTGCGGCCATGGTTTACTTATTAAATCATCTATCAATTAGCAGAACTTGCTCCTCCATCTTCACTCTCAACCACCTCTTCTGTTGGTGTAGTTGGTTTTGGCAAAGATGACGTAAATGGCTGATAAACCGGCGCTTCTTCCAAAGGATAATTAGCACTCTTGAGACTTAAAAGATACTCAACCAATGCCTCAGCATCTTTGGTAGGTTTATAGTAGACTTCTTCATCTCCTTCTATAACCGCAATTAGTTCATCACCATCGCCTTTTGCAGCTACTTCAAAAAGAAATCTGTGTTGAGGCATTTTACTGTCATTACGAATTAATTTAGGATTCAACAAAATTCTCATTAATGTTGAACGAGAAAGGCGAGCTCCCACATTTGCAAGATCAGGACCAATACGAACTGACCCAAGCATAGGCCTTTCAACAAATAGATAGTCACGTGCTACGGAACGCCTTTTACCCCAGCCACGACCATTCGGATTACTAAACTCATCCTTTTCTAGATCTTCCCCATGAAAACGAACTTGGACATCAACAGATGCTCCCGCAGAAGAAAGAAAACCTCGAGCCTTAGCTGCATCAGGAGCACTCGCACCAAGAGCTATAGTTTCCCATTCACCAACAGGCATCCCAAGTGCAGCTCCACCGGAAGCAGGCTGCCCTGTCACACGGTAAAACCGGTTGATTGCTTCTTTGACAGCTGAATGGTTCTTCTCTGTAGCCAATGCCTTGATATCAAATTCAACACCTTCATGCGTTACCTGCTGGGTGTGACAGGCCACACATCCATGTGCTCGATACACTTCCTCACCGTGAGGGGCATTTTCCAATAGTGGAACAGGATAACGAAATTCGGTACCTTCTTCATCAACAGTGTCTGCGTACTGCAATCCACTTAACTGATCGCTAGACCTCATTATCATCACAGATAAAGAAATACAGAAAACTAGAATCGCTCCACTCATCAAAGTGAAAGCACTATCCATTTTTAAACTGAAAAGCCCAAAAGCAAACCAAGCAACGAGCCCCACTAAAAGCGACACGGGCCACCAAAGACCTAGCATAAAGAAGGAAACAGAACCAGCTATGGCACCCATTATAAAACTCAGCCCTATTGTCATGCCTCAACCTCCTCTCTATTACGTTTACCACACAAACTGGCAAGACAATCGCAACATTTGATCGACATAACAATCGCGCCAAGAAAATTCAAAAATAAAAGAGAACTTCCTAACAGTATTAATAAATCACCAAAACTAGAAAAATAAAATCCAGCCCCCAACACAGCATCTCCCGACATTAATCCACCTAATGCTGTTGGCAAGGTAGCCACCATTATTCCTAAAATTAATGCCATGTTTTGAACTTTATTCATTG
>JAYZHR010000139.1:0-12682 GCA_036166355.1 Verrucomicrobiota bacterium | reverse complement strand
CCACCTAAAAAACTGTCTAGATTACATGCTATAACGTTGCAGGCTAAGAATCGTAGGTATTGATCAACATCAAGGTATTCTTCATATCGCTCTTCAAACTCATCAAAATCGGATTTATGAATCAGTTTAGCGAACTCAATCACACGTCTCTTTTGCTCTTCAGTCGGATCTGTCTTCGGGACAAATCCAATTTGATACTCATTCCATTCCTCACCTAGATAACGAAACAATCCAAAAGTGCTGGGCTTCATTAGAAGACCATTGGACGAACCGTAGTTACGCCTCAAAAATCGTTTGTCCTTTTGTTCAACCAAAGTGAACAGTCCAATAGGCTCTCGCTTGATCTCGCGCTTTTCCTCATCAGGAATCGTTAAATACACCCTTGCGTAACCGACGCGCGATGCAGGTATTTTTGCATCACGAAATAAATCATAAGACAACGCCTCACGCATGAGCGACGGATCTGTGATATTGTTGTTCAAGTTAATCTTTGTCATGCCTCGAAACTCCTGCCCCTTAACATACTCATTAAAATCAATCTTGAATGAATATCGATCACCTCTGGCGCCTTCGATGAATGTCCCGTTACCTTTATAGCGAAGGCCAACATCCTTAACAGTCTCTCCGTCAATCTCAACATCAGCTCTAGCATACTGGTGGTCGACTCCAAGATAACCAGCCAAACCGGGGCGAGTGGATTTTTCGCTTCTAAAATGCCCTCCTCGTTGTGCGTCTTCGATCAAATCTCCAAACGCCTCACCAACAGCTTGATCGTCTAACCTTACATCAGCCGGCGGTTTTAGTTTATCAAACTCCTCTCCCGTGATGGTAATGTGAATATCAACAACATTGTCCAAGCCAAAAAGAGTAGCCGAAAGGTCTTCTTGCCCAAATGCATGACTAGTGCCAAATACTAAAATCAAGGCGCAAACAAAACGATTGTACATGTGTAGAAGGCTCAAGAGCAAACGATCGTTTCATTTTAGAGTCTCTCGGTCAATGCTTCAGCTAACTTAAAGTACGTGAAGCAGCTTCAAAAAACTTGAATAAATAAAAATTGGTGGAGACTCTCCCCGCCATTCTTTGTCGTTTATGTTATTCCACAAAAACAACTTCCTTAAAGCTGCATCTTTAGAAGGGGGCGTAAGTCGCCGGTTATTTCTCGCATACGCTGCTGCTCTCTACAGCATTCCAACCATTGGCCAAGCTGCTAATATTAAGCGTAGAATGAAGTTCGCAAAAAACCCTTTCTCGCTTGGAGTAGCATCTGGAGATCCAGACAGCAACAGCGTAGTTATCTGGACAAGGCTTGCACCTGAACCTTTGGATCCAAATGGTGGGATGCCAGATCTTTCAGTACCAGTAAAATGGCAAATATGCTCGGATGAAAACATGAAAAATGTGGTTGCCTCCGGACAACAGCTAGCAACGCCGCAACTGGGCCATTCAGTACATGTAACCGTGGGACAATTAAAACCCGAAAACTGGTATTGGTATCAATTTAGCGTAAATGGCGAAGAGAGTGTTGTAGGTCGAACACGCACAATGCCCAAGCTGTTTGCCTCTCCCAAACAGATGTCTTTTGCTTTTGCCTCTTGCCAGAGTCTGGAACAGGGATACTTCACAGCTTATGATAGCATGGCAAAAGATGAACTAGATCTGGTGTTTCACTTGGGCGATTACATCTACGAGTATACCGCTGGTAATCAGGGAACAATTCGAAAGCACCATGGAAAGGAAATCGAATCACTATCTGACTACCGAGTGCGACATGCACAGTATAAAATGGATCTGTTATTACAGAAAATGCATGCCCGTTGCCCATGGTTCGTTACATGGGACGATCACGAATTGGATAACAACTGTGCGGATGACATCTCTGAACAAAAAAACATAAAACCGATAGACTTTCTTATCCGACGAGCCGCCGCCTACCAGGCATACTATGAAAATATGCCATTGCGTCGCACGTCAATCCCCTCAGGACCTTCCATGCAACTTTATCGAAAAGGGTCTTTTGGACAATTAGCAGAATTCATGGTTCTCGACGGCCGTCAATACCGCAGCGATCAACCCAACAATGATGTCCGCTCACCTCTTAACAAAGCAGCCATTAACCCTAAGAACACCATGCTTGGCACTGAACAAAGGAACTGGTTAAAGCAATCACTTATTCAATCCCGGGGATCATGGAACATTCTTGCACAACAGGTAATGATGGGGATGGTGGGAACTCCAAATAATAAGACCCCAATGAATTACTCGATGGACCAGTGGCCTGGCTATACTTATGAAAGAATGGATCTACTTCGTTTCATGGCAGATCGGAAAATTTTAAACCCTATTGTACTGACCGGGGACATCCATTCGAACTGGGCCAACGAACTTCGAGTCGATGACCGAAAACCGGATACTCCAACAGTAGCAACAGAATTCGTCGGCACATCAATTGCCAGTGGAGGAGATGGGCAAGATCAGATAAAAGATCAAGACAAACTCATGTCTGACAATCCATTCATAAAATTTCACAACCGTCAGCGCGGCTATGTCCGTTGCACACTCACACAAAAAACATGGACGACCGACTTCATGGTGGCAGACAAGGTCACTACACCGGATGGAAAAATCACCAAACGAAGTTCACTTGTTGTCGAGAATGGAAGCCCTACTATCCATCCGGCGTAATTATTGTTCACAAAAAATTAACAATCAACTTAATCACCGTGCTCTAGATTACCTAAGCCTGTATAGTGAAATCACATTGTCGACCAACCGAATTTCCATTAGGGTGGATCCATCATTTCTAGAACAACAACCCTGATATTTATGAAATCGAACTGGGTATTCACCATCTTAACTTTAATGCTATACCCGGCCTCTTATGCAGCTGAAAAAACTGTCTCACCCAATTTCATTATTATATTAAGTGATGACCAAAGCTGGGTTGGCTCATCATTGACAATGAGCCCTGGAGACCCCCGAACAAGTAGTGACTACTTCCATACACCGCACCTAGAACAATTGGCAAAACGCGGAATGCTGTTTACACAAGGCTATGCTCCCGCACCATTTTGCTGCCCAACCCGACGAAGCCTACTTATAGGACAAACACCTGCTCGCCATATTTATCAAAAAGATCAGAAGAACTGGACAATCAATTATAGAAAACAGTTGAGCCTGCCAAGCATGCTGAAAAAAGCTAATTCAGAGTACCAAACGGCACACTTTGGAAAATGGGATATGCGATTCGATAATGTCACCCCTGAACAAATGGGATACGATGTAAGTGACGGCATAACTGGTAACAGCACGGGTGGCGGTAAAGGATCAGGCGGCCCATCTGCAAAGAATGATCCGAAACTAATTCATAGTCTTACCCAACGGGCTAATAATTTCATGGAAACACAGGTAAAACAAAACAAACCGTTCTTCATACAACTCTCTCATTACGCCGTACATCTTGATATTTTTTATACCTCAAATTCGCTTCAAAAGGTCAAAGGTAAGTTAAAAGGTAAAAAACACACACTACCCGAATTCGCTGCCATGACTACTGATCTAGACAATGGAGTGGGTGACCTCATGAAGCAAATTGATCAATTAGGAATAGCGGATCAAACCTACGTTTTTTTTCTCTCTGACAATGGAGGGAGACTCACCATGCCAGGACAAAAAAACAAAAAACTCCCGCGAAATTATCCACTTCGTGAAGGCAAGGGATCAATGTACGAGGGAGGCATCCGAGTTCCTTTTATTGCAATCGGCCCGAATATAAAGCCTAACAGTATAAGCCGTATACCGGTAACAGGTTTGGATCTTTTGCCGACTATTGCAGACCTATCGAATTACTCTCAACCACTACCCAACAATCTCGACGGAGGCAGTCTAAAAAACTTGCTACAGAATAAAGGACATGGAAGTGTGCAGCGAGTTAATCCTTTCTTGATCTTTCACCAAGCCGTTGCCCGAAAAGCTCAAACCGGACTGCGCTTGGGAAACTTTAAACTAATAAAAACTTGGGAAAACAACCGGTTGGAATTGTTTGACCTATCCAAAAGCATAAACGAGAAAAACAACCTCGCAAAAAAATTACCTTTAAAAACCAAAGAACTTCATAAGCTAATGTCTCGATTTCTTGATGATGTTGGCGCTGAGTCTCAAAAAACTACTCAAAAGAAAAAGAACCAATGATTAAGAATCTTCACCTTATCCTTCTAAGTGTCCTACTGATTAACGGCTGTGGAGATTCATCCATTCAACCTTCATCCAATACCAGTAATGAAACTCCATATTTGCATGATGCAGCTGAAGCCGGTGACCTTGATACGGTCAAAAAACTGCTAAGTGCCGGAACCCCTGTTAATGAACTAAACGATGATAAGAGCACCGCTCTACATCTGGCAGCCCAGGAAGGGCATGTCGATATTGCCAAGCTACTGATTGAAAAGGGTGCAGATATAAGCGCCAAAGATGACATTGGCCAAACCCCTGCCGATCGAGCTCGGTTCTGGAAACAAGAAAAGATCATTGCCTTATTAGAAAGCAGTTCAATCCACGAAGCTGCAAAAGAAGGCAATCTAAATACTGTATCACAACAGCTTAACACTGGTGCAGATGTGAATCATGCTAATGAAAGTGGGGATACCCCACTCACTTATGCAGCATTTATGGGGCACTTCGAAATAGTAGATCTATTAATTGAAAAGGGTGCTGAAGTTAATTCCAAGGGCTTGGCAGGATGGAGCCCTCTTCATCTAGCTGCTCAACGAGGGCACAAAAAAATTGCTCAACTACTTATCGAAAAAGGTGCTGAAATTAACTCCATCACCGATGATGGTTTCGGTGGCACTCCACTTGACGTAGCAAAAGACAACGTAGCAGATTTAATAAAGCAAAATGGAGGCAAAACTGTTTCCGAAATAATAAAATAAATTAGCTTTAGGCTATTAAGGCTTGAATCCTCTTATCCATTGAGGGCAGCTTTTTGTTTAAGTAATTCCATTTTCAAAGACTTATCTAGCAGATTTATCTGCACTGACAACTGATAGCATTAGTTCATGAAGAAAAACTTCAGAGAAAAACTCAGGAGCGGGACACCTCTAATAGGAACCATGGTAACGCTCCCATCAGCTGCAACCGCAGAAATCTTAGCAGACATCGGTTTTGACTGGCTTTTCCTAGACGCAGAACACAGCTCTTTGGATTACAGCGATATACAAAGTATACTTCAGGCTGTTGGGGATAAAGTATTCTGCGTGGTCCGCCTGCCTTCTGCCGAAGAGGTGCCCATAAAGAAAGTACTCGATCTAGGAGCAGCAGGCATCATTGCCCCTCAGGTAAATACAGTAGAACAAGCTAAAGATGTGGTGCGCTTTTCCCGTTACTCACCCGATGGAACTCGTGGTGTTGGTCTAGTGAGAGCTCATGGATATGGTATGCGCTTTGAAGATTATATGGAGACAGCAAATGATAGTGTAGCCGTAATTGTTCAGGCAGAGCATATTCAGGCAGTCGAATGCATTGAATCGATTGTAAAAATTGATGGTATTGATGGCATTATGCTGGGGCCGTACGACCTTTCAGCAAGTCTTGGTAAAATGGGTAAAATCAACGATCCGGAAGTCACCAACGCTATAGATCGTGTCTTTCAAGCGTGTCAATCAGCCAACCTCTCCATAGGTTACTTTGGAGTAAACACCGAGGCAGTCAAACCTTACATTAAAAAGGGGTACAATTTGATTTTGGCCGGTGTCGATACCCTTCACTTGGGAAACGCTGCTCGGGATTTATTCAATGAACTTAAAGCAATATCAATAGATTGATCTATGAGTAGATATCTTTTTACCAATGTGATCATACTGAACTGCTCCGGAGAGGAACCCTTTCCTGGTGAAGTATTAGTCGAAGAAAACAAAATCGTTAGGATTGCCCGAAGTAATGAGCCTCTGGAACAAAACAATGTCGAGGTTATCAACGGAAAAGGTCGGATGACTCTTATGCCCGGATTGATTGAGTCTCATGCACACTTAAGTATCGATAATACAGACGATCTGGCAGCTTTAGGTCGTATCCCACCTGAAGAACACACTTTGTTGACAATGCACAACGCCAAACTCTACCTCGACCATGGCATTACCAGTTGCATTAGTGCAGCTTCTGCAAAGCCAAGGCTGGATGTGGTTATCCGAAATGCCATCGAAAAAGGTGAGATCCCAGGACCTAGACTACTTGCAGCCACTCCTTGGCTAACGGTAACCGGTGGGTTAGGAGACATGCGAACACTTCATATGCCCAAAGTCGATTCCATGGCACTAATGGCAGATGGGCCTGAGGAATACCGACGGATCACAAGGGAACTCATCCGCGAAGGAGTCGATATAATTAAACTAGTTATCTCCGGCGACTCCTTTGTCCCTCATGCCGGGTCTGAAACAACTATCATGAGTGAAGAAGAAGTAGCAGCAGCAGCCACTGTGGCCCATGCTCATGGTAAACGGTTGAGTGCCCATGCACGTAGTGCTGAGTCTGTTAAGCTTTGCGTTCGTCATGGAATCAAAGTGATCTATCACGCCAACTATGCTGATGAAGAAGCCTTCGACCTCATGGAAGCAAACAAGGACTGGCTTTTTGTGAGTCCTAATATTGGTTTTACAGCAATTGCAGCATATGAAGGCTCAGATTGGTTCACTGAGGAACAGGTAAAAAGCATGGGATTCCGGGAAGAGCTGGATAGTGCTGTCAAGGGAATCCAAGAATTAATGAAACGTGGCGTCAGGATTCTAGGCGGAGGCGATTACGGATTCATGATCACTCCTCACGGCCAAAATGCTCGCGATCTGGATCACTTCATTAAACATTGCGGCATGACTAACATGGAGGCAATCCTCACAATGACAAAAAACGGTGGAGAAGCAATGGACATGCCTAACCAACTGGGACAAGTGAAGGAAGAAATCTTTGCCGATCTTTTACTTGTTGATGGCGATCCTCTTTCAGATCCCAAGATACTACTTGATCGGAATAATCTTCACACCATCATGAAGAATGGAATTATACATAAAATTTCGCGTTAAAAGCGTTTATTAAAACGAATTACCCATTATATTCTTTAGCGATAAAAGTAGAAACGGAGTTGAATCAACTCAATCAATCCAAAGATGATATTAAAGTCTTGAACGACATAGTGCCTTTATATCAATTTGTCGGCTGAAATTTTCATGAAATTATCGAAAAAAAATTTAAATCTGAAAACAAATTGGTTCTGTTTCCTATTTACAGCTTTAATTGGAACCGGCTGTACAATTGGAAAACACAACAACTCACCAAAATTATTCAATGGCAAAGACCTAACCGGCTGGGAAATCACAGACTTCGCTGGCAGTGGAGAAATCAAAGTCAGGGATGGAGAACTACACATAGGCATGGGAGAACTAATCTCAGGAATCAACTTGGCTCATGACAATATCCCACGAACCAATTATGAATTAGAAGCTGAAGCAATGAAAGTTGATGGAACTGATTTTTTTTGCGCAATAACATTTCCACTGGGAGAAACTTTCGCAACCTTCGTACCTGGAGGCTGGGGAGGCACTGTGGTAGGCATATCTAGCATTGACGGTATGGACGCAGCCGAAAACGAAACAGCTTCATTTAAAAAATTTGAGATAAATCAGTGGTATCGGTTCAAGGTTCGTGTAACCGATAAAAAAATACAGTGCTTCATTGATGAAGAAATGATGGTTGATCTACCTCTAGAAGATCGAAAAATTGCCCTGCGACCGGGGCCAATCGAGCTTTCCGTGCCTATTGGTTTTTCGTCGTTCCAGTGCATCTCAAAAATTCGCAATATAAATCTGCGTTCTATCAAGCCGTAATAGGACTACCTTGGCCAAGACGATTGTCATAACTGGAGCTACTCGTGGTATCGGACGAGGATTAGCCGAAGAATTCAACCAACTAGGGCACAAGATAATTGGATGCGGCAGATCAGAAGAGAAGATCCAAGAACTACAAAACACCCTCGGATCAAAACATCAGTTCTCGAAAGTAGATGTCGCTGATGACAACCTTGTCGCCGATTGGGCAAGTGAGACACTCGCAACCCACGGACCTCCCGATCTACTCATCAACAACGCGGCAATCATCAACTCCAATAGTCCACTTGTGAATGTCACGGCTACTGAATTCGATGCAGTCATAGACATTAATGTAAAGGGAGTAGCCAACGTCATTCGACATTTCGTACTAGAAATGATCAAAAATAATCATGGCATAATAGTAAACTTCAGTTCTGGATGGGGTCGCAGCACCTCACCCGACGTAGCGCCTTACTGTGCTTCAAAATGGGCCATAGAAGGATTAAGCAAAGCCATGGCAGAAGAACTTCCTAGCGGGATGGCATGCATACCCTTAAGCCCCGGTGTAGTAAACACTGAGATGCTTCAAAGCTGCTTTGGAAACGGTGCAGATACGGCTATAGCTCCAAAAAAATTCGCAAAAATTGCAGTGCCATTCCTTCTTGGTCTAAAACCGAAAGACAACGGACAATCGCTCACCGTTCCCGCTTAGCATCAACCCCTTGATAAAAATTCTAATTGAAACTGTGAAATTGATCCGTATCAGCCATGATATCACTAAGTACTGAAAGGCCAGTAAAAACAGCTGAATCATCAAGCGAAAGCTTCCGCTGTCGCGAACTATAAGCACATCCAAAAAGATTTAATCCCTCTGCCTTCAACTTAACTAGACGCGGATCACTAAGTCCATTGACCGCGTCGTCGACACAATAGAGATAGACTTTGTGGCCGCTTAACAAAGCTTGCTCCGCTTGAAATAATGCTTGAGAAAATCCTTGAGCATCTGGAGATACAGAAACCATCAAACCAATTTTTTTTTGTTCTGATGCCAATCGTATTACTTCTGTTTAACTAAACTTTCAAGATGCTCCTCAACCTTTGGATTACCTTTCAAATATCCAATCGATCGTAAAAAATCGTGCATGCGAGTGACAGTTGCCAAGAACATTTTATTTTCATAACGACCCAAATTAAAAAAACCATGAGGCATTTCATCATATCCTTCCAACTCAGTCCGCAAGCCTATTTCATTCGCTTTATTTATATACGCTTCAGCAGTGGAATAAGGCACAGTTGTATCCGACTTGCCATGAAGAATAAGCGTAGGCGGCAAACCTTTTCGAATATTGTGATAAGGTGAAATTGTCTTTGGATCTTTAACTCCAAGACGAGACTTCAATTTATCAAGCCGATCACCGCCAAATGTATTCAATCCCTTGGCCTGAGCTGTAATAAGAACCGGATTAAAAAGTACCATAGCATTTGGAACAGAACTTATCTTAATATTCTCACTCGGTTCTTCATGTTTAGGCAAAGTACCAGTACATGCAGCCACATGACCTCCCGCCGAGCCTCCACCGGAAACAACTCGGGCAGAATCCACACCAAGACGTTCAGCGTTTTGGCGAACCCAGCGAACAGCAGATTTACCATCACGAACACAATGAAACGGTTTTGTACCTTGACGACTAGCAACACGATAATCAGCAGTCATTGCAACCATCCCTATCGAAGCTAAATATCGACAATGTTCCTGAAACTGTTTCGGGGTTCCACCGCGCCAACCACCACCAAAGAAAAATACTATTGCTGGACGTTTTGCTCCGGACTTATGATTATCTGGCTCATAAATATAGATCTTTAACTTAACATCATCGATTGTCTTATAGACTTCAGCCCTCGAGCCTGGAAGATGAAAATCACTCTCATACGGACCATTCTTCTGCTCAGCAAGTAGGGACATCGACAACGATACAGCAAGTGTTAATAAAATATTTTTTTTCATGAAAAATTTAGATATCAAACTTAATGATTTGCCTTGCGACTTCTCCTTGATCAAGGGAATCAAACCCTTCATTCACTTGGTCTAAACGAATAAAACGACTATTCAATATATCCACCTGAAGACGGCCTTCACGATACAATTGTAAAAAGCGAGGAATATCCCTTTTTGGCACGCAGGAACCCATATAGGAACCAAGAAGTTGACGTTCCTCTGCCACTACCGATAGAGCGGGAATTCTTAGTTCACTTTCTGGACTTGGAAGACCTACTGTAATTGTCCGTCCACCTTTACGCGTCGCAGCATAGGCCTGTCCAAGTGCCTTTTCGCTACCAACTGCTTCAAACACATCCATCGCACCACCACTAGTAAGATCACGAAGAGCTGACACAGGATCAACCTCTGAAGCATTAATTACATGCGTTGCACCAGCCTGCATTGCCAAGTCTAGCTTATTGGTCAATGTATCCACTGCGATAATTGGATATGCGCCGACTAATTTCAGTCCTAAAACTACACTTAACCCAACACCTCCCACGCCAAATATCGCAGTCGATGTACCAGGCTGAACCTTGGCAGTATTTACTACTGCACCTACCCCGGTCATAATGGCACAACCAAATAATGTTGCTATCTCGATTGGATAAGATTTGTCGATTTTAACGAGAGACTCAGGAACAGCGACCGTATACTCAGAATATCCTGACACCCCCTGATGATGATTAATCTCATCTCCATTATGCATACTGAACCTTCGTCCACCACGAAGTAATTGACCAGATATTGCAGCATCATAAGCAGGCTCACAAAGAGGGGCACGTCCTACTGCACACATTGGACAACCACCGCAACAAGGCACAAATGAAAAAACCACATGATCGCCTGGATCCAAATCCTTCACCCCTGGACCCACATCACGCACAATCCCTGCCGCCTCATGCCCCATAACCATTGGCACCGGGCGTGGTCGCGAACCGTTTATTACTGACAAGTCGGAATGACACAGCCCTGATCCAGCCACCTGAACCAAAACCTCACCTTCCTTTGGACCATCAAGTTCAACCTCCTCAATAGAAAGTGGACATGACTCCGAATAAGGACGGGGCAATTCCATTTGTCGAAGGATTGCTGCTTTAGTTTTCACCCCGCCAAACTAACGCTTACCCAGATCAAGGGCAAACATGGAGTCAATATACTGATCACTTAAGCTTGAATCGAAGCAGAGGATATTGGCAACTTGTTTGGGGGTCAGCAAGGTGACTGAAGAATTTTCAGAGAATGAAGCAGAATCAAAACCAACAGTGGTTTCGATATCTGAAACACTAACCAGCGAAAGACTGGATCGTTATCTCACAAAAAAGTTGCCTCATGTTTCACGAGCAGGCATTCAGCGACTTTTGCGCGAAGGAAACATTTTAGTTAACGGCAAAAAAGCCAAATCAACCCAACATCCAATCGCTGGCCAAACAATTAAAATCACCTGGCCGATTGCGAAAGAAGTAGAAGCAAAGCCCGAAAATCTACCCTTAGATGTGCTTTTTGAAGATAATGATCTTATTGTAGTTAACAAATCAGCGGGCATGCCAACCCATCCAAGTGTAGGCCACCATAGTGGCACCCTCGTAAACGCTCTGCTATATCATTGTGCTGATAGTCTTAGTGGAGTTGGAGGTGCAGTGCGACCTGGCATTGTACATAGGTTGGATTTAGACACCTCGGGCTGTCTGGTTGCTGCCAAGAATGATACAACACATATCGACTTAGCAGCACAATTTAAGAATCGAAAGGTAAACAAAATTTATCATGCAATTGTCGTGGGACATCTGACTGAAGACAAAGGCGAAATCAATGCTCCTATCACCCGACATCCCACAAATCGAAAAATGATGTCTGTACAACCAAATGCAAACCGCCATGCAAGAACTAGTTGGAACGTTATTGAAAGATTAAACAAGTGCACACTTGTCCAAGCAAAAATTCATACCGGACGAACACATCAGATTCGTGTCCATTTTAAGCATATTGGTTTCCCGCTAATCGGGGATTTAATTTATGGCCCAAAAACAACATCAAAATTGGATGCCGACATAAAACCCAAACGACAAATGTTACACGCTCAACATTTGTCATTCATCCATCCTAAAAACAAAAAAACATTGTCATTCGAGGCCTCCAAACCAAGTGACTTTGAACAAACACTCAAAGTATTACGCAATAAATAAAGATAAGTTATGTACGAAATTTGGATTGGTTTTGGTTTAATACTATTGGTGATGCTTATCGGGGTAATTGGCAACCTTATTCCAGGCGTGCCAGGCACATCGCTAATATTCACAGCTGGACTAATACACCAACTTTATTTTGGTGATGCCGGCGGGATAGGATGGTTTTGGATTCTCATCATGGGAATATTGATGGCAGCCTCATTCTTAATTGACTACGTAGCTTCACTTCTTGGCGCCAAAACACTGGGAGCCACATGGCGTGGAATGTTAGGTGCATTCTTAGGTATTATTCTTGGACTATTTTTATTTCCCCCTATCGGACTGATCATTGGCCCTTTTTTTGGGGCGATACTATTCGAATGGGCATTCGGCCGAGAACTGAAAGAAGCCAGCAAGGCTGGCATAGGTGCAACAGTAGGAGTAATACTGGGCATGGTCGGCTCAGCCATTTGCGGCATAGCCATGTTCGGTATTTTTTTCTTAGCTGCCTTACAGAATATCGATTCAAAATCTTTACCTGAGGAAATTGAATCAAAACAATCAAACGCTCTTAAACACGAATCAGAGACAATCCAAATCCAAAACAAATCAAATACTGA
>JAYZHR010000138.1:0-2873 GCA_036166355.1 Verrucomicrobiota bacterium | reverse complement strand
AACAATTGTTAATAATGTAGATGACACACCGGCTTTTTTAAGCGCTTTATGAAGAATCACCGACTGATTGTAAGGCACAGCCATGTCTTTTGTTCCATGCATGATTAAAAACGGTGCATCATTCTTATCAATGTAGGAAATTGGGTTGGCTGTAAGAGTAAGTTTTTTATTTTTCTGTATTGGCATTCCCACCAACTGGCTCTCAGGTGAATTTTCCGCATCATGATCAATACGACTTTCAAAATCATTCATTCTTAAAAAATTGGTAGGCCCAAAATAATCAATCACACATCGAACTGATGTTGACTGGCCTGTATATGACCCAAGCAACCCATCCATTCCCAAAACCCCAGATGACGTACCCAGCATTGAAGCTAAATGTCCGCCTGCAGAAGTTCCATGGACAGCAATTCTATCACCATCCAAGTTGTATTTTTTCGCATTAGCTTTAAGCCATCGAATGGCCG
Source organism: Verrucomicrobiota bacterium (assembly GCA_036166355.1). Classification (GTDB taxonomy): domain Bacteria; phylum Verrucomicrobiota; class Verrucomicrobiia; order Limisphaerales; family UBA1096; genus UBA1096. The sequence continues at coordinate 2,406 of JAYZHR010000138.1, read as the reverse complement.
CCTTACAATCATGAATCTGCGCAGGCCATTTAGCATCCTGACTAAGACGATAACCTATGGTTACTCCAATAAAATCGCCAGACCTAAGAAAACCATGCAATCGATTCAGCCCTCCATTTTTCTTACCCGCCCTCCAAGCTCCTCCATGAATATAAGCAAGCACTGGCAATGGTTTGTCACTCTTACGCCTTATGGGCAAAGCCATATCTAATGCTTGTCGGTCATTGCTTGTTCCCGCGTAATAAACATCACGTATAATTTTAAACCCAGCCCAATCCTTAGTATTTTGATTAGAACGTTTAGTGCTTCGCGATAAATAATCAATATGTTCCTTAAGTGAAATAAAACCATTATTATCAACATCTACTCGTTCAAAGTTCCGCTCAAACTTCTGTGGCAACTCAGACTTAATGATTTTCCCATCCATATTCTTGTCCCAGCCACGAAACAACTCCTCGTGTGATGACTGTTGCCCCATAGACTCAACAACCACTAGAACAAAAATAATCAATGCCCCCATTCTCGAAAAACTCATAAACAAACTCTGCCTTACCAACTACACCAACACAAGCACACCAATATTCCAACCTTGCTTCTTTCTATCTACTTAGTTTGGATAACACCTATGTCGATTATTCAACGAATTAACTGTGCAATTATATTAATAACAGCCATGCCCAACTCAATTGTATTCTCTGCCAATTATGACGAAGAAAAAGTGCCAGCTTACAAATTACAAGACCCACTAAAAATGAAAAACGGCACCCCTGTCAAAACCACAAAAGAATGGAAAAAAAATAGACGCCCTGAAATTCTCAATTTATTTCGCGAGCATATATATGGACACAGCAAAAAAAAACCAAGCGGACTAAAATTCAAAGTTATTCAAAACGACCCTAATGCATTAGGCGGAAATGCTATTCGTCGTGAAGTCTTAATTACATTTGCCCTCAAAGAAGAAACACCTGAGGTAAATCTTCTTATTTACCTACCAAAAAATACAGATGGACCTCACCCTGCCTTTTTAACCACAAATTTCTACGGGAATCACACCATAAACCCTGATCCAGGCATTTCAATTACCCGTTCATGGGTTAGAAATGAAAAAAAATGGGATATTAATAATAATAAAGCAAACGAGAAGTCTCGAGGAGTACGACAATCACGCTGGCCGGTAGAGACAATTCTTAAGCGCGGATACGCTCTAGCCACTATTTACTATGGAGACATCGACCCTGACTTTGATGATGGATTTTCAAACGGTGTTCATAGGCTATACAACAAACCAAAATCAAACGAATGGGGAAGCATTGCTACTTGGGCTTGGGGCCTTAGCCGATGCCTTGACTACCTGGAAACCGACAATGACATTAATGCCAAAAAAGTTTCTGTTATGGGGCATTCTCGCCTTGGAAAAACTGCTTTATGGGCAGGTGCTGAAGACGAACGTTTTGCTCTCATTATATCAAATAATTCAGGCTGTGGTGGAGCTGCGCTTAGCCGGAGAGAATTTGGAGAAACCGTAAGAAGAATCAACACAAGTTTTCCTCATTGGTTTTGTGACAACTTCAATAACTATAACAATCATGTTAACAATCTCCCCGTAGATCAACATATGTTGATAGCCCTTGCCGCCCCACGTCCTATTTATATCGCCAGTGCGACTGAAGACAAATGGGCTGACCCAAAAGGCGAATTCTTATCAGGACTCCATGCCAGTCCTGTTTATGAACTTTTCAATCTCAAAGGAATCATCTCATCTCAACAACCAAAACCTGATCACTCTGTTGGGCAATACATTGGATACCACTTACGCACCGGGAATCACGATGTTACGAACTTCGACTGGGAACAATATCTAAACTTTGCAGACCGACACCTTAAATAGAACCAATTGCAATATAAAAAAATACAAGCAATCACATATTGACGCTTGCAACTAACTCAACCAAGACTGAATCTGACGGCCTATTATAAGATGATTAGATCAAGCGTAACGATTGCACTTGTGCCAGAGGCTAAAGGTGGACCATTTGTTTTTTGGGATAAACTCGCTGACAGCTGTGTCAAAGCAGCAAAATTAGGCTTTGATGGCGTAGAAATCTTTCCTCGCTCAGCAGCATCAATCAATAAAAACGAATTCCAAGAAATTCTAGAAGAAAACGACCTAAAATTTGCAGCGATGGGTACCGGCGCGGGCATGGTAGTACACCAACTTTCCTTAACAAATTCAGATGCCAAAACCCGAAATAAAGCGATCGACTTCATTAAAAGTATAATTGATTTTGCTGGGCCGCTCGGGGCCCCTGCAATAATAGGATCCATGCAGGGCCGATACGGAGGCGAGACAAGTAAAGATCAAGCAATAGAATGGCTAACCGACGGACTAAACGAGCTAGGCGATTA
>JAYZHR010000137.1:0-64537 GCA_036166355.1 Verrucomicrobiota bacterium | reverse complement strand
GTCCGCAATGCCACCATACCACTGAGCCTCATCCCCTTTATAGAGAACCAAACTAGTAGGCTTAGTCGCCCCAGCACGCTTTAAGGCACTATGAGCCTCCTGCACCCTGTCTGGATCTATCAGTTTCATGTCCGGTTCATCAATGAGATACCAAGACCATAATGCTGGATGTCGATCGAAACGGGCTATTGTTGCTCGGATCTTTGCAACATTAAATGCTTCACCTGCAACCGATCCAGGTGAAGCCAAAACCATTAGATCATTACTCTCGGCAGCATCCAAATAATCAATCTCTGCAGGCCCCGTCACCAAATTGAAACCAACCGCTGCAATATCAGGGAGATTATTAGCATTACCGACTGAATAGATACCAATCGGATAATCGGGCCTTTTGACCACTTTACAGCCAGAGAGACCAACCCCAATAAATAAAAGACATATCAGATAAACCGGATACCTAATGTTTAACCCGCTACTCACTTCTACGAATTCAACGCCAAACTGCCAAACCAATCAACTGAAAATCTTAAAATAAAATAAACCAAAAAACCGCTTGTAAAACCGATCACTATTTTGCACGTTGTCCGCCCCTCAGGTGCACTCGTGGTGGAATTGGTAGACACGCAACCTTGAGGTGGTTGTGCCCCTAAAGGCGTGAAGGTTCGAGTCCTTTCGAGTGCACCAATATTAAATTACAAACCATCTGGATGGACGTAGTCATAGGCTTCTGAATCATCTCCATATATTACCTTGCGAGGAAGAAACCTATTTATAAGCTCTATTTTATGAGCATCCGTAAGAGTTATTATTGTTTTAAAAGCAATATCTCCTCTTATCGGTTGAGAAATATTACATTTTCAGCGCAATATTGGAAGCTCTTCAAATAATGGAATTACCTAATCATTATCTTAAGACAGAAACTTTTGTGCATGGGGAAATAGAAGAGGTTTTCGCTTTCTTTTCTAATGCACAAAATCTTGAACTAATTACCCCACCTGAATTGAATTTTAGTATTATCACTCCCTTGCCGATAATTATGCAAAAAGGGACGCTGATTGATTATAGAATTCGATTATTTGGTTTTAATTTCTACTGGAAGACGCTTATTTCGAAATGGGAACCAGAGGAAATTTTTGTAGATGAGCAACTAAAAGGCCCTTATGCAAAATGGGTTCACACTCATCTTTTCGAACCAAAAGAAAATGGAGTATTCATTAGAGACAAAGTAGAATATCGCCTGCCCATGTTTCCGATTGGAGAAATAATGTTTCCAGTTGTAAGCCTACAGCTGAAACGAATCTTTGATTATCGTTCTTCACGAATTAAAGAAATATTTAAAATTACTGAATAAACTCATAGTTCTAACATAAAAACATGTTTAACTCTCATCCGAGTATTGAATCTCGGACATAACCTACCCGAGTGCTTTTAAAGTACTTGAATGGGATTCCAGCCTCACCCCAGACCAAAGTTAAATATTCAATGGTCTTATCATCGAGTGTCCCATATATCTCAACCTCTATACTCTCTGCCAATTCAAGGTGTTTTTGCACATAATCCTGAACTGGCGGATTATTAAGATGCTTAATGAGTGAATTGTTATCCCGATAAAGCTCAGTCCATGTGAACTGCAACGAATCAGTAGGATCAGCATCAAAATTATGAAAAAGCATCCCAGGTTCTGTTTTTTCGACCTCAGCATCTACTACTGCAGCAATTTTGAGATAATCTTCAACTTTACCAGGCAACACCCTAACTCGTGCTATAAGAATGAATGGTTTATCTTTCGGGCTCATAATTAAATCTTTCATATATATTTGCTTTATTTCTTGTCATTGGACCAAACAGCCTCAATAGCTTGAACCGCTTCTGGCCAGTCCGGATAAGTAAACTTGAAACCAGATTCAAGGAGCTTTCCTGGAATAACTTTACGGCTTTTAAGCAATAACTCAGTTTCTGTCCGCATAAAGAATGCCCCTATTTCCAACATCCACGATTTGGAAGGCAATCCCAACTTTGCCCCACATGCAATACGCAGAGCTTTCAGGAATTCACGATTTGGCAATGGTTTTGGTGCACACATATTAATCGGACCCTTGATAGATTCATTTCCGATACACCAATCGATCATCCTCAAAAAATCTTCCATGTGTAACCAACTAACAAATTGATTACCTGAACCCTGCGTTCCACTAAGCCCCAAACGAGCAATGTTTCGAAAAGCTTCATACACCCCACCCTTCCCAGTCCCAAATACCATTGAAAGCCGCATAGCAATACGTCTTGTCCCGGGGGTATCCGCATTAAACAGTGCCTGTTCCCACCGATTAACAACATCCACTGAAAATTCCCATTTATCCTTTGGATTACCGGGCTCAACAAAGTCAATCTCACCAGTGGTTTCGTCCATAGGACTATCTAACGAATGCCTATAAATTGTCGCCGAACTAGCATTGAGCCATAAACTCGGAGGCTGATTAGCCTTAGCAATCGCCTTGCCGACAACTTGTGTAGAAAAGTCACGCGAATCATATATTTGTTTTCTATTCTTTTTTCCATAACGACAATTAACAGAGCGTCCAGCAAGATTGACGACAACGTTTGCTCCATCTATTTCATCAGCCCAAGCATCAAGATTAACCCCATCCCACCAAACATAACGAACATGGTCAGACAATTCCCCCTCGCTTCGGCTTAATACAACAACACTCCAACCTTTTTCGGCAAAGTATCGCGATAAATGATGACCGATATAGCCACTCCCACCAGGCAAAACTATTTTTTTATCATTTACGCTCACGCTTGGACGAGTTTTTCACGGCTTCGTATAAAGAACGAGAGAGAAAAATGGAGAAATGTTAGAATTTAAAATGCCGCTTGGCCAAGCACCGGTATAACGCGTATTATCTCGCACATGTTAGACGCCTTAACCAAACATTTGAGCAACGGAGAATCACTTACCGTCGAACAAGTGCACGACGCAATTGGAGGACTGACAAATGAAGCATTAACTCCGGAATCTAAAGCTGATTTCCTAACAGCACTAGCTAATAAGGGTGAGACTCCAGAGGAAATCGCCGCATTTGCAAACGAACTGCGAGACAAGGCTTTACCGGTACCTGTTGATACTGAAACACGCAACCGTGAAATGCTTGATGTTTGTGGCACCGGTGGCGACAAACTTGGAACATTTAACATTTCCACCACAGTAGCCATCATTGCTGCGGCAACTGGAGTAACGGTTGCCAAGCATGGCAACCGTGCCATAACCTCCAAGGCTGGCAGCGCAGACGTTTTAGCAGCACTTGGCATTCCGACCGACCTAACACCTGAGCAAGTCGCCAATAGCCTAAAGGATCATAAGTTCGCATTCATATTTGCACCTGGCTATCACCCTGCGTTCAAACATATCATGGCAGCGCGTAAATTATGTGCCGAACGAGGACAAAGGACTGTGTTTAATTTTCTCGGACCACTTTTAAATCCTGCACGACCCACTTCTCAGTTAATCGGAGTCCCTAACGACAAACTTTGCGAACCGATTGGCAGAGTGCTTCAGTCCATTGGTATCCGAAGAGGGATGGTTGTTAACGGACGTGTTGGAGAAGGCGCAATGGATGAACTATCAACACTTGGTGAAAATACCATTGCTGAATTTTATCAGGATCGTGGTTTCACAGTAAGTACAAATGAACCGGAATTGTTCCCTCTACAACCAGCAACACTGGAAGATCTTAAAGGAGGAGATGCGAAAGAGAATGCAGCAACTATTAAGGCAATTCTTTCAGGTGAAGACCGCGGCCCTCGACGAGACGCAGTATTGTTAAATGCTGCGCACGCACTATTTGTTGCCGCGAAAACTGACTCGGCATTGGAAGGATGGGAGATGGCCGCTTCAGTCATTGAAGATGGCTTAGCAAAACGTAAATTACAGGATTTAACAGGATAATTTTGGAAAGTCTTACAAAAATGCCGCATGCACGTCCTTTCATTACTTTTGGAGTACCATTAATTGCAATTGGCGGGGCCGTGGCACTTTTTTATCTCAATCCAAGTGAATATTCATTTTTTCCAAAGTGTACTTTCTATAAAGCTACTGGTTATTCATGTCCAGGATGCGGTTCGACCCGAGCCTTGTTTAATTTAACTCATGGTAATGTGTTAGAAGCACTAAGACTAAACCCTGGGGTAATTGCATTACTAACCATCTCAATTACAGATTACAGCCGATACATCCTAGCAATAAAACGAGCTGAAAAATTTCATTCCTTATTTGGTAACGTGAAACTGATTTTCTCCATTATAGGGATGATGCTTGTTTACGGAATCCTCCGAAATATACCATGGACACCATTCACAAACTTAACACCGTAAACTATTTCAGAAGAAACAATTAACAATTTATCTCGTTTGGCAAAGCACCTGAACGTTTGAATTTGCACGTGCCTAAAGAGTACAATATTAAGCCATTCCGTTCATCGATCGAACTAAATATCGATTACGAATCGGAACTAAACGCCCAGCAACTTGCCGCTGTAACGGCTACGCCAGGGCCGGCTTTGGTTTTGGCTGGAGCTGGAGCCGGCAAAACCCGAACCCTGACTTATCGTGTGGCATATCTACTAGAACAAGGCATCCCGATTGATCGCATCCTTCTTTTGACATTCACTAATAAAGCTGCAAAAGAAATGATGGAACGTGTTCAAGACTTGATCGGTGGTGATACATCTAGTCTTTGGGGCGGCACATTCCACTCGGTTGGACACCGTATTTTACGACGTAACGCGGAGGTGATTGGATACCCATCAACATTTACTATAATGGACCGTGAGGATGCCAAAGACCTAATGAGCATGGCCTGCACTGATGCTGAAATAGACACCAAAGCAACACGATTTCCAAAGCCAGACTTGCTATGTGACATTCTATCTATGTCAATTAATACAGGGATGAATCTTGAGAGGGTAATGCAAGAACGATACTTTTATTTCGAAAACTTAACCGAAGACATTGCCAAGGTTCACGATGCATACTCAAAGCGCAAAAAATCAAACGGAGTAATGGACTTCGATGACCTACTCAACCAATGGTTAAGACTGCTTCGTGAAAACAATGAAGCTCGAGATTATTTTCAAACTAAATTTCAATTTATTCTTGTTGATGAATATCAAGACACAAATCAAGTACAGTGTGAATTAATCGATCAACTTGGAAATCGACACCATAATATCATGGCTGTAGGCGATGATTCACAAAGTATCTATTCATGGCGAGGTGCTAACTACCGTAATATCCTTGAATTCCCTGAACGTCACGAAGGCACACAAGTTTTCAAGATTGAAACAAACTACCGCAGCACTCCAGAAATTCTTAATTGTGCAAATGCTGTAATCGCTGGAAATCCCCAGCAGTTTGAGAAAAAACTTACACCAGTGAAAAAAAACGGGATGAAACCAGCACTAGTCTCATGTAATGATGCCAATCAACAGGCTGAATTCATTGCCCAGCGGGCACTTGAACTACGTGATGAAGGAATACTTCTAGAAAATATGGTAGTGTTATACAGATCTCACTTTCATGCACTCGAGTTACAGCTTGAATTCACACGGCGCAACATCCCCTTTACAATCACAAGCGGTATAAGATTTTTCGAACAATCTCACATTAAGGACGTAGCCGCCTACCTTAAAGTAGTTTCCAATCAGAAAGACGAAATGGCATTTAAGCGCATTGTCCTTATGCTTCCAGGAATAGGAATCAAGTCTGCAGATAAACTATGGAAATTATACAAAGCTGCATTGGAAGACGAGATTACCCTGAAACCTGACTTAGCTAAAATAATACAAGAACTCACTAGGTCTGTTCCCAAAAAAGCCATATCAGAGTGGGAACAATTTGCAGAAAACGTCTCTCAACTAGAAGATGGACAAAATAAAGGACCAGGACACCTAATCCGCTTGGTGGTAGCTGCTGGCTACGAGGATTATCTTCAAAACAAGTTTCCAAACTACTATTCACGACTCGAAGATCTCGAACAGGTCGCTGGCTTCGCAGACCAGTATGAAACAACAGAAGAATTCCTCAGTGAACTGGCTCTTCTAAGTAATTTAGACAGTGAGGCAAACCGTGATACCCAATCAGATCCCGAACAAATTCGCTTATCCACTATCCATCAAGCCAAAGGTCTAGAATTTGAAGTAGTATTTGTAATGATGCTATGCGATGGACTATTTCCATCTAAAAGAGCAATAGAAAGCCCTGAGGGTGAAGAAGAAGAAAGGCGATTATTCTATGTAGCAGTCACCCGAGCAAAAACAGAACTGTATCTCAGTTATCCATTAATGCGCTTTATGCACGGATCTGGAGGTGAAACATTTCAACAGCCTTCCCGATTCATTAACGAAATTGGAAATGTTCTCGTCGAAGAATGGAACCTTCAAAGCTTCGATCCATACGGATAGGTTTCTATTTAAACGAAATTAAGCAAGGCTTTAGCGAAGTAATCATCATGGCTGGCCCTTGGCTTTTTTCTTTGCAGTCTTCTTTCGCCTTTTATTGCTTAAGTATCGATTAACAGCATTTAGATATGCCTTTGCGCTAGCCTCAATTACATCAGTACTAGCACCTTTTCCGTTAATTAGTTCTCCATCGCCAAAATCCACCTTAAGGCTAACTTCACCTAGAGCGTCCTTGCCTTGAGATACACCTCGCAGTGCATAATCTTTCAACCTGCCATGAGTTTCTGTAAGGCGATCGATTGCCTTAAGGGCAGCATCAACCGGACCATCACCGACACCAGCATCCTCTAGAACTACATCTTTTTTGGCTCTTCCGGAAGCAGCCTTTCGCAAGCGAACAGTTGCCGTTGGCACAGTCTGGTTTCCACTTGTAACGTTTACATACTCCATTAACCAGGTCTCTGGCACCTTAGTTATCTGACCATCAACTAATGCGCTAAGATCGTCGTCATAAACAAATTTCTTTTTGTCACCTATTTCCTTGAAACGACCAAACACATTAATAATTTCATCATCAGTAAGCTTGAATCCAAGGTGTTTAAGTCGCATGGCCATAGCAGCCCTTCCACTATGTTTGGTCAATGGCAATTCAGTCTGACCCCAGCCAACATCCTGTGGATCCATAATCTCATAAGTTTCACGCTTCTTGATGATCCCATCCTGATGAATGCCACTAGAATGCGCAAAGGCATTCTCTCCAACAATCGCTTTGTTTCGCTGAACAACAAAACTACTCATACGCGAAACTAGTCTAGACGATTTAACAATCTCGTTAGTTTTAATTCCGCACTTAAGGTTCTTATAATAATCCTCTCTAGTTTTTAAAGCCATGACTAACTCTTCGAGTGCAGCATTACCAGCACGTTCACCGATTCCATTTACAGTACACTCGATTTGACGCGCTCCATTCTCAATAGCGGCTAAAGAATTAGCAACCGCCATACCAAGATCATTATGACAATGAACACTAATAATAGCTTTACCAGATTTAAACTCTGGAACAGAAGAGTTAAGATGACCAATTAGTTCACCAAATTGTCCAGGCACTGCCCACCCAACCGTATCAGGAATATTAACCGTGGTGGCCCCGGCATCCACCACAGCTTGACAAACCTCTGCAAGAAAATCCGGCTCGGTTCTCGAACCATCTTCGGGAGAAAACTCAACGTCATCAACAAGCTTACGAGCTCGCTTAACACCTTCAACTGCAAGCTTAATGATTTGACTCTGCGCCTTTCCAAGCTTGAATTCACGATGCAACTTAGAAGTAGCCAAAAAAACGTGAATACGCCCCTTGCTACCAGCAGGAGCCACTGCCTTACCCGCAGCTTCAATATCCTTAGGAACACATCGGGCCAAACCCGCAATAGTCGGCCCCTTAATTTCTTTAGCGATGGTATTGACTGCAGTGAAATCTCCCTCACTAATCACAGGAAAACCGCCCTCAATAACATCAACTTTAAGACGCGCTAGTTGACGTGCTACCTCAAGTTTCTCTCGTAGCGTCATAGAAGCACCGGGACACTGTTCGCCATCGCGAAGTGTCGTATCAAAAATGATGATTCGATTCTTTTTCATATCTTTGTTGAATATATAGCGGTTAACAAAAAACCCCGGCGCCTTATTGGGCATCGGGGTTTACAAAATCATGAACACTAGCTCAAACCTCGACTGCCCGTGCGCCTCCTAAAAGCGCCAGTCCCAGCAACAAGAGTCGTAGTCTCACGATTACCATCGCGGCGCAAACTAGCGGTCAGCTATAATCAAGTCAATGGGTTTTTAATTATAAGAACTGAGCCAAATACACAGTTTTATTGACCTCCACCATCTGTATTTTCAGGTTCGTCAACCAGAATAATGGTAGCTGCCTCCGAAGGTTTAGCTTCAAAAAGCACACTTTCCGGTCCCCAACCAGACCAACCTTTAATCCCTGGCGCATCCAGATCACTATCAATCACCGCAACACCCAAACCAAAAGATACATCTTCTTCAAGGCTTGATACCCCCACTGTTTCAGGCGCAAACCAAAACTCATACACAGTCGTACCGGTGGCAGGATCACCAGTAGCAGGATCAATCGTTTTTTGATTTCTACGCATTACGACATCAAATTCGGCATCACCTTGGAGTTGCTCCATATATCCGATTGGAGGAACGAATCCAGGACTTGAAAGCATTTTCTTATCATAGGACATGTCGTTAACCATCTTCCAATCCGGATCCTTTAAGAAAGCATCGTAGGAAAAAGCAAAAACAAACTCGCCAAGCACCTCATTTCGACCTGCATTAGTAAAAAGAATCTTCACGGCATCACCTTCATCTGCAGACTTACCAAAATGCACATGCTGATCATCTTCAACCACTAATGTAAGATGCAGGCCTGTCGCTCTCCATCCGATCCCTAATTTTATACCATGATCATTATCCCCTTCCCATTTACCTTCATTAAATTCGGCGAATTGAGAATACGTAGTTTCACCTGCAATATAATTGGACTTCCCACGCTGATTCTCATCGACAACTTCAAATCCTGGATTGGCAATCATTTCACTCGTCAACCATTCACTTGGAACACCATCAAGAATACCATTAATAGGTTTTGCTTCATAATAATCATATTTTATATCAATCCGGTTTATATTCTTTGGCGGAGGTTGGGTAAATGGCATCATTCGGTAAAATCTTTGTCTGTACTTACTAGTATTAGTATCCTTAAAGACTAGTTTATCAGACGTGAAATCCAAAATCTTTATTACGCGCCAATTGATTAAATTTTCTGACGAAAGAATTTGAAACTTCCTCGGCTCAATTTTCATTTTCTTGTTCAAAAAACCGTACCAACCAGGAGCCAAAGCCGTAGCCTCCAACTTAAATTGATTATCCAAATCATAATGTATGATGCCGTAATAACTCTTAAGTAAATCAGCAACATTAGTATGTCCAAAAAATGCTACGCCATCCATAGCAGTCTCACCTGATTTGTCTTTCGCATTTATATCAGCTCCATGAACCAACAATAATTTAACAACATCAACGAATCCCCCGATCGCGGCATGATGCAATGCTGTAGCCTTATCAAAATCACGATGTTGAATATTTGCCCCAGCATCGATAAGAAGTTGTGCAATCTCTAAGTTGCCGTATTCAGCAGCGTAGTGCATGGCCGTTTTGCCAGTCCAATCATCAATGGTTTCTACATCAGTGCCAGCTATGATGTGAGCCTTAACTGTTTGCACATCATTACGCCAACTCGCCGCCGCCCACAGAGGCAGCTCTGGAGCAGCTTTTGCGTAAACTCCAAAAAAAATGAGGAGGCAAATTAAAATTCGGCTGAAATTTCCTAACATTAGCCGTGCATCCTTTATACGGACTTTATCATCTCGACCAGCGAAATCTCCCAATTCGCAGTCCTTGCACTGCCTTTAGCCTTGACCTACGCTCAAGCAGCTAGATTTTAATTTTCATGAAAAAACCAATACTTTCCACTGTTTTCCTATGCTTTATTCTTAGCTATTTCTCATCGTCTGCACTTGGGCAAGCAGATAACAATCCACAAGTAGAGGAAATCAACTTAACAACAATAATCGATCGTCTGGATCTAGTAATAAAAGGGTTAAATAAAGTTTCTGAAGATTTAGCTCAGCACAAAAAATCCAGCGCAGAAAATGCTAAAGATGAATCAATCAACTCGATATTTGAACAATTGACAAAATTAAACGAATCTACTGAATCACTTGTAATTCAACTTTCTAACCAAACAAAAGTAAACCAAGAGAATGCTGAAGCTACAATCATTACAACTAAACTACTAAAGGAATTAGTCGCCCTTCAAAAAATTACAATAGAGGAAAGTAAGAAAAAAATAGATCCAATCAAGTGGCAGTACAAATCGATTTTTGGAGACAGTCGTGTAGCGCTCGAAGAGGAAATGAATGTATTCGGCAAGGAAGGTTGGGAGTTTTTCAACATTACTTCCTTCGGCCGAGGTAACGCTGCCTTCGCTCGTCGCTCGGTTAAATAAATCATCATCATCATACAACTACACCAATCAGTGATTGACCCAAGCCGACTAAGGTCGTTCACTAGCCCCCTTATCTAATATGTCAGAATCTGCTACGATACCGGATAGCCAAACAAATAACAGCAACGCCTCAAGCACGCCTAACGACGGTGACGTCGAAGTCATTAATGAATTGCGCTCTACCTACGAAAACATGAAAGCTGAAATGGCTAAGGTTATTGTTGGCCAAGATGAAGTCGTTGAAAACCTTTTGATTACAATTCTATCTCGCGGTCATGCGCTGCTTATGGGCGTGCCAGGCCTAGCTAAAACGCTCATGGTCAATTCACTATCAAAAGTGATGTCACTTGATTTTAATCGCATTCAGTTTACTCCCGACCTTATGCCATCAGATATCACTGGCACGGATATTCTTCAAGAAACAGTTGAAGGTCGACGAGAATTCGAATTCGTAAAAGGACCAATCTTTGCCAACATAATTTTGGCTGATGAAATTAACCGTACCCCACCCAAAACGCAGTCAGCTTTACTTGAGGCAATGCAAGAACATCATGTAACTGTATCGGGACGTATTCTATCACTTCCAGAGCCGTTCTTCGTGCTTGCCACACAAAACCCTATCGAACAAGAAGGAACTTATGCTCTTCCTGAAGCTCAATTAGATAGGTTTATGTTTTTCGTAGAAGTAAAGTATCCAGATCGCGATGAAGAATTGCGTATAGCTCGAGAAACTACCGGGGTGACCTCGCAAACTATTGAGCCACAAGTAACCGGTGAACAGATAATCAAATATCAAAAACTAGTTGAACGAGTACCTGTGCCAGAACATATATATGATCTAGCAGTTGATATTGTACGCTCGACACGACCTGCATCTGATGATTCGCCAGATTTTTGTAAAAAGCTCGTCTCTTGGGGAGCCGGTCCACGCGCCGTTCAATATCTTATCCGCGGTTCCAAGGCTCGGGCAGTATTACATGGTAGCTACCTTGTAAGACAGGAAGACCTAGAGGCAGTCGCTCACCCTGTTTTGAGACATCGTATCATAACAAATTTCCAAGCGCAGGCCGAAGGAACCGACAGTACCATCATTGTCGAAAAGTTGCTCGATCAATTCCGCAACGCCAGTGCCTGAAGATAAAGAGCAACCACTGATTGAAGCCGACGTAGTCGGTAGGCTTATAGGTCAACCACTACTTGCGCGGTTCCCGATGGAAGGAACAGTATCTGGACACCATCGCAGCCCGCACCGCGGATCAAGTGTTGAATTTGCCGAATACCGTAACTATGTACCAGGTGATGATATACGCAGACTAGATTGGCGTGTATTTGCCAGAACAGATCGCTACTACCTTAAGGAGTTTGAAGCTGAAACAAACCTTCGGTGCTATATAGTACTAGATTGTAGTGGATCTATGGGATTCAAAAGCGAACACGGCATACGTTTTGATTATGCCAAAAAGCTTGCTGCAACGCTTAGCTATCTTGTCATTAATCAGGGCGATGCCGCAGGATTGATACATGTGAACGCGCAAAATAATAAGGAAATTCCACCTCGAAGAAATGCTTCTCACCTGCAGCTAATAATTAACTCACTCAACCAATCTCACCCAAAAGGAGAAACCAAACTTATCCCGTTACTCCATGAACTTGCAGAAAAAGCTCGCCGTCGAGCACTAGTCATTATCCTGTCCGATTGCTTTTGCGATAGAGCTGAACTACGCGATGCGCTACAACACCTTCGATTCCAGAAACACGACCTAGCACTATTCCACTTATTAGATCCATTAGAGTTAGATTTTACATTTGACCGACCTGTGCGTTTTGTAGATATGGAAGGTTCACAATCCATAGTTACTGAACCGGCCACCATTCGAGCGGAGTATCAATCGGAACTTAATCGATTCCTCGAAAAATTACAGTCTGACTGTCACGAGTTTAACGCAGACTATCGTCGAGTTACCATCGATCAACCCTACGATCAGGTACTCGCAAACTTCTTGAATGAACGCGCTGGACGCAACAAAAGTTGAGCATATGAGTTTTATTCAAGAGAACATACTTTGGGGATTACCACTGATATTGCTGCCGGTAATTATTCACTTGATAAACCGAATGCGGCACAAACCGAGACAGTGGGGGGCAATGCAGTTTCTTCTTGCAGCTACTCGCAGTTCCACCAGTCATTCTAAAATAAAAAATTGGTTAATACTTGCGATGCGAATACTTGCAGTACTGATGTTGTTGCTATTCCTATCCCGCCCACTAGTAGGTGGATGGATGGGATGGGCCTTCGGAGGTGCCCCTGATGTTATAATACTACTGATTGATCGGTCCGCCAGTATGGAATCACGCATCTCTGGCACTGACAAATCACGCCGACAATATGCAATCGAAATGATTAGAGATGCTGCTGAAAAATTTGAAGATAAAAGCCAAATTGTGCTGCTAGACAGTGTTACAAGAAAAGCACAAGACATCCCGACCGCTTCTTCGATACTTGATCTGCCCGACACACAGCCTTCTGACACCGCGGCGGACATACCAGCAATGCTCCAAAGCGCACTAGACTGGCTTATGGATAATCAAGCTGGAACAGCAGAAATCTGGATAGCTTCCGATCTACAAGCAACAAACTGGATGCCTAAAGATTCGCGTTGGCAAAACCTCATGACATCACTTAATTCGCTTAAGCAAGAAGTTCGTATTCGTTTACTAGCAACCACACAAGATTCACCCATGAATACCTCTATTTCCATCTCTGAGCTTGCTCGTTCTCATGCTGGTGAAACTGACGAAATTAGGTTGATGGTTGATATAAAACGTACCAAGACGAACAACGACATCGAGTCCATCAAACAAACAATCAACGGTGTAACTACCGAATTGGAAGCTAAAGTCATCGGACAAACTACACGCTGGCGACATAGCATTGAGGTTGGAGCCCAATCTGGTGGATGGGGAAAGCTAGAGTTATCAGCTGATGGAAACCCACAGGACAATATCGCCTATTATCGTTACAATGAAGATCATCCAATAGGAGGATTAGTTATAACTAAAAGTCAGCTTGGTCCATTGTGGCAAGTCGCCGCCTCGGTTGCTACCAGCTCTGGTCGAAAATCCGCAAAGCTTTTAAAACCGAATGAATTCTCCAAGTCAGATTTAGGTGAGGCTACCCTCATTATATGGCATGCTGCTCTTCCTGAAGGTGATAGCGCAAATCTACTTCGTGAGTTTATAAATGAAGGAGGGCGACTAATTTTTTTCCCAACTGGCGAAGTAAATACAACACGCTTTGTTGGCCTGGGCTGGGGAGAAAAACAGACCGCTGAAAAAGAACCATTTAAAATCGGACGCTGGGACGAAGACCAGGGACCCCTTGCCAATACTGATGAAGGGTTGCTGTTACCTCTAAATCAACTCATTGTACAACAACGACAACAAATTCTTGGACAAGCAGCAGTACTCGCAGCCTTTGAAGACGGACAAACATTACTCAGTCGTCAAACTATTGGCCAAGGAGAGGTATATTTTTGTTCAACTCTACCACTACTTACTTGGTCAGAACTCGGTAATGGCATGGTAGTGGTTCCAATGCTACAACGGTTACTAGCTGCAGGTAGCAGTCGTTTCCAACAAAAATTCATGACTGAAACAGGTAAAGTCAGTGCTGGAGATATGCAGCTTGAGTGGACTTCCGTTGAAAACGGACAACGCGGAGATTTAAATACTCAAGCAGGAGTTTATCAGTCTGCTGATCGTTGGCTGGTCCTAAACCGACCTGCCAACGAAAGTGAACTTGAGCAAGTTGAAGACAAAGTAGTCGCTGAATTATTCAGCGGCCTTACATTTCAACTCTTTCAAGCTAAGAGAGATAATACATCTTTACAAAGCGAAATATGGGATAAGCTCTTGATATTAATGCTTATAGCGTTGCTTATTGAAGCTTGGTTAATACGTCCAAAAATTAACCTCGAATCGGATGCAACAACGTCAAATCCATTACCAAAAATCACCACATGAGTCACTGGTCATTAACCGCCTCTACCATAAGCTTCCTTATTAGCATAGGAGTGGTCGCACTGTCAGCATGGCTTGGGTGGGGCATATGGAAACGGAATAACCGACGACGCAAAGTCGCCATACTTGAACTGTTACGCACCACTGCAATAGCACTACTCGCATTTACACTTTTGGAACCAGAATTTATCCGTCGTATAGTGCGGACTGAACAGCCAACTATTTCGATTCTAAATGATTTTTCAAAGAGCATGTATACTCGTGACATAGTAAGTACTAACGAAATTATCAGTCGAAAAAAATGGTTGAATGATCAAAATAAACGAGAGTTTTGGAAACCACTACAGAGCAATAGCGATGTGATAGTTAATGTTGGTTCTTTCTCTCCAACAACAAACCAATCCTCAACAAACACTTTCACTAAACCTAAGGAAATCGGCACTGATCTGAACGCAGCTCTAAGCGCTGAAATAGATCAGCAAAAAAACCTAAAGGCTGTTCTATTACTTTCCGATGGCGACTGGAACCTTGGCCCGTCACCCATCAGCGTAGCCACAAGATATCGCGACAAAAGAATTCCAATTTACAGTATAGTGACTGGACAAGACCAACCAATTGCTGATCTCTCTATGGAAGAAGTAAACGCACCAGCTTACGGTTTATTCGGCGAACAAATTTCAATCCCCTATACAATACAGAGCCACCTGCCTCGTGATGTTTCCACTGAGATTCACCTCATGAACGGCAAAGAAAAACTAGCCTCAAAAAAAATCACTCTTCCTGCAAAAAATCGTTTTCGAGATTCGATTATGTGGTATCCACGAGAAGTTGGAGAGTTTGATTTAAGGCTAGAATTCCCAGTTGAGAAAGACGAAGCGCTTAAAGACAATAACTTTGCTGAGTTTAATATTGGCGTTCGTGTCGTGAAACTTAACATTTTGGTGGTAGATTCTCAGCCAAGATGGGAATATCGCTTCCTGAGAAACGCTTTGGCTCGTGATCCTGGAGTAGAACTAAACTGTGTTTTACTTCATCCTAATATCTCACCTGGTGGTGGCCGAGACTATCTCTCTTCCTTCCCAGGATCTCGGGAAATGCTATCTCGCTATGACGTCATTTTTTTGGGTGACGTAGGTATTGGAGAAAATCAATTAAGCAAAAAGGACGCCGAGTTAATTAAAGGTCTTATAGAGCAACAAGGCAGCGGCCTCGTTTTCATGCCAGGCAGACGTGGCAACCATCTTTCTATTATGAATAGCGAGCTTAAGGAACTGATGCCGGTTGTTCTTAATGAAGATAAACCAAAAGGAATAGGTATGAATAACGAATCAGTTTTAACTTTGTCCACGCTTGGTCGAAGCCATTTACTCACTCGATTTGATGCTGATGAAATAACGAATGACCAAATATGGAAAATGCTCCCTGGTTTTTACTGGTCCACTGCTGTTACCAAGAGCCGACCTGGAACTGAAGTACTTGCAGTTCACTCTGAATTGCGAAACCAGTTTGGCCGCATACCACTTCTAGCTATTAGAAATGCCGGTCAAGGTAAGGTTTTGTTCATGGGTACAGATAGCGCATGGCGTTGGCGCCGAGGAGTAGAGGATAAATTCCACTATCGATTCTGGAGTCAAGTCGCTCGATGGATGGCACACAAGCGACATTTAGCAGAACGAGAAGGAATACGCCTGAGCTTCTCACCGGAAACACCAAAGGTTGGGGATCGTATTTTCCTGCAAGCCACCATATTGGACAAAGCGGGCTTTCCACTAGAGGACGGCGAAGTAAAAGGGGAATTTTTCTTTCCCAAAGGAGACTACGAACCGCTAAAACTCAACGAAGTTGATGGTGGTTGGGGAGTTTATAGCGCTGAATTCTCGGCAAAAGAAGGTGGTGCTTATCAAGTCAAAATTGAAGCTCCAGAACAAGATCGAGAATTGGAAACTAAAATCACGGTTTCTATGCCTGAACGCGAAAAACTTGGCCGCCCCGTCAACCGCTCAATACTCACTGAAATTTCATCAATCACCGGTGGAGAAAGTGCAAACGTAGATGATCTTGATAAGATAATTCAAAAAATCTCAGTCCTCCCTGAGCCAAGCCCAGTTGAACTTCGCACCCTCCTATGGAGCAACCCATGGTGGGGTGGCTTTATCCTCCTCCTACTTATCACCTACTGGACAGGTCGTAAAATTATCGGCTTGGTTTAAGTTTAATTTAGAAAGCGAAACACGATCGTAACTAGATCGAATCGCTCCTTAAAAACTGAATTACTCCTTTAATTAAGTTATGGCTTTTTCTCACGAAAAAGGTCGATAGTTATTTGGTTGCTTTTAAGGAAACCAGCATGGCCATCTAGATATACTAGATTAGCACCATTATTGTGGCGCTTAGCCGCAATGCGACGGTCCATACTTAAAACTTTTCCGGTTGGGCCAAAAGGAAGATGACTTGGCCTCCAAACATCGTTCAACCAAGTGTTGTTGTTCGGATCATTCAAACCAGTAATAATAGGTCGCCACGACCCAAACGAACTATCGCCAACATAAACCGAATTGGACGGTTCCTTAAAATTAGTGATCTTACTAGGACCAACCTGCTGATATCCGACTGTATCGTAAGTACTTCTAAATCGCCAGGCATTAACGGTATAAGTGATGACCTGAGGTTTTTGCCTCTTCTTTGGTTTAGGATAACTTGGACATCTAAAAATCTTAATATTTCGATAATCTTTTTTTGTTCCTCCTTCAGGTAAATACTTCATCAAAACCAAATACCATCTCTCTGCATCTCCTCGAGGAATCATATCATCATTATCATCAGCATGAAGAATAGTTGCTAAACCAACTTGCTTCAGATTATTCATGCAAATCGTGGCACGCCCCTTTTCTTTGGCCTTAGCAAGAGCCGGCAATAAAAGCCCAGCAAGTATTGCAATTATGGCTATCACCACAAGTAGTTCGATAAGAGTAAATCCTTGAATTGATTTTTTACTCCAAACAAACATAAGCTTTTTTACGGTTTCTTTTCCCGGAACAAATCGATATCAATCATATTCGCCTTTCGAAACCCAACATGTCCATCGAGGAACAAGATATTTGAACCTTCACTATGTCGGTTGGCAGCAATACGACGATCTGAGCTTAATCGCTTTCCACTCGAGCCATAAGGTAAATGACTAGGCGCCCAAACATCATTCAGATCTGTTCTCATATCCGCAAATCCCGTGATAATAGGTCTATTGATCCCCGGATTAGTAATGCCATCTTCATTGTCTAACAAATAGGCAGAATCTGTTGGTGAGTTAAAATCCGTAATTTTGCTTAACCCCATATGTTCGTATCCTAAATAGTCACTAACCGAACGAAACTTCCAAGCATTTACAACATAGGTTATTACCTGCCTCCGATTTGGGGTTCGCTTTGGTATGGGATAACTAGCACACATAAAAATCTTAATGTTGCGAAAATCTGTTTCTGTACCACCTTCTGGAATATAAGGCATAAACTCAAACCACCAACGCTTAGCATTACCCCTTGGAATCATATCATCTTTATCATCCGCATGCATCAGCATACCTAGGCCTACCTGCTTAAGATTATTCATACAAGAAGTGGCATGCGCCCTGGCTTTTGCTTTTGATAATGCAGTTAATAAAAGGCCAGCAAGGATAGCTATAATTGCTATTACAACCAAAAGCTCGATCAATGTAAAACCTCGACTATACTTTGTCTTATTCATTTCTATTAATTCAAAGATTGAAACAAATTCAAATGACCAGCCTAGGCATATAACCAATCTCAAGCACAAGCAGGCGATGCACAAATCAAGGGGTCAGCCACTTTCTACTCTCAAGCTCAATAAAAGCAAGCCCCACCTAAGCCACTTATTACAAAATAGAATAATTAAATTTTTTAACAAACACCCTCCTGTCAAAATAATCTCAATATTGAAACTACTCAGAAATCTTATATAGGGCTTTTTCGGTTCGTAGAAATAAGGCATTACCACTAACAGCAGCACTAGCGTGGTGCTCTCCATTCAATTTGTTACGAGCCAAAATTCTGAACTCTCGACCAGGTTTCAATGCAACGGTTTCTCCTTCCTTACTATGGAACAAAATCCGCCCACCAACAAATACAGGAGAAGAACCGTGATTTCCTCCAATTCGCTCACGCCATTGCTGTTCACCGGTCTTTGCGTCCAAGCAAGTCACCATTCCTCCTGAATCACTGACAAAATAGAGCTCTTTGCCAATTAATATTGGCGATGAAATAGCAGGAACACTTCTTTTACAGGACCATGCAATCTTCGGTTCAGCATTAGAAACATCAATTCCCAACATCTGCGGCCTCATATAACTGGTACCTATGTAGATCATTCCATCCCCAATGACTGGTTTTGGAACAATAGAAAAACCCAAAGAACCATATTCGAGCTTCCATAATTCATCGCCTGTCGCTGGATTATATCCGTAAACCCAATTAGCTGCAGGCGATATAACGACATCCTGTCCATGTAATTTAGCTATAACTGGCGTCCCATAAGCCTTCTTTAATTGTGGATTATCATGCATTTTACCGGATCTTTTCGTCTTCCACATTACTTTTCCTGTATTTTTATCTATTGCAACGATAAATTGATTGTCACTACCGTCCATATGAAAAATTAGTAAGTCATTCCAAATTAACGGGGAACCTCCCGGACCATTCTCATGCATTACCCATAAATCCTGATTTCGCCAAAGCACCTTACCAGACTTAAGATCCAAACAAGCAGAACCATATGAACCTTTTTGAATGTACATCCTGCCATTCTCAATTATGGGAGTAGGAGATGCATAACTATTAGTCTTATGAATCCACTGTGGATCCTTTTTTCGTAAAATTTCAACGTCTTTTATGATTTTTCCAGATTCTTTATCGATACAGATTGCGTGAATTCGCAGTTCTGATAGTACAACCAAAGGCTGCCCACCCGTATTTGCTTTTAACCGCTCCTTAGTTTGTTCCTCAGATGCTTTTGTTTCGTGAGCAGCTGTAACCCAAATATTATTCCCAATTATCAATGGAGATGACCACCCACGCCCAGGTAATTCTGATCTCCAGGCAATATTTTTGGTTTCACTCCATTCAGTGGGAACTTTGGACTCATATACAACTCCCTGCCCATTTGGACCACGCCATTGCAGCCAGTCAGCCTTAATCGAAGGCATGACAGTTAGGGAAACTCCTAAAAAGGTAAGAAATGTTAAGTTTTTCATATAATTAATAATTAGCTACGAATCCGGAAAGCAGAGTTTAGGCAGCCAGAGGAGACGAGCAACCTTTCTCTTACAACCTAATTTAACAATTGAATGATTAGTTTTGCTTGCTAACCGAGCCAGATACCATTAGCCCAAGTCCCGTTAAATGGAGCGAAATTTGCTAAAAGAAACCAGCCGCGTGGTAGTCAAGTTTGGTACCGGTATCCTAACCAACCGCAGTAAGCAGATTGATCCTAGCCAGATTGAGCAACTGGTCAGTCAGGTTGCAGCCCAACACAAAGCCGGACGTGAAGTCATTATAGTGTCCTCCGGTGCTGTGGGAGCTGGCATGGGTGTGTTAAACATGGACAAGAGACCAACCGACCTCTCGGATCTTCAAGCCTGCGCCGCTGTCGGACAGTCGGCGTTGATGTCGACTTACTCAGAATTGTTCGCGATTCACGATCTTCAGGTAGCTCAAGTACTTCTTACTCACGATGATCTTGAAGATAAGGATCGTCATCTTAACGCCCGCAACACTTTGGTCTCTCTACTGGCAAAAGGTGTCGTACCGATCATTAATGAGAACGATGCCGTCAGCTACACCGAATTGAAGTTTGGTGACAACGATTGGCTGGCATCACTGGTTGCTTGCCTACTTCCTGCAGACCTGTTGATCATTCTCACGACAGTCGATGGCTTAGTAGAAAATTTTGGAAAGAAAAACCCACAAACAATTCCTACTGTGGAAAAAGTCGATGCAAAGATTCAAAAACTTGCTGGAGGAACTCTAAGTACAACCGCAGTCGGAGGCATGGACGCTAAGATTCGAGCTGCCAAAATGACTGCCCGCACTGGTATCCCTCTTGTAATTGCTTCCGGCAAAAAAAAGCGAGTCATATCCAATATTATCAACGGAAAGGAAGAAGGAACGTTCTTTATTCCTCAAGCCGGGAAACTCAAGGGACGCAAACGTTGGATTGCATTTTTCCATCATCCTAAAGGATCATTATGGGTGGACGATGGCGCCCGGAATGCGCTCCGTGACAAGGGTAAAAGCTTATTGCCACCAGGCGTTTCAAAGTGCATAGGCGAATTTGCTAAGGGAGACGTTGTCCGTATTTGTGACCTCGACGGAACAGAGTTCTCTCGTGGCATCAGCCGTTACGATGCCAATGAGATCCGTGCTAAAAAACTGAAGGGCGTGGAAATTGTTCATCGTGACGATCTTGTCATTCTCTAAAATGGCAGCAAAAAGAAAAACAGCAATCGACGATCTAATCGAAGTAATGGCACGGCTGCGCAGCCCAAACGGCTGCCCGTGGGATCGTGAGCAAGATCACAAATCGATCCGCTTCCATGCTGTCGAGGAAGTTTACGAGCTAATCGATGCAATCGAATCGGAGGACGACCATGAGATGCTTGAAGAATGCGGCGACCTATTGTTGCAAGTGGTTTTCCATTGCCAACTTGCAAAGGAGCGAAAAGCATTCGATTTTGAAAAAGCTGCTCGCACAATTACCGACAAACTCATTCGACGCCACCCGCATGTATTCGGAAACTCAGATGCAGACAACGTCGACGCCGTCTGGGCACAGTGGGAGAAAATAAAGCATGAGGAAAAAAAGGGAACCCAGCACGAGCGATCCTCTGCACTGGACGGCATCCCGAATCATCTCCCTTCGCTACAGCGCGCCGAGAAACTCATAAAAAAGGCCCGTAAAAACGGGCTCGCCGACAAACAATTGGGCAAGCCGTCTAAACAGCAATATACAAAAGCCAGCCTCAGTCGTGAGTTGTTTGCCTTAGCCGAATATGCTCAACATAGAGGATGGCAGCCTGAGGCATTGCTCCGAGCCGAAACTAAGAGGCAGGAAAAAAATCTCCGTCAAAAAGAAGTTCGTCAAAAAGGTCAGTCGTAAAGTAAAAACTCAGTACGGCGTTTCTTGAACTTGACCAAGCCCGACTGCCAAATCATCTCGATCTGTTGAATGGTTTTTCCTTGGCGTATTGCCTCAATGGTCGGTGGGTGACAAAGCAAACGATCGACCTTGGATAAAGGAAATTTCTTGGGATACATCGCATACAGCACACGGGCAATATCGATGCCAAGTGCGACCGGCTTCAACGATTCCAGATCCGTAATAATGATATTTACCCCTCCGCACGACTCATCCTTATGCACGCTGTAGTCAGGAGTAAAACGAATCGGCACAAAGGTCACACCCGATTTTTTAAGAGCATTTAGCCGTTTAGCCAAGAGTACATCATCAATATACGGAGCGCCGATTACTTCGAAAGGGGTATCCGTTCCACGCCCCACTGAAAGCGCCGTCTCCAACAGGCCGATACCGGGATACAGCATCGCTTGGGTAAGATTTCGCATGTTGGGCGAAGGGTTTGTCCAAGGCTGACTGGTCTTATCAAAGGCCTGCTCCCTCGACCAGTTTTCGATTTTAACAACACGCAAATTCACATTGTAGCCACGCTCCTTGTTGAACATATGCGCCAACTCACCAACTGTCATTCCGTGCCGAACCGGAATTTCGTGGAATGCAATGAAGTCAGTTGGACCAAGCCGCAATGGTCCCTCCACCTCAGTGGCACCGATGGGATTTACTCTATCAAGAACAATAAATGTCAATTTAGCTTCGGCAGCCGCCTCCATAGCTAAGCCCATCGTCGAAATGTAGGTATAAAACCGACAACCGATGTCCTGTATGTCGAAGATCAATACATCGAGCCCTGCAAGTTGTGACTGTGTTGGTTTGCGGTTCTCACCGTACAGACTGAATATTTTTAAACCGGATTCCTTATCAGTGCTGTCACTGACTTTCTCATCAAGTTTACCATATAATCCATGCTCAGGACTGAACAGTGCCTTGAGTTGAACAAGATCCGTTTTCAATAAAAAATCAAGCGTCGAATTACGATTACGATCGTGACCTGTGTGATTGGTAATCAATCCCACCCGACTACCCTTAACCAACAGCTCCGGACGCAAGCGAAGTACATCAGCTCCGTTAAAAACAGTCTTGCCAGCTGCCGACGGTGAACTATCACTGCCAAAAGAAAACCCCCTCAACGCCTCAGCAGCGAGCGTCGCTACTTTTCGCCGAAGAGCAATTACGTTACCCCGACCGTCGGGGTGTGTTCGACTGGTCATTAGAATCACGGATGTACCTGTAACAGGGTCTATCCAAATTGAGCAACCAGTCCAACCCGTATGTCCATAACTGCCTAAACCAAAATGATTACCCCTTGGACTTGAATACGGGGAAGATATATCCCAGCCTAAACCTCGCTTTATCTTCATAGCAGATGGGGAATGCGATGTTATCATTAATTTGATAGTTTCTTTTTTAAATACACGACGCCCCTTGTAACTACCTTCCTGTAGCATCATTCTTGCGAATATTCCGAGATCTTTGGCAGTAGTAAATAAACCGGCGTGACCAGCAACACCTCCCATTCTTCTTGCAGTTGGATCATGCACCTCTCCATGTAAGATAACCCCATCTACCCGTTCAGTTGGAACAATTCGAACACGATCCTTTGAAGATGGAAGAAATCCAGTATCAACCATCCCTAATGGTTTGAATATATTTTCGCTAGCAAAGTCATCTAGCCTCTTACCAGAAGCTAGTCGTACTATTTCACCAAGCAAAATGAAGTTTATATCGCTATAAACAAATTTCGTATTGGGCTGTGAAGTAATAGACTCCGCCTTAGCTTTCTCAATAGCTGCCTCATCCCCCTTCCATTCTGAGCGCAATGAAAGTCCTGGCTTTAATCCCGATGTATGTGTCAGCAAATGACGCACTGTAATGGCACCTTTTCCGTTTTTATTAAATCCCGGTATCCACTCATTCACTTTATCATCGAGCCCAATCTGACCTCTCTCAATTAACAAAGCTACCGAGGGCGCAGTAGCAATTACCTTCGTTAATGACGCAGCATCAAAAATCGTTTCATACTTCATTGATAATTTTTCTGGCTCGATACTTTTTAGTCCAAACACCTTTCTATAAACGGCATCGCTGTTTTCAATTCGCAGCACAGCTCCTGGCGCCTTTCCGTCATCAATGGCCTGAAAAATAGCTGCATCGATTTCCTCCAGCTTATCCAAACGAAACACTGAAGACACGGGCTCCGTTTTGACTGCTTTTACATTAGCAGGTATTTTTGCTTTATGAGATGCCGGTGAATGACATGCAGCCAAGACCAGCAACAAAATAAATACTACACTTATTGAGACATAACGATTCATGCGCTTGCCCAAAAGTAACTTCTCCCCTCATTTTGCCCAAGCGCAACGTTTCGCTCGACGAAAACACCATTAGCATAGTATATTCTTTGAGCTTTTTTGCATTTTATGTCCCTGATAAGCAACATTTTCGGCACATCGCTCGGACGAAAATATCTAATGGCACTCTCGGGGGCGGGCCTGTTCGGTTTTGTTGTCGTTCATATGCTAGGAAACTTAACAATCTTTGCAGGACCTGCAGCAATTAACCAATACGCAGCAAAGTTACATAGTATGGGCCCTCTTCTTTGGGTTGCCAGACTCGGTCTACTTACAATGGCGGCGGTTCATATTTGGTCAGCTATTAAATTAGCTTCTGAAAATAAACATGCACGACAAGTCCAATATGAAGGAGCAGTGCAACCTGTCGATACATACCGGAAGAACAAAATTATCTCGCGCTATGCAGCACGCACGATGATTTATAGTGGATTGATTATTGCTGCATTTGCCTTTTACCATCTTGCTCACTACACTTGGAAAGTCCCACAAATTAATGGCACCGACTCTGATTTCGAAACTTTTTATGTCTACGAAAAAGACATGGGAAAAGATCAAAGTGCATTTGAAACCCCACTGCCTAAAGGATTAGGCAAGGAAGGAGAAAATGCAGTTGATGTCTATAGAATGGTTACAACCGGGTTTGGAGTTTGGTGGATATCGATTTTTTATATTATTTCTGTTGGATTACTTTGTATCCACTTAAGTCATGGCTTAAATGCAATGTTTCAATCTCTTGGATTTAAATCAAAACCATCCGAAAAACTGATAAATCGTTTTGCCTATACGTCAGCTTGGCTACTTTTTCTTGGCTATGTATCAGTGCCCATAAGCATAATGCTTGGATTCGTAAAATAAGATGGCTGCAAAAAAGAAAAAAAGATCACCAAAGGTCAAAGCCGTAAAAAAAACGAGCCGTAGCCGAACAACAAAGCTTATTCTGGATTCCAAAATACCAGACGGTTCAATGAGCGAAAAATGGGACAAGCACCGTTTTAATCTCAAATTAGTTAACCCGGCTAATAAAAGGAAATATGAAGTAATTGTAGTTGGTAGCGGGTTAGCTGGCGCCTCAGCTGCAGCGTCATTAGCTGAACTAGGCTATAATGTTAAATGCTTTTGCTACCAAGACAGCCCACGCCGAGCTCACTCTATAGCAGCTCAAGGAGGCATAAATGCTGCAAAAAATTATCAAAATGATGGAGACTCAGTTTATCGGCTCTTCTACGATACAGTAAAAGGTGGTGATTACCGTTCACGCGAGGCAAATGTTTACCGCCTAGCTCAAGTTAGTGTAGACATAATTGATCAGTGTGCTGCACAAGGAGTTCCATTTGCACGTGAATATGGCGGCTTACTGGCTAATAGATCTTTTGGAGGCGCACAAGTTAGTAGAACTTTCTATGCCAGGGGCCAAACTGGACAACAATTACTTTTAGGCGCTTATTCTTCGCTTAATAGACAAATCAGTCTAGGCAAGGTTGAGATGCACACACGTGCTGAGATGCTCGATGTAGTGCTTGTTGATGGTCATGCAAAAGGCATCATTGTCCGCAACATGATCACCGGAGAAATCAGTCGTCACTCTGCTCATGCTGTTGTATTGGCAACCGGTGGCTACGGAAACGTTTTTTTTCTTTCAACTAATGCCATGGGATGCAATGTCACAGCAGCTTATCGGGCTTATAAGCAAGGCGCATGCTTTGCTAATCCTTGTTTTACACAAATTCACCCAACATGCATTCCAGTCAGTGGCGATCATCAAAGCAAATTAACATTAATGAGTGAATCGCTCCGTAATGATGGACGAGTTTGGGTTCCCAAAGATAAAAAAACTGCTGAAAAAATAAGAAAAGGAGAACTAGAACCAAACGATATTGAAGATAAAGATCGGGATTATTTTCTAGAAAGAAAATATCCTAGCTTCGGCAATCTTGTGCCTCGTGATGTAGCCTCTAGAAATGCCAAGGAAGTATGTGATGAAGGACGTAGTGTAGTATCTTCGGGTTTGGGAGTTTATTTAGATTTTGCAGATGCCATAAAACGAATGGGTGAAAATACTGTGCGCGAGCGCTATGGTAATCTTTTCGACATGTATGAGAAGATCACCGGTAGTAATGCCTATCGAAATCCTATGACTATTTATCCTGCTGTTCATTATACAATGGGAGGACTCTGGGTGGATTACAATTTAATGAGCAATCTTCCTGGATTATTCGCCATCGGCGAGGCTAATTTTTCTGATCATGGCGCTAATCGACTTGGAGCTAGTGCATTGATGCAAGGATTGGCAGATGGTTATTTTGTTTTACCTTACACAATAGGACAGTATCTGGCAGAAGGTGGAATCGATGACCGACCCAGTATTGATGATACAGCATTTTCTAACGTGCAGAATGATGTCGAATCTCGAATTCATACTCTACTTTCAATAAATGGAGAAAGAACACCAACTTCATTCCACCGTGAACTTGGACAAATTATGTGGGATAAGTGTGGGATGGCCCGAAACAAAAAAGGATTAGAGGAAGCGTTGAAAACCATTCCAAAACTACGAAAAGAGTTTTGGAAAAACCTCTCAGTTCCGGGGGAAAATACATCTCTAAATCAAAGTTTAGAACATGCCGGGCGGGTAGCAGACTTTCTGGAGTTCGGTGAATTAATGTGCCGTGATGCATTACAGCGTGAAGAATCATGTGGAGGCCACTTCCGTGAAGAACACCAGACACCTGAAGGAGAAGCTAAAAGAAATGATACCAATTTTTCCTTCGTTTCAGCATGGGAATATAAGGGAGAGAGTAAAACCCCTCAACTTCACAAGGAATCCCTTGTATACGAAGAAGTTAAAATGACTCAAAGAAGTTATAAGTGAGCAGTATAAAAATGAATTTAACCCTTAAAGTTTGGCGTCAGGATAATGCGGAAGAAGCTGGTCGTTTTGAGCAATACGAAGCCATTGATATAAGTCCAGATATGTCCTTTTTGGAGATGCTTGACGTAGTTAATGAAACCATCATTAAAGATGGAAGTGACCCCATCGCGTTTGACTCCGACTGCCGCGAGGGCATTTGCGGCACTTGTTCGATGGTGATTAACGGCGTTCCACATGGAGGACAGCAAGGGACTACTGCATGCCAGTTACACATGAGGCACTTTAATGATGGTGATACAATCACTATCGAACCATGGCGTGCAACTGCATTTCCAGTGCATCGAGACCTTGTCGTCGATCGGACCTCATTTGATAGAATTCAACAGGCTGGTGGATTCATTAGTGTTCGAACTGGCAGTGTACCAGATGCCAACGCAACTCCAGTCCCCAAAAAAGACTCCGACCTAGCAATGGATGCTGCACAATGTATTGGTTGCGGCGCCTGCGTGGCTGCCTGCAAAAACGCAAGTGCAATGCTATTCGTTGCAGCAAAAGTATCACACCTTAGCCTTGTGCCCCAGGGTCAACCTGAGCGTACTCGGCGCGCTTTATCCATGGTACATCAGATGGATGAAGAAGGATTTGGAAACTGCACTGTTACTGGCTCATGTGAAGCAGTTTGCCCCAAAGAAATCTCACTAGATTTTATCGCCCGCATGAATCGTGAATATGGGCGGGCCTTACTCAAGAAAAGTTGTAGTTAAACTGGCCTAAACTTAATTAATTCAGCTCAACACGTCATAAATCACATTACCATGTACGTCGGTTAAACGGCGTTCAAACCCATTGTGATAAAAAGTAAGTTTTTCATGATTTAAACCAAGCAGATGGAGTATAGTTGCGTGAAGGTCATAAACTGAAGAGATATTCTGCTCCGCCTTCCACCCGAATCTATCAGTCGAGCCGTAACTGTATCCTCTTTTTACACCTGCACCTGCAAGCCAAGCAGTAAAGCCATCAGGGTTGTGATCTCGACCGCTGGCACCTTTCTGAAATGTAGGCATACGTCCAAACTCAGTACACCAAACAACCAAAGTATCATCAAGCAAACCACGTTGTTTCAAATCGCGAATGAGTGCTGCTGCAGGCTGATCCAACACCGGGCCGTGCTTAGAATATTGTTCCTGTAATACTTTATGACCATCCCAATTGCTCACTCCTTCTCCACCTGTTTGATAAGCCCCATTGAAAAGCTGAACAAAACGCACCCCTTTTTCAATGAGACGACGAGCAAGAATACAGTTTTTTGCAAAACTCGCCTTGAGAGGATTGCTACTATCATCAGCGCCATACATTTTCAAGGTAGCCATATTTTCTGTGGAAAGATCACTAACTTCAGGAACACTAAGCTGCATCCGTGCAGCCAGTTCGTAACTAGATATACGAGCAGCCAACTCTGTATCTCCTGGAAACTTTTCCAAATGTTGTTCATTGAGCCTTTGGATAAACCTTCGAGTAGCAAGATCTGCTTTCTCACTCACACCTGGAGGTCTCTCAAGATTACGAAGGGGTTTTGTCGCATTAAAGTCAGTACCCTGAAATGCTGCTGGCAGAAATCCTGGCCCCCAATTATTAACACTACTCTGTGGGGTTCCGCGAGGGTCAGGAATTGCAACATAAGCAGGCAGCTCCTCGTTTTCCGACCCAAGTGCCCAAGTAACCCAAGCGCCCATACTTGGGAAGCCATCCAGAGTATAGCCAGTAGACATAAAATTTTCTCCTGGTCCGTGAGTATTCGTCTTACCTGTAAGCGAATGAATAAAACATATTTCATCGGCCAACTCGCCTAATTGCGGAACCAAATCAGAAACCATTTTACCTGTCTGTCCACGAGGCTTAAAATCCCAAGGACTCCTGATAAGATTACCCTGCTCTCCTTGAAAGGTTTTGAGTTTTTCCCCTCCAGGCATTGGTTGGCCATGATGTTTGATTAAATCCGGTTTATAATCGAAAGTGTCGATATGACTGCAAGCTCCAGAACAAAAAATTACAACTACATTTTTTGCTGCAGGTTGGAAATGAGGATTTCTAGCTGCAAAAGGTTTAGTGGATTCAATATTTGGTCGTATAGGAGCCCCATCAGCGAGCATTCCATCACGAGACAAAAGACTCGACAATGCAATGCCCCCTAGCCCCTGCCCAGAATGCTTCAAAAAATGACGGCGATTAAGTAATGAATTCATTTTATCAGGGCACAAAAACAAACTCGTTTGTATTCAATAGAGCGCGAGTAAATTGAGTTAAACCTTGGGACTCAATAAAAAGTAAAGCATCCTTTCTTTCCGTAGACGTAGGAGGTCGGTTAAAACATAATTCGAAAGCAGAGTCTATCTGTTCAACTGTATTAGAGCCCACATTATTTCTGAGACGATCGGAAAAAAGACTAGCTTGCTGCATTAAGAATTTACTGTTCAGCAAGTTCAGCGCCTGCAGAGGAGTAGTTGAACGGCTACGCTTAGGAACACTTTGACTCGCATCTGGACAGTCAAAGACACCGAATACACTCTCCTGCTCCTGACGCACCTTCGTCATGTAAATCATACGGCGCCAATCGGAGATTCCGTAAGATTTCTTCGGAAAAAAATGACGAACATTTTCCATTTGCACCTGAAAGCCATCAAAACCGGGCCCACCAGATTTTAAATTCAACATACCACTAACCATAACAACACTGTCACGAATTGCTTCCGCAGCCATACGCCGAGTCGGATACCGCCAAAGTAATCGACTATCCGCATCAATCCGCATTGCACGGGTTTTTGGTCGACTACTTTGTTGCCAGGTGTTGGAGTTCAAAATCAGACGATGAATATGTTTGATAGACCAACCATTTTCCATTAATTCCACCGCCAACCAATCAAGCAGTAATGGATGTGTAGGAGGCACCCCATTTAAGCCGAAATCGCTTGGAGTATCTACTATTCCATTACCAAAGTGAAACTGCCAAAGTCGGTTTACTAATACACGCGCAGTCATGGGATTATCCGGACTTGCTATCCAGTTTGCCAAAGCTAGACGACGGCGCTGCTCTGGTTCATCCCTACTAAGGTTTAGAGAAACAAATGCAGAAATAGCATCAGGAAAAACCTCTTCACGCTTTGCATCAGGATCACCACGATAAAGCACATGAGTTGGTTCGGGCTCCATAAAATTCCCGGCATAAACTTTATTCTGACTTTGCAAATCAACCAATCGTTTCTCATTCTCCCTAAGCTTAATAAGCATTTTTCTTCCTTGAGCTGCCTCATCTTGAGGAAAACCGGAAAATTCATATACAGGCTTTACATCCTTGCCGTTTGAAAAAGGCTTACGATCCTTAGAACTGGCAATCTTAACCCATTCGTTTGGCCTTAATGCGACCTCAATTCTATAATTTATTGCAATTCGATCATTAAATTGGCCTTCTCGATCCCTAGCCCATTCAATCCGATTAATTCGCTTTATTTCTGGAAGCTCTATCTGCACCCAACCAGTTGTGCCTGCAGAAATCCAACTTTTAGAATTACCATATAGACCATCATTTATGTGCTCTAGTTTATGGAAAGGATGCACGAAATCCCCTGATGATGTCGCTATTGAGCCAGTAGTTCTCAATGCAATATTTTTATCACCTGAAAAAATCTCCAACTCATCAATGCACGGTTCGGAAGAATTAGTTCCTTGAATGATAAACCGTATAATCTTCGCCTCAATGGCAGGAAATTCTTCGACATTATGACGAGAGTTAACCGGTTCCCGAAGTACATTATCAGATGTTGGAATGAACTTGGATAAGTCAATTTTAAGCTTTGCGATCTCTTCTTTGGCTTCTTCAATTTCATCTTTAATTGATTCACTTAAATCTAAAATTCTATCTCCATGAGTAACGCCTGCGAAAATTGCCTGCATAGAATAATAATCCTTCTGCGAAATAGGATCGAACTTGTGATCGTGACAACGAGCGCAACCTGTCGTAAGGCCAAGAAACGTGGTGCCGGTTGCATTGATCATATCGTCAAGCTCATTCATTCGTTGCATTTTACCAAGCTTTGGATCCTGTCCCTTAACGATATCATTAGGACCAGCAACCAAGAAGCCTGTGCCAATCCCTTCACCCAAGGCATCACCTACAAGTTGTTCTCGAATAAACTGATCGTAAGGCTTATCACGGTTAAGTGAATCAATCACCCAGTCTCTGTAATGCCATGCATTTGGCCGCTCACGATTGGTTTCAAAACCCGTTGTTTCACCGAAGCGAACTAAGTCCAACCAGTGACTAGCCCAACGTTCCCCATAACGTTCACTGGCTAAGACTTCTTCAACCAAACGAGAAAATGCATCGGGAGCTGAATCCATCATATATTCCTTAACTTGCTCCGGTGTTGGCGGCAAACCATGCATCACAAGATACAAACGACGCACTAGAGTCAATTGATCCGCCCTTTCAGAATGCTCTAATCCATTGGCATGAAGTTTTTTTTCAACGAGAGCATCAATCGGATGCAAATCTCCAATTATTAAAGGTTTCTTTACTGGCCTGAATGCCCAGTGATCCTCATCCCCCAACACTTGACACAGTGGAGTAGAAAAAAGGCAAGCAGCAAAAGATATTGCCAGACCACTATGACAAAAAGAAATCACGGCGAGAGTCTACGATTCTCGCCGTGCCAATCAAGCTGTTTGAAAACAACTATCTAACCTTAATTCATAACCGAGACTACATAATCTCGTTCAGTAAAATACTAAGCAATTCGTCGATATTAACTCTCCGTTGCTCCATACTATCTCGTTCACGAAGGGTTACTGTATCTTTATTTTCATCACCATTTTCGCCAATAGTGTCAAAATCTATGGTTACTCCAAAAGGCGTTCCAACTTCATCTTGCCTACGATATCGGCGCCCAATAGCACCAGTCTCATCATAAAACACCGACATGTAAGGCTGTAGCATGGCACGCACTTCCATTGCTTTGGCTACGAGCTCTGGCTTATTCTTTAGGAGCGGGAATACGCCTACTTTCACTGGCGCTATACGCGGATGAAAGCGCATCACTACTCTCGTCTCGGTTTTACCTTTTTCATTGGTAATTTCCTCCTCATCGAATGCATCACAAATAAATGCAAGGACTGTTCGGTCAGCCCCAGCAGCCGGCTCGATAACATGAGGTACAAATCGCTCTTTAGACTCCTCATCATGATACGTTAGATCCTTTCCACTCCCTGGATACTTTGGTTTTCCATCATCATCTTTCTCAACAACCAGGTCGTCACCTTCACGAACAAGTTTGCCCTCCATGTGTGATCGCAAATCAAAATCCCCGCGATGTGCAATACCCTCAAGTTCTCCATATTCACCCTCCTCACAAAAAGGAAAAGCGTACTCTATATCAGCCGTTCCGACCGAATAATGAGCCAGTTCTGCATCTTCATGATCTCGGAGAATTAATCTTTCCTCACTTATGCCTAAATCTACATACCACTTAAATCGCCGATCACGCCAAAATTGATACCACTCCCGTGACTCATCAGGGTGACAGAAAAACTCCATTTCCATCTGCTCGAACTCTCGGCTACGGAAAGTAAAGTTTCGTGGTGTAATTTCATTTCTAAAACTCTTTCCCTGTTGCGCTATTCCAAAAGGCACCTTGACACGACTACTATCAACTACATTACGAAAATTCACAAACATCCCCTGCGCAGTTTCAGGTCTAAGAAACGCTTTATTATCTTCATGTTGCATGGCCCCAATATGCGTTTCAAACATCAGATTAAATTCACGAGGTTCAGTTAAAGAACCTAACTCCTTTGCATCTGGTGCAAGAACTAGGTCATTGTCTTTCACAGAAGTAAGATCAACAACCTCACTATCCCACTTCAATTTATCAACATACTTAGCCTTCAGCTTAAAAAATTGAAGTGCACGTTTGGCGATTTCTTCCCTTGCATCATCATCAGTAATACAAGAAATGAAAACTTTTTGTTCAGCGTGCTCAATCCATGCTCCCTTGATATGATCATATCGATAACGCCGTTTACTTTCACGACAGTCAACCATCATGTCATGAAACAAATCATAGTGCCCGGATGTTTTCCAAACACGCGGGTGCATAATAATTGAAGATTCTATACCTGCCATTTGAAAAGAACGCGGCGCACCCTCCGGCTGTATTCGCTCATTATGAGCAGTTACCATATCCGCCCACCAAACATTCTTAATATTACGTTTTAACTCAATGCCAAGGGGACCATAATCCCATAAACCATTTAGTCCTCCGTAAATTTCTGATGACTGGAATACAAAACCACGCCGTTTGCAAAGCGACACAATCTTCTCCATTCGTCCATTTTTATTGCTCTCAGACATTAAAAGGCGCGGCATCTTCGCAGAGGAAAGGACTGTGTCAAGGGAACGAAAGCCTAAACTTATTTTATTTCCATTGAAAAAGGAATAAATGTGCGGACAATCGCCACGTGCAGTTTCGCCCCGGAAGAGTAGCAGTGCTTGTGGCTATCTTAGCCTTGGCGGGTATATTTTTATTTCAATTGTTTCAATTCGCACCAAACAAACAATCTGAAATGAATCGTTCTTCCATAGAATCCGCAACAGCAGGAGGACTTGTCGAAGAACAAGTAATGCAACAGGTTTCCGCCATTGAGGCAAAACATCGCCAATGGGATGCAACTGTATGGGCAGACGAATTAACTGCGCGTGATCACGGAGAATCTGTAATACAGATTTGGGACAGACTTCTTGCCGGAGCTGACCCTTTCGAATTACTGACGGCAATGCCTGTGAAACAAGTGCAACTTGGCAAAGCACAACCCATTGAGGATTGGGAATCTGGAATCCGCTACACCCGCTTGAGCCAAGACGGACCAACATTGTCGAAAAAACAATTTGAACAAGCTCTTACCCTCTGGAAAAACGAAGGTTGGAAACTTAAGCAAAGCGAGTGGCGTCATCGACGATTCTACCCAAGAGCAGAAGGCGGAGCTCGTTCGGTTTTCTGGATATCACTTCACCTGACTAACGCTACTTTAAAAAAACGCGGAATACTACGGGGAGATATCGAGGTACAATGGCAGCCGATTGAAATTACACCTGAGACATTAGCTAAACCTAATCACATTAACCTAACCGGCTTAGATTGGATTGAACGCGACGGCGCACCGACATTCAAATCTGCAATCAGGCAGAACATAAAGCCTAACGATGGTAATGTTTTCATCGATCCAGTAATACTAACTGACTTTAATGCTGACGGGATGGTTGAAATTATTCTTGGCTGTAAGAACCAGATTTTTCGTAATATGGGAAATGGCCGATTTAAAACAGAAAAACTATGTCCAAAATTTGACGAAGTGGTATTTAATGTTGTTCTGGAAGATTTGTCCGGAGATGGCGTTGTGGATGTGGCAGCAATTGGCCATAAAGGAATTTATCTGATTGAAGGCAAACCAGATGGAACGTTCCCGTCTGAACCAAGATCGATCTGGTCAGCTCCAAAAAAAGTTCTGGATCCAATGGTAATTACCACAGGTGACATCGATAATGATGGAGATGCCGATCTCTGGTTTTCCCAGTATAAACTTCCATATGTAAAGGGACAAATGCCAGCGCCAATCTACGATACAAATGATGGCTTTCCTGGATATCTTCTATTGAATGATGGTAGCGGCAACCTCACTGACCATACAGAAGCCGCTGGCCTTTCAGCTAAACGCCATCGACGCTCCTACAGTGCATCACTTGTGGATCTTGATAATGATCTTGATTTAGATCTTGTAGTAATAAGTGATTTTTCAGGTGCTGACCTTTATCTTAACGATGGCTCTGGAAGTTTCTCTGACGCCACTACTAAATTGATAGATAATCATTACGGCTTTGGCATGGCTCATAATTTCGGCGACTACGATGCAAACGGAATGATGGATTTTATTATGATTGGAATGAACTCATGGACAGCAGAAAGATTACGATCCATGAAACTCACACCGCCAACGCATCGTCATTACTATGATATGCTTGATGATTTAACTTTTGGAAATCGACTTTATTTTGGGATTAACAATAAATTTGAACAACGCCCAATGGGTGATAAGGCAGCCAACACCGGTTGGTCTTGGGGATCAACATCCTTTGACGCTGATAATGATGGAGATACAGACCTCTTTATTGCCAACGGACATAAAAGTCGCCAATCAGTTAAGGACTATGAACGCCAATTCTGGTGTCATGATATTTACCATGCCAACTCTAATCCCAACCCAGCGATGGAGGTTTATTTTCAAAGCACCTCTAGTCGATTGTATGGAGCGGGTTATTCCTACGGAGGTTATGAAAAAAATCGTTTATTACTAAACCGATCAAATGAAGATCTAGATGATGTGGCTTTTTTAATGAATTTATCACATGAAATTGACTCAAGAAATGTAGTTAGTGGCGACATCGATGGAGATGGACGACTTGACCTGATTTTCACGCACTTCTCTGTTTGGCCAGAACCGGCAACACAAGGACTATTGATAGCTCGAAATCTTTGGCCAGAAAAAAATAAATGGATAGGATTTCGTTTAACTAGAAGTTCAACTTGCCCATCACTCAACGGAACAAAGGTGAGACTTCGAGCTAATGGTAAGGATCAATGGCGATTTATTGTCAACGGGGACTCCTATCGATCGCAACACGCACCAATTGCACATTTTGGGCTTAAACAAATAACATCTGTTGAAGAAGTTGAAGTATACTGGCCAGATGGAAAGCGAACCATGCTTAACTCTCCAGCTATTGAGCAATACCATAACATTAAACACAATGATTCCCTTTCCACTATAATCCCGGCCGAATAAACCACTCTGCTATTGTATCAGCAAAACGCAGGCCTTCTCGGGTTAGATGAAAACGTTCTTCCGTTTTAACTCCCCAATTAGCTTCAATAGAACGTTGCATATCTGCCATCCACTCAGTACGAAGGTCGAAGCCCGTAATTTCCAGAAATAAGTCGAAGTTCCAACCAGAATTCATTCGTAATCCAAATGCTGCAGTCTCCCCGGCACTGGCCAAAGGTGAAAGTTGCTCTATTGACTCATGAGCACGTTGTCCAATCTCAAGCTGTTGGCAATATCGATCTGTATTAGCAATATTACTAATTCGGCGTCCATCTACAAACCCACTGGCACTTGGCCCTAGTGCTTGACACTCTCCTCCACGCCAATAGTTAACATTATGCTGACAAGCATGAGAAGGCAACTCAACGAAAGGATCATCATCATGTTTTGCAAAGTTAGCTACCTCATACTGTACATATCCAGCCGATGTCGCATTTTCAATCAGCTCATCATACATCTCACATGCCAAGGCTTCATCAACATCAAATTCTCCAGCCTGTAACTGCTCGAAGAGTGGAGTGTCTTCTTCATAAATAACCTCATAACACGATAGGTGTTCACTTCCCAGAGCAATAGCTTCTTGCACTGTAGATTTCCAGGTTTTCATTGTTTGACCAGGAATAGCAAACATTAGATCAAGATTTATATTATCAAATCCTGCATCTCTTAATCTATTGAATGATTTTATAACCATCTCCCGTGAATGAATTCTACCTAAACGCACTAACAAGTCCTCATCAAGAGACTGAACACCCATGGAGATGCGATTTACACCAAACTTCCGAAAAAGCTTAGCCTTCTCTGTAGAAACCGTGGCTGGGTTACACTCAACTGTCCACTCCTCTGCTCCTAACAAATTTAGCCGCTCCATCGCATTTAAAATGCGTCGCCAATGTTCAATACTAAGTATTGAAGGAGTACCACCGCCAAAAAAAATAGTTCGAGGCTCAACAGAATCAGCAACTAATTCCATCTCTTCAATAAGAGCATCGACATATCTAGACATTTGTTGTCCATCGGAAGCTTCAGAATAAAAAGCACAGTACTCGCACTTTGTAGCGCAAAACGGAACATGCACGTACAAACTTTGAATAGGAGATGAGGATGTTTTAGTAGAAGAGTGCATGGGAATAACGCCCCCCATGAGGAACAGCTACTCCTTGAAAGAACCCAAATTACACATAAGCCCACCAGTAGCTGCGATAGGTAGACCAAGCCATTTTGAAGGGAGAAATGGCATCATTTGAGATACAACTTCATCCCAATACATGATACAGCAAACTCCAAACAATACGAAAAATATTCCAAGCCCCATCAGCACTTTTCTGCCAGTAGGCGAGGACATCCCATAAACCAACCCTGCCACATAAACAAAGACAACAAAACCAACACCCACTCCGATGGCCCCACCAACACCCATTTCAAGAAAACTTTTGGATAAAAAGTCCTCCTGCACATCAAAGAGCATTGATCCGCCAAATACACCACCCGCCAATAGAAGTATGAGAAATCCCCAAAACATTATAAAACAGCTAAGCCGGTCGGGGAAACTACTCGCACTATCCTGCTTGGCCAAGAGATTTTTAGCTTAATTTTTTCGAAAAAATGGCTTTCTCTCTCTCCATGCACAATGCTGGGAAGAAAGTACTTTTAATTATAGCTCTAATAATAGGCAGTCTCGGAGGCGGTGATGCCGCCAATAAAAAAATCCTCCTAATAGCAGGAAAACCAAGCCACGGCCCAGGAGACCATGAATTCCGAGCAGGCTCCTTGCTGCTCAAAAAATGCCTTAACAAGGCGAAAAACATACAAGCAGAAGTGCACGATTTCGGTTGGCCTAAAAGCGACTCTGCTTTTGATGGGATAGATGCAGTTTTAATTTATGCCGATGGAGGTGGTGGACATCCTGCCATCCAGAAAAGTCGGGCCAAGCTGATAGACAGCCTAGCCAATAAAGGAGTAGGTATTGGCTGCGCTCATTACGGCGTCGAAGTACCTAAAGGCGATCCTGGGCAACACCTGCAAAACTGGATCGGGGGCTATTACGAACACGCATTTTCTGTAAATCCTATGTGGGCACCTGATTTTAAAAAATTCCCCGATCATCCGATAACTCGTGGTATTAAACCATTTAAGATAGTTGACGAATGGTACTTCAACATGCGCTTTCGAAACGATGGTGTAGGTAAAATCACTCCACTCCTAGTTGCCACTCCAAGCGATAAGGTTCGAAATGGCCCTTACGTCTGGCCAAAAGGCCCATACAAGCACATACAAACCAATAAGGGCCGTGCAGAAACAATGATGTGGTCATACGTCCGTAAAAATGGAGGTCGAGGATTCGGATTCACGGGAGGACATAAACACTTGAACTGGGGGAATGACAATTTTCGCAAAGCAGTACTAAATGGGCTTTTATGGATTGCTAAAGCAAAGGTTCCAAAAAACGGTTTTGAATCAACTGTTACTACCGAAGAACTGAAGCAAAATCTCGATCCAAAAAACAAACGAAAATAGTAACCATTTAAATACCCTCAATCATCCAACACATAATGAGCCAAAGGGAATTCCCCTCGTTTAGTTTATCACGACTTTTGCGAAACACATTTCATCCGAGAAAAGGTGAGCGCATATGTATTTTAATTGATCTTCCCGATATCCTTTTAGTCAAAGATTGGGCATTTCTTGAAAATAAACAGTTCTCTATCCAAAAACATGCACATGAATCTTTTCACCAAGCACTTCATGACAATGTCATGACTGAACTACAACTATCTGGCGGAGATTTTTTTGCTTACGAAGAAACCGGTGGCAGCAATCTAGATCTGCCAGATATAGTAATGTCCCCTGACGGATCGGAATTAAGCCTCAATAAGCATGTATATCCCAATTATAATATCATCCTGTGTATATCGACATACTCAGCCACAGCTCCATTGACAGCTTTCGCAAAACAATTCGGCTTCAGGGGCGCCACATTGCATGGTGTAAACGACATTATTCTCAATAGCGGCTTGGCAGTAGATTACAACGAAGTCAGTAGGGATGCAGAAAAACTGCGTTTAGCCCTTACTCATGCGGATTATTTTGAAATCGATTTCCAACTCGAGGATGAAACACACACACTGAAACTAGAATGCAGCCAGCAGGATGCACAAAAAAGCCACGGAATTTGCCTAGAGAATGAACCAGACGTAGCAAACCTTCCAGCCGGTGAAGTCTACTTTGTTCCCACTGGCGGCGAAGGAGAGTTCATTATGCAATATGCAGATGGAACACTTGGCCTACAAACTGTTGAGTCAGGAAAAATCATCACTGCAACTTTGATACGTGGCGAACAATCCACTATTGATGACCACAATAAGAAACTCAAAAGCGATCCGGTAACTGGAGAAATAGGTGAGCTTGGCTTTGGAACACAAGACTTGCCGGTCTCTGGCCGGGATATTCAAGATGAAAAAATTCTAGGCACGATACACGTAGCCACAGGCCGCAGTGATCATCTTGGAGGAACACTTACTCCAGATAAATTTGTCACACCAACAAATGCTACTCACGATGACATTTTATTTTCACCCAGCAAAACACCTGATATTACAGTTAGCGAAGTGCGAATGCAGCGTGACGGAAAAACAATAGTTGTTCTTGAAAACTATCAACCAACCGCGCACCTTCTTGATGCG
The DNA here is from genome assembly GCA_036166355.1 of Verrucomicrobiota bacterium. Lineage (GTDB taxonomy): Bacteria > Verrucomicrobiota > Verrucomicrobiia > Limisphaerales > UBA1096 > UBA1096. Next base: position 24,944 of record JAYZHR010000137.1, on the reverse strand, counting down.
CTGAACAATTCTGACCTATAATACTTACAAGCATGCGAATACTAAATTTTATTATAACATTGACCATCTTGATGGCCTGGAACATCCAAGCAGCAGACAAGCCGCTACGTGCCTTACTGGTTACCGGCGGCTGTTGCCACGACTATGCCAAACAAAAAGATATTCTTAAGCAAGGCCTTGAACGTCGTTTAAATATTATTATCGATCACGCACATTCGGATGACAAAAGCACTAACCCGCCTCTTCCGATCTTCGGTAAACCAAATTACGCTAAGGGTTATGATGTTGTTATTCATGATGAATGTGCGGCAGACATGAAAAACCCTGAAATTATCGCCGGAGTTATAGCTCCACACCTAAAGGGTATTCCAGGCGTGAACCTTCATTGCGCTATGCACTCTTACCGGTTTGGAGATTATCGAAAACCAGTAAAGTTGGGGGCAGCCAACGCCAAGTGGTTTGAGTATATTGGACTACAATCTACCGGCCATGGACCACAACAACCGATAGAAATTAAATTCGAGAATAACGTTCCATTCATTACTAAAGGCCTTGAAAACTGGACTACTCAACGAGAGGAGCTATACAACAACATAGCAGTATTTCCTAAAGCTAAGATTGTAGCCCGAGGCATTCAGGGTAATCGTAAGGCTGTTGTTGCTTGGACGAATGACTTCGATGGCACTCGAGTTTTCAGTACTTCGATTGGACATAATAACGTAACCGTAGCTGATCCTCGTTATCTTAACCTTGTCGCAAGAGGCTTACTTTGGGCGGTAGAACGTGAGGACATGAAGGTAGTCATGCCAAAAAACGAATCGTTTGATCTGAATAGCAAGCCCAAGGCTACATCAGCAAAAAAAAAAATATAAATGCTAAAATTAGCTTTCCTAAAAATGCTGCTTCTAACAAAAAGGTAACAGCAAGCTCAGAGGAAACTAACAAGGGTAACCTAGCGAAACACGCAACCGACGGCAATCCAACTACACGCTGGTGTGCTGCAAACAGTGCTCCCGGATCCTGGCTACAGGTAGACCTTGGCGAATCACAAGATATTCAAAACATCCGTATTATCTGGGAGAAAACCAATGGTGCATACCAGTACAAAATTGAAGGCTCTGCAGATTTAAAAAAATGGAAACTGCTCATCGACCAGTCCAATAACAAGGATGTACGACAGATAACGCCCCACAAGGTTGACGCAAAAAATACCCGTTATTTTAAAATCACCTATCTTGGTGCTAAGCCAGCCTACTGGGGAAGTCTATGGGAATTTGAAGCTTACACAGGAGATCTTCCAAATCTCCCTCGGAAGGTGGTAAAAGCTTCACAAAAATCTACAAATGCAACACCGAAAACTAACGAGCCTCGAGTTACTGCACCTGAAGGCTTTAACCTCACTGTTTTCGCAAAACCGCCCTTGGTCAATTATCCAGTCTGCCTGACGGCAGCTTCTACCGGCGAATTATTTGTTGGAATCGATGAACAGGGTTCTCTTGGAAAGAAAAAGGGGCGCGGACGGGTGGTTCGCTGCCTCGACACAGATGGGGATGGAAAAGCTGATCAAATCAAAACATTTGCCAAGATGGACCATCCTCGTGGATTAATCTATGACAACGGAAAACTTTGGGTTCTACATCCCCCATACTTAACACTTTACGAGGACACAGACCGAGATGGTGTTGCTGATAAGGAAAATCGATTGATTAGTGGAATCAGCACCGATTACGTTTCTAAGCGCGGTGCTGATCACACCACTAACGGCATTCGAATGGGAATTGACGGTTGGATTTACATTGCAGTTGGTGATTTCGGATTTACCAAAGCGGTCGGAGCAGATGGTCGCACACTTAGCCGAAGAGGTGGAGGCATTGTGAGGGTGCGTCCCAATGGGGCCGAAATGGAAATTTACAACTGGGGTCAGCGCAATATTCTCGATGCATGCATTGACCCTTACCTAAATATTTTCACTCGAGACAATACAAATGACGGAGGCGGATGGGATATACGGTTTTCGCACATCATTCAAACAGGCGAATATGGCTACCCGTCTTGGTACAAAAACTTTCCTGATGAAATTATGCCAACGCTTGCCGATTATGGAGGAGGGTCAGGATGTGGCGGGATGTTCTACCACGACAAACGTTGGCCAGAACCGTTTAATCACGCTGTTTATACATGTGACTGGGGGCGTAGCGCAGTATTTCTCCATAATCCCACCCCAAACGGAGCCACCTTTAATGCTCATCAACAAACATTCCTCGCTATTAATCGACCTACCGATATTGATGTTGATGGCAGTGGTAGAATGTATGTGTCAAGTTGGCAAGGAGGAGGGTTCAGCTATAGCCATCCAAATGTCGGCTACATCGTCCAAATAGTACCTGAAAATTTCAGACCCAAACCTTTCCCAGATGTAACCCAACTAGATGATTCAGATCTTAATCAATTGCTTTTGGGGCCCAGCCAAGTTCAGAATCTACACGCTCAACGTGAAATACTCCGTAGAGGGCGAAATCCAGAACGCACTACTGCTCTTGTAAATATTGCCTCTAATGAAAACAACCCACTGACAGGTCGAGTAGCAGCTATCTTTACGCTCAAACAACTTGATGGTATTGAAGCTAAAACAAATTTAATTAAGCTCAGTAAGCAGACCAAGATTACAGAATTTGCCTTGCGTGCCCTTACAGATCGCCAAAGCGAACTGGATAATCTCAACTCAGAACCCTTTGTCCATTCACTAGGCAGCAATAATCTGCGCGTCCGCGCACAAGCACTGATTAGTTTAGGCCGCCTTGGCGATATCTCAGCTTCAAAAGACATTCTACCGCATGCCACTTCCTCTCAATTGGTTAAGCAACCTCTACAAAACCAACCCAACTCATCTGCTATTATCCCTCACTTGGCTATCCGCGCACTCGTCGCACTAAAACCAATAGACACATTGTTATCTGCGTTAGACACCCGCCTGAAATCCACCTCATTGAGTGTATTAAAATATATTCACGACGATACCGTTGTAGATCAACTCGTTAGCCGTATAAAAACTAAACCAGACTTGGAAATCTTCGCAACACTGATACGGCTTTACCACCGAGAAGGAGATTATAATGAAGGCTGGTGGGGCACTCGACCAGACACCAGTGGCCCTTACTTTGACCGTGTCAAATGGAAAGCTAGTGACAAAATAGAATCTGGACTAAGGGACTCTCTTAACCGAGCACCAAAAGAAATGGTCAATTCGGTTCAGAAAATCTTAACCAAACACAAGGTAAATATTATTGGACTACCTAAAGGACAATCTTTATCTAAAGAAGAAATTAATAATGACCCCATTCGTATACCTCGGCCTACCGGTGACCCTAAAAATTGGATTTCAACCATTGGCGAAAAAGCAACCATTGAACGAATTGCCAAAACCAAAGGCAATGTAAAGAGAGGGGAAAAACTATTCACCAGCCAAGGATGCGCCATCTGTCACACCACCACCAATGGGCAAAACCCTAAAGGTCCACACTTGGCTGACATCAGCAAACGGTACAAAACTTCTGAAATTATTCAGTCCATACTTAACCCAAATGCTGTGGTTGCCCAAGGCTTTGACACATACTCATTCATATTAAGTGACAAGTCAGTTCATCTAGGTTTCGTCACATCAGAGAGTGCGGATACTATTAGTATTCGAAATGCTGCCGGTGTAGCTTCAAGACTCCAAATCAAACAAATCACAAAACGCGAAAAAATCCCGGCCTCATCAATGCCTCCTGGACTCGTCGCAGGTCTAACACCGGAACAACTTGCCGACTTGCTGGCCTATATCAAATCCATCTAATGCACGCTGATTTTTACGAAACCGAAAAAGCTTTATCTGAATACTTGTTATTCCATTACGGCAAACCAGACGAAGTTCTGCCGTGGGAATTCGGTCCATCTAATGCACTTAACTATCCGATGCGATGCATTACTGAATGTATTGATACAGAAAATATACCAAACAATGCTCGAGCTCTCGACCTCGGTTGTGCTGTTGGTCGTTCCACCTTCGAATTAGCGCGATATTGCAAACAGTCCATTGGCATTGACCTTTCTGATAGCTTCATTACTACCGCTAGAGAACTACAACAACATGGACAAATCGACTATTCGTTTATAATCGAAGGTGAAGTTGAACAAGTAGCTATTGCCAGAGTGCCAACCGAAATCGATCGTTCTCGAGTTAGCTTTGAACAAGGTGACGCCATGTTTTTACGCAATGATCTAGGTAAATTTAACATTGTTTTAATGGCAAACCTAATCGACCGATTGCCGTGCCCGAAGAAATGCCTGAATCAACTAGCCGACTTAATTTACTCTGAAGGACAACTCATAATCGCCTCCCCTTGCACATGGATGGAAGATTACACCCCAAAAGAAGAATGGCTCGGCGGAAGCATAATAGGTGATCAATCAAGTCAGACTCTCGATAGACTTAAAGAAATACTCTGCCCTTCATTCGAACTACATGGGAAATGGGATATCCCTTTTCTTATACGGGAACACGCTCGGAAATACCAATGGAGCGTAGCAATGGCGACTCGTTGGATACGTCGTTAAAACGAAACTGACTAGAGGACTGCCTTGTATCGGTAAAGGTTCAAAGAGGAAAAACCAATATGAGGAGATCTATTATTCTCAGTGAACGTTCTATTCAATATTCACAAACGCAGGAAAATCTTTTTCTTATACAAAAATCTGCAAAAAAGCACCGCGAGTGAAAGACTTACTATTGAAGCAACAAGATTCCCCATGTGCTCAATAGTATAACCATCGATAAACTTCTCAACAGGCACCCCAATAATATTTGTTGATATTTTATCAAAATCAACAAATGCGCTGGCTATATAAATTGTTATTGAATTCATGCCAATCCACACAAAAGCATTAGACCAATTTCTCCATTTTTTCACATCAATCAAATAATAAAAGATACCCAGAAGTACCATGCTACATCCTCCAGCTATAAGAACATAAGAGCTCGTCCATAATTTTTTAATTACAGGAAATTGCAGCGACCAAAGACTCCCCACAATTATGAGTAAAATGCCAAGAGAGAAAATTAATTTCATCTTCTCGGCAGGGCTTTTCTTCTCATCTTTAAACAGAATACCAACTAAAACCCCAAGTAAACATGAAGCTATAGCTGGAAATGTACTTAAAGCACCCTCCGGATCATAGGGACCAGACCATTTGGTTCCTGGCAAATACTGACTATCAAACCAATTAGCCAGATTTTTTCCCTCTTCAAAAGTAACCTTATCCAAGCCGGGTGTAGGCACGAAACTCATAAGGGCCCAATAACCTATTAACAACAGAAATACAGTGATCAACAAACCTCTTAATTTCAAAAAACAAAATAATAACCCACCAGCTAAATAACAAATCGCAATTCTCTGAAGAACTCCAACATAACGCAATTGTTCACCACCGTCTCCTTTGGGATCCCATCCGTAATACAAAAGACCAATTAGATATAGAGACAAGGCTCTTATTATAATTTTCTTAATTGTATTTTTTTTGCCTCTTTCATCTATCGATCTGGGAATCGAAAAAGCTGTAGACACTCCGACAATAAAAACAAACATTGGGAAAATTAAATCGTAAAACCTAAATCCTTCCCATTCTACATGCTCCAACTGATTCGCAATAGTTTGAATTAAAGAATTTGAACTTAGTTTGCTTAATGCAGCAGCTAACGCCCCGCCACCAATTATCCAGAACATCGTAAAACCTCTTAATGCATCCAAAGAAACTAAACGATTATGATCATTTGTATTATTCATTATTAATAAAAGTACTTTTAAAAATCTTTTTTATTTTTCATCTGCAAACCTGTAGAAACGCAACCAAATCCAATAATTCTTGCTTGGATAAAATTTGTCCAAAACCGGTTGGCATTATTGATACCGGCATATTCTTGATACTATGAATCTTATCTCGCGGAACTCTCACATCTTGGACATCAGCATTTTTCAAGTAGATAGCAGAGCTATTTTCCCGGTGGATAATACCTCCAGATGACTTGCCGTCTGTCGACTCAACAACGTAGTACTCATAGCCATTGACGATCGTCGAGCTTGGATAAAGAATTGCCTCCAATAAATCACGGGGTTGTCGAATCCCTCCTATCTTACTCAAATTGGGACCTAGCTTACCCCCCCGATCTCCAATCCGATGACATACACCGCAAGAAACCCTTTCTTCATAGAACAACACTCGACCTCTTGAAGCATTTCCTAAATTAAGCATCCTAACTAATGGATCAATTTCAGTTTCTTGTTTCTTTTGACCATGAAAATTATTTTTCATTACATCTGATAATGTCTTATGAACCTTATTCCCATTAAGATTGGAAAAAGCCTGCAATATTTTTTGACGTTGACCCGCTCCAAGCGTTGAAAACCCTGGGCTTTTATTTAGCACAACAGAGAGCTTATTCCCTAAAAGATTCCAATTCTGATCATTAATAAAAGCATCATTGGATTCATTCATCTCACGCCCCTGTGTGAATTGTCTTGTTAAGGCCGGCAGATAGAAGGAATTAGCCTCGGAAATTATTTGAAATAATGCGTCCAATTGACGCTCATTAAGCAAATGTATACGTAGTAAACCCAAAGCTTTGGCAGCCTGACGGCCGGTGATCATTTGTGTTTGCTTATCTCCGAGGAGACTTACCAAAAAAGAAAATGATTCGCTCCTAAGATAACCTTGATGTTTGGCAAGTACTTGAATCGCACTAGTACGCTCAACCTGCGAATTATTTGAATTTTGTGTGAGAATCAATATAGCATCCAAAACATTTTCTTTAACATCAAATCGCTGGGCAATATTAAGAGATTCCATTCTAACATCTGCCTCAAGATGATTTAATCCGATAATAATAGATGATTGAAGTGAGTCGGGTAAAGTATCAAGAAAACTAAGAGAAGCTAAAATTTGAACCTTTATCTTGGGCTTTATTACTTTAGAACTTAAAGCATCTAACAAAATCTCCTGAAAACGATTATCTTGCGCAAAGGCAAGAATAATTCCCTCAATAAGTTCATCATCTGGAGTTCTAATTTTTTCTTCCTTAATAATATCATGAAATATGTTAATGATTTCTCCTTTCATTTCCTTACGACTGGAAATCAATCGGCGTGCTTCCTGACAAACATTACTGTCAGGTGAACGCAACAACGGAATAACTCTTCTTGAATCTAAGTCTCCTCCAATAGAGGCAAGAACCCTAAGAGCAATTTGCTGACGGAACGAAGATATGTTATCGGATAAATATGAAGATACTGCAGTCGAATCACCAATTCGTGCAATAGCATAAACAAAAGCATGCTTTGTATGAATAGGATCATTTGGATTCAAATTGTTAAACAAAAATGACAAAGCATTTTTGTCTCCTAATTGCCCGATTGCCGTCGCCGATGCTGCCCGAACAGACGGACTAGAATCAGATAAAAGTTCAGATAAAGGCAACAGCGCTTTCAAGTCCTTTAATCGACCCAAAGACCTAGCTGCTACCGGGCGAACCCCCGAATCTGGATCGTTCAAAGCTTTTCGAAGAATGACCAGACTACGTTCACTCTTAAATCTTGAAACCGCCCAAAGGCAACGCTTCCTAAAGACCGGATCATCCGAATCAATAATCAAACTCGACAGCACATCTAGAATAGTCTCATCCCGCGTAATAATGACTTCAATAGCCTTATCCCTCACTGCCGGCCTTGGGTCATTCAGCAAATAAACCAAGTCCTTTGAATTTATTGAATCCCACAAAACTCTTAAACCTCTGGGATCTTGCTGACCTAAGACTCCTTTCCTCTGAATACGATAAATAGCACCTTTAATTTCAGGTCTGGCCTTCTTTGAAAACGGACAACCCCAACTCAGCCAGCCCCCCGTATCTAGCAATAAAAGAGAGCCATCTGCGTCTTCCAATATATCTGCTGGGTGAAAGCCAATATTATCCGATGACAAGAAATCTTTTTCTACCGTTACAAAAGATCCATTATTCGACTCCAATCGCACATTTACAACCTTGCGAGTATTAAAATGGCATGCAAATAAAGTATCCTGATAAGCTTCTCCAAAGATTTTCCCACGATAGCGTATTAAACCAGCTGGAGCCACCTGCCCCCAGCGACTTGTCGCAGGAAGACGAAAACCTGTCTCTGGCAACAATGGGCTACCATAAACCCTCTGAGTTAATCCACCAGGCATCCAGTGAATTAAGGCGTCATGACGCTTTCCACCAAAACTGTCAAAAATCGCACATGTCGAAAGCATATCGCCGTTAGAAGTAAACACTATATCCACAGGATTCACTCCTCCCTGACCTTCAACTTGCACATCAGTTCCGTCCGGCCAACAAGAAAAAATACCAGCAGCACGACTAAAACCGGAACGAGTCCCATCTGTCCCTATTAGATCATAACCAAAATGGCCTCCCGAAAAATACATTCTCCCATTTGGCCCAAGATAAGGGCCATGCTGATTCGCCCTCCCATCAAATTCCATAGTACCAAGAATCTTATCACGCTTATCGGCAACTCCATCTCCATCTATATCCTCTAGCCTCCACAAATATGGAGCAGAGATAATATAAAGCGCTCCATTATACCAAACCCCCCCTTCAGGCATCGTCATGCGATCGGCAAAAATGGTACTCTTGTCAAAAACTCCATCTCCATCGACATCAACCAATCGCCTCACAAAACGAGGCAACTCGCGCTCTATGGCTGCCCTTGTGGTGAGATTGCGACCATCACTTTCGGCCACATAAAGATGACCAAAATCATCAAAACATGCCATCATTGGATATTTTACTATTGGGTCAGATGCAGCAAGACGAACTTCAAAACCTGATGCAACTTTGATGCTAGGTGGCGAAAAAACCTGATCAGCCAAAACACAAGATCCTATAATTGAAAAAGAGCAAAGGCAGAAAATAAAAAACTTTGACATCCATAAAGGAGGCCAGACTTTTTCAAGATGATAGTTCTTCTTCAACTTAAACAATAAAATGTTTTTATATAGTTTATATATCTCTGTTTATCGGCTGCTTGTTGATCGCTTTTGAGCAAACAACCACTTCATAAAATCTGCCTCTTTATTACAGCGATCACTACTTATATAAGTCTTACCATTTTCACCACCGGTAAACATTTTTTCGGCAATTGCATGCTTATCACCATTCCAGATGGTAAACTTCATATTGCCTTTTAATTTTTTCATATCATCAAAAACCTTTTGTGCCCGATCAATTGGACAAACCCGGTCCTTGTCACCATGAAAAGCCCATATAGGTAAATCCTTAATTAAGGATACATCAATGAAAGCCTCAGTCCTTGGTCGACCTGCTCCAGCCGAAGGGGCAGCAGCAGCAAAATAATCAGGATCGATTTGAATGATAATATAGGTCCCATGCCCGCCCATAGAATGCCCAAGGATGTATATTCTATCCATATCGACTGATGGCAATTCCATTATAACGTTCTTTATATTTTTTAGATCTATAGCATTCCACATACGATTGGCTTGAGGTGCCAATACATAACTAGCATATTTAGACCTAATTTGTTTCCCTGCCAGAATCTTGTTCCAGCCTTTCAGTTGCTTACGATTGTCCATACCTTTTCCCCCAGCACCGTGTAATGAAACTATGACAGGGTACTTCTTTTTCTGATCAAACCCCATGGGCTTAAGGAGGCGATATAACATTGGCCCCTCTGAATAAGGTTTATATAAATCGATCCAATTATTCGAAATCTTATCTTTCGATTGTCGCGATTGACCCTTCAGCTTTACTTTAGGATTATCATCTAATGATGAGCGTTCGACTTCTGCCACAGAGTTCAGGGTCATTAATTGGACACAAAGAATAAATTTAGATAAGAGCAGGAAGGACTTGATTAGTTTCATCTAAGGCAACTCTAAATACTATTTTTGATTATGGCACTTCTGAAAAACGCTGCCACCACAAACGGTTAATTTGATCATTGGAACCAACACTGCCAGTACTTCGAGCTATTTGTCTGTCCTTGTCTGGAAACCAAGCTCCATGACCATCTCCATATGCTATATTATAACCAGTGAGATGACAAATATCCCCAAATCCAAGAGGAAAAAAATCCGAACTCAATGCCTCTGTACTAATCTCGGTTAAACGAACGGATTTCTGAAATGTGCTGTCAAATAAGTATATGTAGCTACAGTTTATCCCATTGTTGCCACCAGTTGTATGCAATGGAAAATTTTTCTGCCATCCATAAGGCCCATCGAATTGCACATTGATGCTCTCTTTTGTTTTAAGTGATGGGCAATAAAAAACCTGAGGACTAGGGATATATGATGGATATAACTTTCCTAAACCTGTGAGGTATTCAATTGCCTGAGCCTCATTTCTGGGCAATTTGTTATCGGGAGATAACGAATAACTAAAAGTTGATCGAATGGGGAGTAAATCATCGAAATCATTTGCATAAACAGTCAAGGCAATTGCCTGCTGCCTTATGTTACTCAAACATTTGCTTCGCAAAGCTCTTTCTTTTGCTTGTGTAAGGGATGGGAGTAACAACGAAGCCAGAATCGCAATAATTGCAATCACCACCAATAATTCAATTAGAGTGAATCCTCGATTGATATTTTCGGTTTTATTTCTCGAATTTAAATGAAAATAAATCGGCATCTTTCAATTCAAAGACCAGTTTTATTTCTTGATCCGTAATTGGGCTTACTTTGTTTGTTACTTCACCAGATCGATTCCACTCAACAATCCTGTCCAACGAATCACCGTAAATCCAAGGGCAATCTTTTAAATTGTATCCCGAAATTGACTTTCCTTCTTGGTTAAGAATACCGACACGAATACCACCTCTAGCTGAACTTGAATAATTGATGGATAATTTATTCCCAGAGAATTTTAGCAACTTAGTAATTATCTTCCCTCCTTTCATCGGAGCACTGATAGAGGCAAAACCATCCATTCTTATCGAGTATCTTCGAAGCTTCGCCGGCTTACCATTTTGTAATGTTGCCTCGGTTAAATACATTGAAAGCTCTGATGGAGCATCCTCGGAAAGTGAAGATTTTGTTTCGACTAAACCATTGTTTTGATAATTGTCACCATAAAACCAACTATCTTTAGTTCTTAGTCCTGGTCGAATAAATGCCTCCTGAAATACATGAAAATTAAGCCCGTCCCTACTGCTCATAAAAAGTCCTTCTGTGACGGCGGTTCCCTCCCGCAAGGAAAGAGCACTTCTCTTCTGCCGGTATTTCCATTGGGGCAAATGGCGTGTTGATGGAGTTAATCCCCTATCTTCATAACGTGTCGGAAATCCAATAAAAATATGTGGAGCCCTTTCATAAGGCATAATCTGATTCGTATAAAGTTCACCGCCTCTATCTGGAGTGTATTCAAGAAAAACGGGCTTAGTCCAACTGGATGTAAATGAATCAGAGGTTTCTGTCATGATGTCTCTACCATTCCTAAACTCGCGATGATAAGCCCGATACTCAGAACGCACTGAATCCCAAAAGGCTAGATTTTGTGAATCAAAAGCTCCCTTAGTAATTATTGGTTTCTCTGTTGCCTTTTTCCACTGGATACCGTCAGCCGAAACCAAAGGAAACAAAGGACCACCACCTACTGCCTTGTATCTCGCCTCGGCTGATGCTTTAGGATTTGCATCCAGGAAAGGACTGAAATTATGGCATATATAACCAAGAACAGGATCTTTCTCTGTCAGGATTATATTGTTATCTTTTGAGCCTTCAAATTCCACTAATCCCAGCTTAGGCCTAGTCCATTTGATTCCATCTTTGCTGATGGCAAGACAATAAACCTGCTCATGCAAAGATTTAACTCCTCGATCATAATCTCCTCCTCGGTAATACATCTTGTAATTATCACCGTCTTTTAAAACAGTAACATAATTAAGACCATTTCCCTCCCACGGTTTATCACTGGTAAAAACAATTTCTCTAGGGACGGGATGGTGAAGTGTTTGAGTCGCATTTCCTTCCAGTTTTTCCAGTATATAATTATCAACAAAAAGCTCTCTTCGATCTCCAATATCCAACACCTCTAAATTTTCCTCAGCGGAAACAGCTGTGCAGAATTTAAATATTAGCAAAAACGATAATAAATTAATTATTTTCATAGATAAGTTCAGGAAGACAAAAGGTATTGTTCAATTTAACTTTTCAGTCGTCGAGACTAATATTATTTTTTGATATTTGCCTCTGCTGCAGTTCAAAGGAGCGCTGGTATCGTGCATAAGCTTCTGGGTCTCTTTGAGCACATTTTGAAAAGAAAACTAACGCGATACTCTCTCTCGAACGAGAACTTTGATTGTTATCCGCCCAGTGGATTGTCCTCGAATGATGAGCAACCATATCCCCAGGCTCTAATCGAGCAATCTCTTCATTAGCCAGATCTTGATCCCCAAAATCTAGTATGGATTGTGAGAACCCCAAAATACTGCTCTGACCATGACGGCGAATTCCTTTGAGATGACTTTTTTTTGAATAGCGCAAGCAGCCGTTTGTTTCGTCAACCCGATCAACAGCAATCCATAAGGTCACGGCTTCATCTGGCTTAAGACAGAAATAATATCCATCCTGATGAGGAGGAGTCGCCTTGCCGCTTTTAGGCGGCTTGTTAAACCACTCAACTCCATTAAGTACGACCTTATTTGAGAGTAAATTTTCTGCAAAATTTACCCATTTTGACTGGGTGGCAAAATTCATAAACCAGTCATCATGCTGTTCCAGCCTCTGAAGTTGCTTTAAATTTTCAATCCTCCGATCCCCCTCATAAAACGCTTCTTTTTCAGCAAGTCTTGGAACAACATTTTTCTTGTATCTTTCAGTCTCAGATTTGATTTCAGATAACTGACTATCTGACAAGAATTCTCGAACCAAAACAAAACCATCCCTCAAAAAATCATTCTTTTGTTGGGACAAATTGTTGAGGCATGCTTCTTTCATGATCTCTTAAGATTTAGGTTTTTCTTAAATGCAAGACTAGAAATAAATCCGATTGAGCTTCCTGCAATAAAAGCTGACGGCATAATCCACAAGAAACTTATACCTTCACTTCCGGTAATTTCTTTCCAGAACGAAATGGAAATTGCTGTGATCATTGAAGCCAATACTCCTATCCAGACTCCTTGGGTATTGCTGCACTTAACAAACAATGCCATGAAGAATAAAACAAATAGCGGCGAAACAAAAAGATTCACAACCTTATTTGCAACCTCGAAAAGATTTCCTTCAACCTGACCAACTGCAAAACTTAATATGACAGCAATGACTCCAACAACAACCGACACTCTTCGCGCCATAATACTTTTTTTCTTGTCGTCTATTTTTAAATTACGCAATCGTGAAATAAAATCACTAACAACTACTATTGACACCGAGTTCATCCCGGAAGAGAGACTAGACATTGCTGCAGCTAACAATCCGGAAATAACTAATCCTGTTATCCCCATCGGCAATCCATGGGTAATGTACATAGGGAAGAGCTGGTCAGAAGATTTCATTATAATATCATCGGCATTTATTAACTCCTTCGAGTTCTCAGCAATAACATTTTGATTCCCCAAAAAAACTCCAGGATTAGCCGAAAAATAAGCAATCAATGCGATCCCAACCAAAGCCATCAAAATCATCGCAAGGAAATCGGCAATGAGATTAATACTCAGAACTTTTCGAGCTGCCTTAACATCTCGTGTTGCAAAATATCTCTGAATCACAACCTGATCAGATCCAGCCGTACATAAGTGCCAGCAAAAAACGGCCAAAAATATACCCACAAATGTTATTCGTGCATCCGGATCATAACCCCAATTTGGCTTTTCCCAATGTGTCGGCCATTCTTGAGGCCAAATTTCCTTAACTCCACCCATCTCATAAGCAATTAATACAACAGTTAATACTCCTCCAAAAAAAAGAATTCCTGATTGAACAACATCCGTAAAAACAACAGCCCGAAACCCACCAAGACTAGTATAAATTATAGTCACTAAACCCATGATAACACAGATAGGGATTACCCATTCTTCTGCCAGACCAAGAACCGGCACCATTATTTTTTTTGTGGTTGTATGAATAATCACTGCCATCCAAAAAAACCTGATCATTATGAAGAGGAATGATCCCAGCAAGCGGATGCTTAACCCCAATCGATCTTCGAGTATTTCGTATGCAGATGTAACCCTAAGCTTCATAAACTTAGGAATCATAAAGCGCCCAACAATATAAATGATGAATGGAAACGCGAGGGCTCCAGTGATGAACATGGGGCCGTACCTAACCATTTCGCCGGTATAACTTAAGTATGATATTGTACTCAACAAGGATGCAAATAGAGACAAACCAACCATTAGCGGCTTCATTCTTCGGCCACCTAAAAAATAATCTTCTGTATTATTGTTCCTTCTAGAGTAATAAATTCCAACAAGCAGCATTCCAATTGCATATAAGGCAATTACAATCCAATCGACATTGGTAAGCACAGCTAGATATACGTTAATGCCGTCCATGATTTTGAAATTAAGTTAGCCGAGAAAAACCAGAATGTTTTTCCCCCTCAGGTATCCTTTCCATAATATTTCCCGATTCAATTGCATCACCTAATTGGGGTAGAATTTTGTCTGCAGCCTCCAAAAAACGATTAATGTGTTCTTCACGGTGAGCCCAAGAGACATAGAAGCCAGAACCTGTTAGAATTCCATGCTGCAACATTTGAATTGTAAACAAAGTTTGCAGTGCCGCCGCCTGAGGATGCTCAAACTCGATGACTGTTATTGCCGGATGCCCAGAAAAACGAATATTCAAACCATGGCTAATGGAAACTTCCTGCAAGCCGTCTCTAAATTTTCTGGAAATAGTCTTGAGATGAGAAGGGACATCAATTGATTCTAATTTATTCAGAGTTGCTAACGCGGCCACAGGCCCAACACCTTCTGTCCAATAGGTGCTGGAAATAAAAGTAGATTGAGCTGCTTCCATAACTTTTCTTTTCCCAACAATAGCAGCAATAGGATGGCCATTACCCAATGCCTTTCCAAAAACAGCCATATCAGGCTCCAACCCATATTTAAGATGTACTCCACCATAATGAAGTCTCCAACCAGCAGTAATCTCATCGACAATAAGAGCGGCATCAGCCAAATCGCATAGTTCCCTCACCTGTTTAAGAAAATCAGGCATTGGCTCATCATGTCTTGTAGGCTCCATAACAACAGCTGCGACTTTTCCAGAATATTTCTTTAAAATCGATTTCAGTTCATCTGCCTGATTATAACGAAAAGGTATTACAGTTCCGCTTAAACCATGCGGCACTCCAAGCGGATCAAGCCCTGGAAGTAAATGACCACTCAGATGACCTGCAGGACTAGACGAAGAAAGGTTTGCCGATAAATACCAATCATGCCAACCGTGATATCCACAAAATGCGATAATCTCCCTTCCAGCACTAGCTCTAGCGATCCGTACAGCAATCGACATCGCTTCACCTCCAGTTCTTGCATACCGAACTTGTTCTGCCCAAGGATGAATGGACAATAATTTCTCTGCCAATTGAACCTCTTCAGGATTATTCAGTGAGCACATTGACCCAGATTCTATTCGATTAATTACTGCACTTGAAACATCCGGATCTCCGTATCCCAATAAACAGGTTCCAACGCCCATCATTGACATGTCCAATAGCTCGTTTCCATCTTGATCGATGATCTCACAACCTTTGGCATTTTGGTAATACGCTGGCCAATGCCCTGGAGCAAACATTTCGGGCCTTTTGCTAAGAAGCTGAGTCCCCCCGGGCATTAATTCCTTAGCTTTTTCATAAAGTGACTTGGACTTTAAGATCATGCTTGGAGAATCTAATCTTATCTGTTTGAGTTTGGCCAACTTTTAAGGAACAGAATAATTTGACTAAATTTAAAGAAGAACTTTCTGGTGTTTTCCCAGTCTTTCAAACGCCTTTTAATGAGGATGAAAGCATCGATTACAAAATCCTTGATAAGGAGATTGATTGGCTCTTCCAGAGAGGGGCAAATGGAGTAGTAATGGCCATGGTTTCAGAAACACTTAGACTGGCAAGTGAAGAACGAGACGAACTTGCATCTAAAGTATGCGCGATGTCGCAAAATCGCGGACCTGTCATAGTGAGTGTTGGCGCTGAAAGTACCCACAATGCAATAAGACATGCCAAGCATGCAGAACAAAGTGGGGCATCGGCAATAATGGCAATCCCACCAGTCTCAGTTGCTTTAAGTGAAAGCGAATTGTTATCTTACTACATATCAATACTGAGATCCGTTGAAATCCCACTCATAATTCAGGATGCCAGTGGCTATGTAGGTCGGCCTTTATCGATTAATATACAAGCTAAACTTCTTCAGGATTTTGGCGCGAACCGAGTCATGTTTAAGCCAGAAGCCGTTCCTATAGGTCAAAACCTGTCAGCCTTAAGGGAGGCCACAGAAGGTCAAGCAAGGGTTTTCGAAGGGTCAGGGGGAATATCTCTTGTTGACAGCTTTCGAAGAGGCATCGTTGGAACAATGCCGGGAGCTGAAATAATTGATGCACAGGTAGCCCTTTGGGATGCCTTGAATAGAAAGGATACAACACAAATATATAAAATATCATTCCCTATTTCTTCATTGGTTGCTCTTCAAACCGGACTAGATGGATTTCTTGCCGTTGAAAAATATCTATTAATGAAACAAGGCATTTTTAGGAATACCATTGTGCGATCCCCAGTTGGATATATTTTGGACAACGAAACAAAAAAGGAAGTCGACCGTTTATTTGAAATACTAAGTGATGTCATAAAGGAGACAGTAAAGTGATAATTGATGTTCACAGCCATGCATGGAGTTATCCTGATCATTTTCAGAAAGACTTTATATCTCAGGCGACCCGTGCCAGATCAGGCAAAGAAGTGGATCTGACGGTTAATTATGATGAATATAAAGCCACTTCCCCAAAAGAAGTCAAAACCGTTGTTTTTGGAGGAAAGGCAAAATTAAGCGGGCTTTGGGTTGACGACCAATATGTTGCTAATTATGTCAGAAGTAATCCGGATACTTTAATAGGCTTTCTTTCAGTTGATCCAACACAAAAAAATTGGGAGAGAGAACTTCATTCCGGACACCAAGACCTAAATTTAAAAGGCATAAAATTACTTCCCATGTATGCAGGCTTCATGCCTGATGATCCTCTCCTAGATCCATTATGGAATTATGCCGCTGACAACAACTTGCCGGTTCTTCTGCATACGGGAACAACCTTTATTTCACAAGCACCATTGAAATTTACTCTTCCCCGTCACTTGGATGAGGTCGCCATCCGCCATCCTAAGGTAAAAATTATTTTAGCTCATATGTCCCATCCCTATGAGGCAGAATGTATAGCTGTAATCCGAAAACACCCGAATGTTTATGCTGATATTAGCGCACTTCATTACAGACCTTTCCAATTATACAACAGCCTGATGCTCGTCCAAGAATACGGCGTCTGGGACAAGGTTCTATTTGGTACTGATTATCCATTTACTACAGTAAATGAATCCATATCGGGATTAAAAAATCTTAATTCAATGCTTGAAGGGACAAAATTACCCAGACTAAACGAAGAAGAAATAGAAAATATGATCTATAGAGAAACACTAAGTATTTTAGGAGTGGAATAAAATAATGACTAAAAATAACGAAACCATTGGTGTCGCCGGACTTGGTTTATTGGGCCGCGGAATAGCTGCAAGCTGTATAGCAAATGGATTTCGTGTAATAGGATATACACAAGCTGATCAACCTCATGACAAGATCATTGATTATATTGAGAATGCGTTGATAGAACTTACAGAACAAACGAAACTTGATCCTGAAATACAGAAAAATTGGAAAACAAGATTTCAATTTGCGGATTCAATGAATTCCATGGCCTCATGTGATTTTCTCATAGAGTCAATAGTTGAAAATCTAGAATCTAAAAGGGGGTTTTTTAATGAAATTGAAAAACATATTCATAAGAATGTTCCCATAGGGAGCAATACCTCCTCAATTCCAATCACTTTACTACAGAAAAAAGCCCTCAACCCAGAAAGATTTTTCGGAATGCACTGGGCAGAGCCTGCTTATGCAACTCGTTTTCTAGAACTAATTCGCGGTGAATATACTTCTGACGACGTATTTGAGAAGGGGGAATCATTAGCTTATGCGTTAGGCAAGCAGCCATCTTTAATTAAAAAAGATGTTCCAGGCTTTATTGTTAATCGCATTGGCTATGCAATGTACCGAGAAGCAGCTTTCATGGTAGATCAAGGGATAGCAGATATTGAGACCATAGATCTTTCATGCAGAAATGCCTTAGGCCTTTGGACTGGAATGTGCGGGCCATTCCAATGGATGGATATTACAGGCGGCCCGAAACTGTACGCCGAGTGCATTGAAAGAGTTCTCCCCACATTATGCAGTAACAATAATAAGCTCCCCAAATTATTTGAAAAATTCAGGAAAGAAAAATCCAATGGATTAAATTCTAGATCCAAGTTTTATGAACAAAAAGATAACACTATAGAATTACAGGAACGATATCATGAATTTGCTTGGCGAATGAAAGCTCTAATTGATGAGTTTGATCCTATGACTGAAAAACAGGAAGGATCTGATTGTTGATGCAGTCATGCTGGATATTTTAATCATTGGGGCCGGTTCAATTGGAGAACGTCACATAAGGTGTTTTTTGAAAACCAACCTAGCAAGGGTTTCAGTTTGTGATGTTGATAAATCCACTCTAGATAGAATAAAGAGTACCTACTCGCTTAGCAAAACCTACGCGGATTTCAATGAAGCTATATCTGAAAAACCTACAGCTGTTATTATTGCCACTCCAGCACACCTCCATATTACAATTGCTATAGAAGCCGCTAAATCTGGATGTCACTTACTTATCGAAAAACCGATATCAACTAACCCTGAAGGCATTGAAACATTACAAAGCTTAGTCTCTGAAAAAAATTTAATTGCGATTGTAGGATACACACTTCGCCATTATCCATTTGTATATAATATTAAAAAACGGCTTGAAACTGGGGAATGGGGAGAACCGTTGCATTTAAACTTATATTCTGGACAACATTTTCCTTTGTATCGCCCCGCCTATAATAAAATTTATTATAATTCACATGAGACGGGGGGAGGAGCAATTCAAGATGGGCTAACTCATTTTTTGGATATGGCTCAGTGGTGGTTGGGGCCTATCACCAATTTAACAGCTGATTTTGAACATGTTTCATTAAAAGGAGTTGTTGTCGAGGACACGGTAAGCATCCTTGCTCGTCACGGTAAAATCATGGCAGCATATCACTTAAATCAACATCAATTCCCAAATGAATCAGTCATCACCATGGTATGCGAAAAAGCAACAGTTCGGCTTAATTTATTCGATAATCAATTGAGAATAATGGATAGTCCTGATGGAAATTGGCAAAATGAAAAAGAAGTCTCTTTTGATAGGGATGATGCATTCATTGCTCAAGCTTCTGAATTTATTAATTTAATTAAGGGATATTCTTCTGACATTCCCTGCAGCATTGAAGATGCAAAGCATACTTTGAATTGCCAAATGAGTATTTTAAGCGACGGAAAAGAATCCATAAAATGGAAAAAAATAAAAATGGAAAGCAACCTAACATATGCCTGAAAAAACCGTACAACAACTATACGATCTAAAAGGCAAAACCTGTTTAATCACTGGCGCAAGTGGCTATCTTGGAAAAGCAATGGCCCACGCTTTGGCTGAAGCTGGCGGACGAGTTATTGTAACAAGTCGTGATCAAAACCGTGCCAAGAAAATCGCAGCACAATTACCCGATCCAAACCACTCCAACCATATTGGCGGAATTCTCGACTATATTGATTTCGATAAACTGCCCGATCAATTTCAAACTATCACAGATCAAGTCGATGCTATTGATGTCCTTATTAATAATGGCCATGAACATTGCCCAAATGACTGGAAAGATATAAGTGGAACCCAGTTTACAAAAGTCCTCTCCAATGCAACCGGATACTTTTTGCTATCCAGACTAACCTATGAGTTAGCAATCAATACCGGTTCACCGGCTAGCATTATTATGCTTGGCTCTATGTACGGGTTGGTTGCGTCTTATCCTGATGCGTATAAGGATCTTATTCCTGCCTCATCCGTGGCCTATCACACACTCAAAGGAGGGATACTGCAAATGACACGACATTTAGCCACCTACTGGGCTGAAGACTTAGTGCGAGTAAATAGTCTTTCACCCGGTCCGTTCCCTTCAGAATCTGCAAACCAAGAGATGGTCGAACGGCTAAAATCTTATTCGCCTATGCGTCGGATGGGATTTCCAGAAGAACTGAAAGGGGCAGTCGTGTTTCTTGCGAGCGATGCCAGTAGTTACATGACTGGCCAGAATCTAGTAGTCGACGGCGGTTGGACAGCGAACTAATTTTCAGATCAGAATTGATTGTTTTGAAAATGAAAACCAGCTTCAGAAAAATCCTTTCTTATTTTTTCAAATCCTTCCTTTAAGATACAAATATCTGCATTATGCAGAATAATTCTAGCACCCAGTTCTATAAGCTCCTTTGCAGCATCAGGACTGGGAGCGGCACATGCCCAGTGCTTTCCAGTATTAGCTGCCGCTGATGCTACTTTCTTTAATGCATCTTTTACTAATGGATGATCCAACTGACCGGGGATACAAGACAACACACTAAAATCCGCCTGCCCTAGCATAATTGCATCAACTCCATCAATAGCAGATATCTTTTCTGCTTCTTTAATAGAATCCGGATCCTCTAATTGAATTATTAAGAATGTTTCGTTATTTGCATCAATAACGTATTCATCAATTGGAATGTTTGTATAGAACGCATCAGCTCCGGACCCATCAAATCCTCTTTTTCCAAGTGGAGCAAACTTGGCCCATTCAACTACCATTTTGGCTTCTTCCGCATTGGAACAGCGTGGATACATAATGCCTTTTGCACCCATTTCCAAAAGCCTCCCCATTCTCATAAATTCACCCTTCCCAGGGCGAGCAAGTACATCTGCAGATCCAATTCGAGTAGAACGTATAAGATTTTCTGCCGTCTCTAGACTGTAACCATGATGCTCCAAATCCATCCAGATTCCATCAAAGCCCATGACACTAACCATTTCAAATACTGATGCATCTGTTAGATGGAGCTGCGTTAAAAAAACAGGCTTACCTTCCCCTAGTTTTTGCTTAATAACACTTGGTCTCATAAAAATACTCAGAAATTAACAACGTGGTTTAGATTTTAAGATCAATTTACAATTATAATTCCTTAGACCTCTTTGCTTTATTCTTTTGAAGTAAATTAACAATTTTTTCGTGCTGCAGTTCCACAGCTAAATCCAGTGGAGTCTTTCCATCAGCATTAATAACATTCAGTTTAGAATCACGGCCAATTAATAATTCCGTAATCTGATAATTCCCCTTTAAAACAGAAGTATGAATCGGGGTTGATTTTCCAGTTTCAACATTAACATCTGCTCCATGCTTTATAAGTAAAGATACCATTTCGCTTCGACCTTCCCAGACTGCATATTGCAATGGTGTAATTCCATTAGAATCTTTTGTATTCACATCAGCTCCTTTGAGCAAAAGTTTCTCCACAATACTTAATTTCAAAAATACTGAACGATTTAAGGGAGTTTTTCGCCAAGAATCTTTTGCCTCAATATTTGCTCCATTTGATAGAAGTAAATCCAAAATATCTTCCTGTCCATATCTTACAGCATAGTGAACTGGGGTCCATTTTGATGACCCGACAGCTTCAATATCAGCACCATTCTGAATAAGAGTTCTTACATTATTTAAGTTCCCATTCTGAATTTCAGAATGAATTTTTGACTGCCTAACGGAAGAACAACCAGTGACGATGACTAGTATCAATATTATTATTTTCATATTTATATTAACACAAATTATTCATTAGATTATTTTCAGCGATAATTTAAGTCTGTCAGGATGATTCCTTACGAGTAAAAACCCAGCTATCATCGCTAGTAAGATTTCGGTTAAACCGATATCCTAGCCCGTTGAATTCTTTCAGTCCATCAGGTTGGCTGATGCGATTACGAATGATGTAGTCTGACATAGCTCCTCTAGCCTTCTTTGCATAAAAACTGATGACTTTAAAATCGCCGTTTTTCTTGTCTTTAAAAACCGGCGTTATCACGTTCCCCTCCAATAATTGCTTATCAATAACATTGTAATATTCATTAGAAGCGAGATTTATCAAAATTTTGTTACCCGATTTTTTAATTGCAGCATTAAGAGAATTTGTCAGAGTCAAACTCCAAAAAGCATATAAATCTTTAGCTTCCGATGTGGTTAATTTAGTTCCCATTTCAAGACGATAGGGCTGAATTAAATCCAAAGGCCGCAAAAGACCATAAAGCCCAGATAAAATCCGAAGATGCTTTTGAGCATAAGTAAAATCCTTTTCATTATACTTCTCAAAATTAAACCCGGTATAAACATCACCCTTAAAAGCCATAAGCGCCTGTTTCGCATTGGACATAGTAAACGGCAAATTCCAATCTTGATACCTTTGCTTATTCAAATCTGCCAACTTGGAACTAATTGACATAAGGGAAGACAGCTTACTCTTTGGTAATGTACGAAGCTTGTTAATAAGTTTTTGAGATAGATCAAGAAATTCAGGTGATGTACAGGATTTCGTTAATGATGGAGTCTCAAAATCCAATGTTTTAGCGGGAGAAATAACTGCAAGCATGGGGAATAGTTTCGATAATCACAATTTAAGGTTCAAGCTAAAGAATTCATTGATCGGATATTATCCAATAGAAACAATCGTTTAAGACGTGATATTTCCATCTAGCTTTTTATTTGTCTTACAGAACCCAATAAATCAATCAGGCTTATAGCCTTGCCAAATCCAAACCAAAGTATCTGCAAGAGTGTGCTCAAAAACTCGCCTGTCACAATGACCGGAAGAACGACTGAAAATAAAACGATAATTATAACCCTTTGATTTTAGAGCTTTAGCTGTGCGCTTATTTGCTCGCACCCAATTATGATGGGACGGTTCCGGATTATTTGCACCATTATCGCTTTCAGAAACATGTGTGAAAATACGCAGAGGTTTTCTTTTACTATTTTCAATTAATTTTTTACCGGAATGATATTCCCAAGCTCCAAAAGGATACATTAATTCTTCCGGAGCATCATCATCTTGTTGATCAACAAAAGTTCCCGAATAAGTAATTATACGCCGGAATAAATCAGGACGAAACCAGCCCATTGTTAGAGCTGCCGCCCCTCCAGAACTACAACCCATTGTCGCCCTGCTCCAAGGGTTATCTGTAAATGTAATGTTTGGGTAAATTGCCTTAATCTCTCGATTTTTCAATACGGCAGGAAGGACTTCATCATTAATGAAACGTACAAAGCGATCTGAAATAGTATCATACTCCAAACCCCTTTGACTTCCCTTGCTATCATTACCTCCATTTTGAACAGAAATTACAATAAAAGCGGGAATTCTTCGTTTTGGATCTTTTGAAATTGTCAAATTATCAAGTGCATTTTTCACAAGGTTTAATCGACTGGGACCATCATGCATAACAAGAATTGGTGCACTCGTGCCATTTTTGTAAGCAGCCGGCACGTAGACATAAATCTTTCTCTCCTTTCGAACAGGCTTCTTGGGGTCCAATGTAACGTCCGTACCTCTAAAGATATTACTACTGGAGAGCGGCATCGTGAATTGAAAGCTTCTTCCCTTTGGGTTTCCTTTATCTTTTAGATCTGGATCAACAATATAATCTGGACCAATTATATAATCTCCTCCTCCTATATTAGGATTCTCTGAACTAGATTCAGCAGCATAACCTACCGCTGAATTGCATAAAAAAAATAATAGAACAGAAAATGTTGAGAGATTGATGTTGAACACAGGAAACTTATTACCTTGCCCTATTGAAGCTTCAAGTCATATATATAATTTATAATTTTATAATTTATTTATTTGAACATAATATAACTTCATAATAGTCTCGGTGACTCACTGAACAAACTTATGGAAGCACTAGGACAATTATTAATGATAACTGGAGCAATTGGCTGCCTTATAACAGGAATATTTCTCCTGATTGCAGCATTTCAAGAAGGTGTCGGCTGGGGTATTGCCAGCCTTTTTTGCGGCATTGTTTTATTATATTTTTGCTGCATGAATTTCAATCAAGTATATAAGCCATTTTTAGCTAATATCGGCTTCGCTATTTTGTACGGAATAGGAGTAGGCTTACAAGGGTGAAGTAAGTCGTTAGCCGCAGGGAGGACAAGTAGAGCAGGTGAAGGGAAAGAAAACTCCTATCATTTAGGCGAGTAAGCCTTTTAAAGGTCCGGTGCTATCAGCAAACCGCTCCATACCTGTCCCCATTAACTGAGCTTGCGAGAGCCACAAATTGGCCAGTGGTGTTTTTTCAGGACAATTAAGGATGCGGCCAGTCTTGATACGTCCGTTAGCAGAACCTGCTACAATAATTGGTAGCTCATCCATTGTGTGGTCTTTTCCATCTCCTAACCCTGAACCTAAAGTGATCATAGAGTGGTCTAAAAGAGTTCCTTCCCCCTCCTTAATCGAGTCCAATTGCTCTAAAACTTCCGCAAATAACTCCACATAAAAGCGGTCAACTTGCGTAAGAGCCTTCTTTACGTCTTGTCTGTCTTGCGAATGGGTAAGTCCATGATGTGATTTCGTAAAATTTAATTCATGAAAACGCTGTGGAGTTCCCCACCTTTCCGGTGCGAGCATGAACGTGGCAACGTGTGTAAGATCTCCTTGAAATGC